>NZ_JBPXMB010000047.1:0-49138 GCF_051918945.1 Streptosporangium sp. LJ11
TCGGTCTACCTGCGCCAGCGTGGCTCCCCGGAGTCCAAACCCGTCGGCACCCCGCACGAGGAGACCGGCGTGGAAGGCTGACCCGCCGCACACCGTGCCCTTTCCATCACGCCTCGCGGGCACCGCGCGACGTCCTTGCTCCGCTCAGCCGCGCACCTGCTTCGGGGCCGGATCGCCTGCTCCGCCATGATCGGCTACCGCTCATGCACGTGATACATGGTCCGATATCACGTGCATGAGCGGCCGTCTGCGGTGCCGTCGTGGAGCCGGCGACGAAGGCCGCGGCGGAGCGGGCCACGCCGGCCCGCTCCGCGCACACCGTGGCCGCCCTGGGCGACTTTCTGCCACCGGAGCCGCCGCCGGACGAGGCGTGTCGCGCACGGACGCTCGAGGAACGCGCGCCGCGGCTACGTGCCCGCTAGTCCCCGGCCATCACGGTGAAGGTGAACCCGGTGCTCGTCGGACGGCGCAACGAAGTGTCGCACTTGATCCGGCGCCGCACCTCGTTCCTGCTGAAGCCGAGTCCGCGTGCGATGAGCCAATCCGGGCGCACCGGGACCGGATCCTCGAAGACGACCTCCACGTGGACCGGCCACGCCTCGTCGAGCCATGCCTGCGGGGTGTCCAGCCGCCAGGCCCCCTTCCAGTCCAGGGTGAAGCGGTTGCGCCGGGCGAGCAGCGGATCCAGCAGCCTGGACGCCACCAGCTCCGGATCGTTGGCGTGATAGCCGTCGAGCTCGGCCGGATCGAGGGATCTGACCGGCGCTCGCTCGTGCACGGTGAGCTTGCTCGTCCGATCGCAGAACACGCAGCGGACCAGCAGCCACACGTCCAGCAGGTTGCCGTTGGCGTTGACGCGGAACCTGCCCTCGCCGGTGGTGGCCGACTCCGACCGGCAGTCCACGCACCGCAACGACAGCAGAGGCAGCCTGGTCCGGCGAACGACCCAGGGCAGCACGATATGAGGTTGTGAAGACATGATCTCTCTAGACCTGACACGAGGCCGATTGCGCGCGGCCTCAAACGCTGTATGGCCGGGCGCGCACGGGCAACCCGGCAGAGCCGACGGAAGGGCCGGCTTGAAGGTGAGCGGAAGAAGGTGTCAGGTCTAAAGAGCAGGCGGGGTCACGCGGTTTGTCCTCTGTCCTCACTGCGGCGCGGTCGCAGGCAACCTACGGCAACGCGGGAAGAAGGCTCAAACGGTTTTCCGGCGGCGGTGGTCCCTGCCGCCGACCGGGAGATCGCCCGGGACGCGTGCGTCAGGTCGCGCGTCGGGGGCCGGGCAGGATGCGTTCGACCACGTCGGTGACCAGGGTGTGGATCTGGTCCTCGGGAAAGATGTCGGGCAGCGTGAGCCGTTCCAGGATCAGCCAGTTCAGCGCCAGGTAGAGCAGGACCACGGTGGTCGCGTCGCCGGGCAGGCCGGCCTGGGTGTGGTGGCTGATGTTGGCCTCGACGTCGGCACGGATGCGTTCGGTGAGCAGGCGGCGCAGTTCCGGGCGGCGGGTGGCCTCCAGGCGAAGTTCCAGCAGTGCCAGGTATCCGGAACGGAAGTGGCTGACGCGGTCCACCAGGTCGTGCATGAGCTCGGTGACCCGGTCGCGGTCACGCGGACCCTCCAGGACGGCGGCCATCACCCCCGGGTCGGGCTCCAGCCGCTCGTAGAAGCGGTGGCCGACCTGGGTGAGGAGATCGTCGCGGTTGTCGAAGTAGTTGGAAGCCGTGCCGTTGGGCACCCGCGCCTCGACGTCGACGGCGCGGAAGGTCAGTCCGCGCGCGCCCTCGCGGGCCAGGACCTCGATGGCCGCGTCGAGGAGCGCCGCCCGTCGTGCCGGATTCTGCCGCATTGCGATCTCTCCTGGAATCGATGTTGACACCACTGCAATCATAGTACTACGGTTCAACCACTACAGACAGAGTACTACACCGAAAGCACCAATCGAGAGGAACGCAGAGATGCGAGTTCGGCTCAACACCCTGACCGGCTTCACCACGCCGTCCGCCGCCGCTCCCTCATGGACAGCCGACCCGGCCTCACGCGCCTTCCCCCAGACCAAGCCGGGTCACCTACGGCCGAATCCCCGACCGCGCTCGGTACCGCGGCCCAGGTCCCTGCCCAAGCCCGGCGGCAACCGGTAGCCCGGCGCGGCCGGCTCCAGGACGCCACCGCTTCACACCATCCCGCTTGAAACCAAATAAAGACCGTGAATAGGACCAGATATGCGAAAGCTCGTTTACTACATCGGCATGACCATCGACGGCCGCATCGCCGCCCCCGACGGGAGCGCCGACTTCTTCCCGGTGACGCAGGACGTCATCGACTTCATCGTCGAGGACTATCCCGACACCCTGCCGACGCACCTGCGCGAGCAACTCGGCGTGCACGGTCCCAACCGGAACTTCGACGTCGGCGTGCAGGGGCGCGTCACCTACGAGCCCGCCCTGGAGATCGGGGTCACCAGCCCGTACGCCCACCTGCGCCAGTACGTGGTCTCCGAAAGCATGAAAGAGACCCTGGACCCCGCGGTTGAGATCATCTCCACCGACGTGGTCGGCAGGATCCGCCGGCTGAAGGCCGAGGACGGCAAGGACGTCTACCTGACGGGCGGCGCCCGGCTGGCGGGCACCCTGCTCCCGGAGATCGACAGGCTCGTCATCAAGCTCTACCCGGTGGTCGCCGGAGCCGGGATCCCCCTGTTCACCACCGACTTCTCCCCCACCCACTTCGAGCTCACGGGTACCCGCACCCTCGAGAACGGCACGGTCATCCTCACCTACGACAAGAAGTGACCGCTGTGGCGCGGGCAGTCCACCAGCGATCACCCCGTCGTCCTGGACCGCCCGCACGCCGACGCCGCGACCGCGCCGCGGTCGCGGCCGAGCCGCTCGCCACGAGCCTGCGCGCCTTCCGTGAGCACGGCGCGCGGAGGCTCCCGCTCCACAGCCCGGCGCCGCCCGCCGGCAGACCTAGGGCCTGTACGGAGTTGAGATCAGAGGGATTCGCCTGCGCGGTGGCTTGCCGTCCTGGTAGGCCATCGCCATGGCGCGTGGAGAGCTCACCGATGAGGAATGGTGCTTGACCGATCCTCACCTGCCCTTGGGTGAGCGCGGCCCGATCCCGGACTTGCGGCAGCAGTTCAACGCCGTGATGTGGCGGTTTCGTACCGGCAGCCCGTGGCGGGATCTGCCGGTCGAGTACGGGCCGTGGTCCACCGTTTATGACCGGTTCCGCTCCTGGGCGATGGCCGGCGTCTTCGAGCAACTGATGCAGACCATGATCGCTGAGGACGTTGCGCGTGGGCAGGCCGACCTTGACCTGGTCAGCGTGGACTCCACCAGCGCCCGCGCCCACCACCACGCCGCCGGAATGGTCTTGGACGCTGAGCTGGTCAAGGCGCTGGAGAAGGCCGCCGAGCAGGAAAAGGGGGCTACGCCAAAGGGGTAAAACTCCCACAACGGCGAACCCGGCGGAGACGAAGGTGAAGGCGAACGCCGGCGGTTACGACGACGGCGCCGCATCCGGCTGACGGCAGCCAGGCTGGGCCGCTCCCGGGGCGGGCTGAGCAGCAAGGTCCACCTGTCGGCTGATCGGCACTGCCGTCCGCTGTCGTTCGTGCTGACCGCGGGCCAAGCCGGAGACAGTCCGCAGTTTCGCGCCGTCGTGGGCGTGCAGCTCCTGGCGGGCCTCGATCTGGAGCAGCGGTACGCGGCCCAGCTGAAGCCCCCGGCGGGGAGGCGAAGCCGCGCGTTACCCGCCTGTACCTGCCCCGGCTGGTGTGGGCCGCGATCCGGGCCCGCGATCCGGCGGAGTTCCGGGTACGGATGGGCAGGATGGCTCGCCGTCAGGACCCCCTCGGAGGCCGAACGGCGGGCGGAGATCGTGCGGTGGCTCGGAGGTGTCCACACCTGGCCGGAGCGCAGACTGGTGATCACCAGCGTGGAGGCGGAGTCGGGAGAGTTCGTGACGTTCGACGCGGCGAGCGGTGTCGAGCTCGTGGAACATGCTCGACCCGGCCCGCCGTCCCGCCGCCGCCCGCGCCGGCCGAGCCCAGGCGGCCAAGGCGGCCAAGGCGGCCGAGCGGGTGGCCGACGTGTGGCGAACGACCCGTTAGGCCCCGCCCCGCTGCCAGGTGGCGAAGGCGCCCGGGTTCCCCGGCACGCGGGGGACCCGGACACCTTCGCACCGGGCCCGGCGGGAACCGGCCTGCCGGTCCGCCGGGCTCGTCCGTCTCCGATGTCTGTTTCCGACAGCCACGGGACGCGGTCGCGGGAGCTGACCCGGCAGACGCTCCGGGCCGATCCAACCCGGACCGATCAACCGCGGGTCCGGCCGGTCTGGTACGGCGCGTCGGTGTCGGCCCGGTGCGGCTGAGGGTCCGCGTCAACCGGCGGGTTGTCGTCGCGGCCACGCCGCGAGGCGAGCAGCGCGATCGCGACGACGATCTGCACCGCCACGACGGACGCCATCGTCAGGGGCGAGCTGACGCTCAGCAACGCCATCGTCGCGTTGACGCCGAAGTGGACCGCGATCGACGCCGCGACCCCGGCACGCTCGTAGGCGTAGCCGGTCAGCAGCGCCATCGGGATGACGCTGATCGTGAACAGCAGCCCGCTCCAGCTGAACAGCCCGAATCCGGCCTGGACGGTCCCGGGGACGAAGAACAGCGGCAGATGCCACACCGCCCAGACGACACCCAGCAGCAGGCCCGTCTGAAGGCGGCTCAACGACGCGCGCAGACGCGGGTACGCCGTGCCACGCCAACCGGGCTCCTCGGACAACGGGCCGGCGATCAGCATGCTGATGAGGAACGGCACGGGTCCGCCGATGGTCGCGACCAGATGCTGCCCCGCCGTCAGGCTCACCTCGGGACCCCCCAGGAGGTACGCGAGCAGCGCGGCTCCCACCACGGTCGCCGACGCCGTCACCAGCAGGGGCGGCACCCAGAACAGCCGCGTGCTCAGCCGGAGCCGCACCGTGTGAGCGGGGACGGGCTGACGGCGCCGGGCGCGGCGCGCCCGGATCACGATCGCGCCGATCATGGGGCCGAAGCCGGCGAGCAGGTGGGGGACGACGGTGGGGAAACTCATCGCCGACCCACCGAGCATGATCGCGGTGAGCCAGAAAGCCCAGCTCGTCACGAACGTGACGATCCAGAAGAGAGCGAGGCCGTTCTGCCGGCGGGCGGGGGGTGCGGTGGTCATGCTTTTCCCTTTCACGGGTGTCACGGGGAGGAATCTCTGGTTCCTGCCGCGGGGAGGAGAGGAAACCGCGATCGAGCGTTCTCGACGGCCGGCGCGGAACGACACGGAACGGCGTGAAACAACGCGGAACGACGCGGAACGGCGCGGCGGGCAGCGAGCCCGGGAGCGACGAGAACACGTGCGCCGACCGGACGCGACGCCCAGCCGGCACCTGACCGGCCGTGCCGACCAGAAGGGCCGGAATGCCGTGGAATGGCCTTAAATGGCAGGGCTAGGGGCTCTTGACCAGGGAATTTTCTGTCTCACCGGGAGATTCGCGCCCCGAAGCGGATGGATTCTCCCGGTCCTCGTCGCTCTTCCCGGACGTTTCCCGGAGCCGGCGGGCGAGCCAGCCGGCCACCCGCGCGAGCAGGTCGGCGTCGACCGGCCGACGCAGCAGCCGGGGATAGGAGCGCACCGACGGACGGCCGAGGTCACGGCGCAGCAGGTGGGTGAGGTCGGGGATCCGCTGGACCTCGACCTCACCGGGCACCAGCCTGCGGATCTCGTCCAGGTCCGCCGGGTCGACCTGGATGTCCTTGCCGCCGGTGATCGCCAGGACGGGGACCCGGATGTTCGCCAGGTCCGGGCGCGGGTCGTGGTCGAGCATCTCCCGCATCCACCGGGCGTTCACCGGCATCCCGGCGAAGCGGGCCACGTCCGCGCTGCTCGTCCTGATCTGAGCCAGGTGCCGGGCGGCCAGGGCCCGCAGGACCGGCAGCAGCGGCCGCATCGGCGCGGGGAGGCCGCGGGCGATCATCCCGGCCTGCCAGCGCAGGGCGTCCTCACCCGGGCGGGCGAACCCGGCCAGCAGCACCACCGCGCCGACCCCCGGGTGCGTGCCGAGGGACATGGCGTGGACGGCGCCCTCGCTGTGCCCGACCAGGCCGATGGCGTCCGCCCGGATGCCGGGCCGCCCGGCCAGGGCGCGTAGTGCGGCGGCGGCGTCGTGCCGGTTGTCGGTGAATCCGGTCGCGCGCCAGTCGCCGGAGGTGGCGCCGACGCCGCGCCGGTCGTAGCGCAGTGTGGCGATCCCGTCCTTGGCGAGCGCGGCGGCCAGCGGCGGTCCGAGCTCCATGCGGAGCCGGCCGGTGTTGGCGTCGCGGTCCAGCCGCCCGGATCCGTGCAGCAGCAGGACGGCCGGGTGCGGGCCGGGGCCCGCGGGCAGGGTCAGCGTGCCGGCCAGGGACAGTCCGTCGTCCGCGGTAACCGTCATGTCGACGTCGCGCATGTCCCGCCTCTCATTGTTATCAACTTTGAGAACATTATCTCATATGAGAAAATAGGTCCATGTCAACCGCGGACCTTCTCCTGCACCCCGTCCGGATGCGCATCCTGCAAACGCTTTTCGACACCGACCCGATGACCACCGCGCAGCTGCGCGAGCGCCTCCCCGACATCGCGCCGGCGACGATGTACCGGCACATCGCCGTGCTGACCGACGCGGGCGTGCTGGAGGTGGTGGACGAGAGACGGGTGCGCGGCACGGTGGAGCGCAGCTACCGGATACGCCCCAAGCAAGCGGTGGTCGACCCCGCGGCACGGGCGGCGATGACGCGGGAGGACCACCAGCGGGCGTTCACCACCTTCGCGGCATCGTTGATGGCGGATTTCGGTCGCTACCTCGCCCACGAGGACGCCGATCCCGTCTCGGACGGCGTGGTCTACCGGCAGGCGGCGGTGTGCCTGACCGAAGACGAGTTCGCCGTGATGGTCGAGGAGATCGAGCGCGCGGTCCTCGCACGGGTCAGCCACGCCGAGGGCGACGGCCGCACCCGTCGCATCGTCAGTCTCGTCGTCGTACCGGACAAACCCAGGCCGGAACCGAGGGCGAACCCCGGGCCGGAACCGGGGACGGACACCGGCACCGAGTGGCCGGTCGATCAGACCAGATGAGCTGATCAAGCAATTCGAACCGGTTGAAACGTTCCACGGCCGGTGGCCGGACCGCGAGCCGCGTCGCCCTGGCTCGGCACCGTTCCGTCCTCACGCGGTGGACCCCGACGGTGATCGACCGGACCCCCACGCCGCGGGATCACCATCCCCTGTTCGGGGTGGTCGAGATTCCACAGATCCAACGGGGTGGAACCATCAATCGCGACCAGTGGGCGGGAGACTGGCCTGCGATCAAGTCGTGGGCCGAGCACAGCGACATTCCCCTCGCAGGACAGCCCTAGACACATACCGCATGCGAACGCGGCGGAGTGTAAACCTCCTGGCGCGTCTCCTTGGCGGCAGGAGCGGTCAGGACACGAGAGCGTCCATGAATGACGTCTACTCTGCCCTTCGCTGTGCCAGGCTCGGGGCAGTCGCGCTCATACCGCTCGACACGGTGGACTCCGACGTACTGGGCGTCCAGCTCGGCTTGGTCATGCCGACGCTGCGCCAGCTGCCGATCCCTCTAGGGCCTGTACGGACTTCGGATCTTCGGAGGTGTTGAAGGCTTCGGATCCATAAAAGGGCTCCGCGGAGATGCAGACCCGCAAGGTAGCTTTCAGGGGTCTTGTCGAAGCGGAAGGCCAGGCCGCGCCACTCCTTGATCCGATTGATGCACGAGGTGCCCCGGCACGGCCGCGCGGGTCACGGCGGTGGTGGTGCGAAAGCGTGCCCGGTAGGTGGTCGGGGCGACGCCCAGGGTGTGCTGGAAGACGCGGCGCATGGTCTCCGCGGACCCGAAGCCGGACTCCTCGGCCACCCTCTCCACGGGGTTGTTCCCCGCTTCGAGGAGAGCCTGGGCGGCCTCCAGCCGTACCGACTCGAGGTAGTGCCCCAAGGTCGTCCCCGTCTCGCGGCGGAAGAGCCTGCTGAGGTGGCGGGCGCTGACACCGGCGTCACGGGCCAGGGACTCCAGGCTGTGCGGGGCGGCCGGGTCGGCCACGACGGCGTCCATCACGAGCCGCAGCACCGGATGCGCCGCCTCCCGCGGGGTCAGACGGGCGCTGAACTGGGACTGCCCTCCGGGGCGGGCCATGAAGACGACCAGCTCGCGGGCGACGTCGCGCGCGAGACCGGACCCGTGGTCGGCCTCGACCAGGGACAGTGCCAGGTCGATGCCCGCGGTGACGCCGGCGGAGGTGACGACGTGGCCGTCCCTGACGAACACCGGGTCCGGCTCGACCCTCACCCGGGGATAGGCGGCCGCCAGCTGCGCGGCGAGCCGCCAGTGGGTGGCGGCACGCCGTCCGTCGAGCACTCCCGTCTGCGCCAGCACGAAGGCCCCGGCGCACACCGAGGTGACCCGCGCCGAGCGGCGGGTGAGCTCCGTGACCAGGGCGAGCAGATCCTGGTCGGCCACGGCCCGCCGCCAGTCGTGGCGGCCGGGGACGACGACCGTGCCCAGCCGCGCGGGCAGGCTCTCCAGGGCTCCGTCCACCCCGATCCGCACCCCGGAGGAGGTGCGCACGTCCGCTCCGGACGGGGAGACGACCCGTACCGCGTAACGGGCGCCGAAACCGTTCGCCGTGGTGAGGACCTCGGCGGGACCGGTGACGTCCAGCAGTTGCACACCGTCGAAGGCCACCACCGCGACCACGTGGTCCGCCCGCCGTCGCGAGGCTACTCGGCCCACGGAGAGTCCAGGATGGTGCGCACGAAGTCCCCGCGCACGAAACCGGGAACGTAGTGGGCGAGCACGTCGGCCTTCACATTGCCGAACGTGGTCTGCGGCTTGTGCCGGATCCCCTCGGTGAAGGCGTCGAGGATGTGCCGCTTGAAGTCGGGGCGCGGGTGCAGGGCCACGATCGCCGCCCGGTCGGCCTCACTGATGTCGTGGTAGCCGATGCCCAGCACGTCGTACTCCACCCCCGCCGTCACCAGTGCCACCTCCGGCTCCATGAACTCGGGGATGCCCGGGGTGGTGTGCAGGGCGATCGCGGTCCACACCCGGCGGACGCCGTCCTCGGGCACCTGGCGCTCCCGCAGGAAACGGCGGGCCTCGTCGGCGCTGTCGACCTCGAAACGCCGCCCGCTGTCGTGGAAGGGCTCACCCAGGCCCAGGTCGTGGAACATGGCCGCGACGTAGAGGAGCTCGGGGTCGAAGCCCAGATCCCGGTTGCGCCCCTGCAGGGCGCCGAAGAAGTACACCCGGCGCGAGTGGTCGTAGATCAGCTCGCTCGCGCTCTCGCGTACCAGCTCGGTCGCCTCCTTCGCCAGCGTCGAGTCCGGCACCCGTATCCCGGCCGGTGCGGAAAAGTCCCCGATCATCGCCATTCCCCCTGCTCACGTCGCCTGCCGGCTCCTCCGGCGGCATCTCCAATCTATGAACCGCCCGATCGCGGCGCCATGACCGCAGGGCCCTACAACCCACAGATACGGACATCGGCCGGGATGGTCCCCGGAAAGGATCGAACCGGATTCCGGCGCCAGAGACGATCTTGAAAACGATTCGGTGACGGCGGCTCCTCACCCTGGTCGAGGGCTCTGGCGTGCCTGCTCGTGCCTGCCGGGCGGCGGCGTTCAGCGCGTGATCGCCCAGTCCGGCGTCCAGGTCCCGGCGGCGCCGTGGCCGGCCGCCGCGGCGGCGAGGTGGGCGCGGAGGGTGGCCAGCCCCGGGTGGGGGTTGTCGCGGTGCCACAGGAGCGAGTGCGGATAGACGGGCGTGGGGCCGGTCACCGGGATGCGGCGCAGGCCGTGGCCGGCGGGCCAGACCAGGCGGGTCTGCTCGCCCATGAAGGTGGCCAGGGCCGGGGTGTCGGCGACGGTGTCGAGGAGCGCGTCGGAGCCGAAGTTGGGGCCGGTCGCCTCGATGGTGAGGCCGAACTCGGCGACGAGATCGTCGTAGTAGGCGGCCCACTCGGTACCGGGGACGATCCCCGGCATCCAGATCCGGTGTCCGGCGAGCTGGGCGACCGTCACCGACCGGGCGCCCGCCAGCGCGTGGGCGGGCCCGGTGAGGAGCTGGAGCGCCTCGTCGAGCACCCGGACGGACTCGATGCCCTCGGGAAGGGGCCGGCCGGGTGCGGCGACGGCGCGGAAGGACGCGTCGATCGCACCGGACCGGATGGCGGCGAGTGCCTTCTCGATGTCGAACAGCATCACCACGTCGAGCTCGATCTCGGGGTGCGCGCGGTGGAAGTCGCGCATCAGGCCCGACTGCGCGCTGCGCGAGGTGATCACGTCGACGCGCAGCGGACGGCTGCCGGCGCGCACGGACGCGACCGCGCGCTCGGCGGCCCGGAGCAGCTCGCGGGCGTGGGGCAGGAACGCCTGCCCGTCGATGGTGAGCTCGGCGCCGCGCGGGGTGCGGGTGAACAATCGCACGCCGAGGTCGCGCTCCAGCGCGGCGATGCGCTTGGAGACGGCCTGCTGGGTGACCGCCAGCTCGGCGGCGGCCTCCTGGAACTGCCCCGCGTCGGCGGCGGCGACGAAGGTCCGGACGGTGTCGAGGTCCATGCGGACACCCTATGAGTACAACCATTGGTTGTGGCTGGATGGCCTGTAGTTGTTTGATCCCCGGACATGATGCTCGCTTTGATGCTTCCGATCGCGGATCGGTTGTGCGGATGAGTGACGAGGGGCGTCGAACATGAGGAACGGGCACCGGTTGGGGCGGCGGTTCGGGTGGCTCTGGGGGGCGTACGGGACCAGCGCGCTCGGTACGTGGCTCGCCTTCGGCGCGTTCCCGCTGATCGCGATCCAGGTGCTGCACGCCGGCCCGGCGGAGGTCGCGGCGTTGTCCAGCGTGGGGGCTCTGGCGGGCGCGGCCGTGGCGGTGCCGCTCGGCCCGTGGGCGGAGTTCCGCCGCAAGCGGCCGGTGCTGATCGGGATGGATCTGGTGCGGTTCGCGGCGCTGCTGACGATCCCCGCCGCGTTCGCGCTCGGCGTGCTCTCCTTCGTCCAGCTCCTGCTGGTCTCGGTCGTCGTCGCGGCGGCCGACATCACCTTCCGCGCCGCCTCCGGCGCGTACCTGAAGACGCTGCTGCCGGCCGAGGACCTGCTCGTCGCCAACGCCCGGTTCGAGTCCACGACCTGGACGGCCACGATCATCGGCCCGCCGCTGGGCGGCGCCGCGATCGGGCTCCTCGGCCCGGTGGCGACGGTGGTGGCCGACGCGGTCAGCTACCTGCTCTCGGCCCTGGGCATCGGCGCGATGGGCGGCCGGGAGCCGCGGCCCGAACGCCGAAAGGCCGCGCGCATGCGGGCCGGGGACCTGCTCGACGGTTGGCGGTACATCCTCGCCGACGCGACGCTGCGCCGGCTGTTGTTCAACACCGCCTTGTTCAACGGCCTGGTGATGGCCACCGGGCCGCTGCTGGCCGTCCTGATGCTCGGCAGGCTCGGGTTCGCACCCTGGCAGTACGGCCTCGCCTTCGCCGCGCCCGCGATCGGCGGGCTGCTCGGTTCGCGGCTGGCCCGGCCGCTCGTCACCCGGTTCGGACAGCACCGGGTCCTGGTCGTGGCGGGGACGCTGCGCGCGCTCTGGCCCGTCGGCCTGGTCTTCCTGGGGCCGGGCACCGGAGGGCTGCTGCTGGTGATGGGCGTCGAACTCGGGCTCATCTTCTGCTGCGGGGTCTTCAACCCCGTCTGCGCCACCTACCGCCTCGAGCGCACCGCGGCCGACCGGGTCGCCCGCACGCTCTCCGCCTGGGCGGTGACGACCAAGGTCTCGACCGCGCTCCTGACGGCCGTCTGGGGCGTGCTGGGCGGCGTGCTCGGCCCGCGCACGGCCATCGGCCTGGCCGGCGTGCTCCTGCTGGCGACCCCGCTGCTGCTCCCCCGGCGCGCCGCGGCGCCCCTCCCGCCAGGACGGGTGCGCCGGGCGCCGGCCCAGCTCGCGCTTGGCCTTCGCGTTCGACTGGCCTTCGCGTTCGACGCGCCGCGAAGCTCGGTCATCAGCACGACGCCGGCCTCCCCGGCGGCCAGCCGTCCGACGAACCGCGGCACACGCATCGGCTGCTTGACGCCCAGCATCCGGGCCGGCTCCGGCAGCCACTCGGCGACCGGGGCGGGATCATCGTCGACGATGTCGTAGACACCGCAGGCGCCGTTCTCGACCGCCGCGACCGTCGCCTCAGCCGCGTCGGCGATGTGGATGAACGACCACACCCCGCCGCCCTCGCCGACGATCGGGAACTTTCGCTCACGGATCATCTCGAGCTGCTCGGAACCCGGCTCCATCGAGGTGCCCGGTCCGTAGAACGCGCCGTAGCGAAGCACGATCCCCTCGGTCCGGTCGGCACCCAGCACAGCCCTCTCCAGACGCCCGATCGCGGCGATCATCGGGGCCATCCGGCTGACCGGCGACGGGTCCAGTGGGTGCCCTCGATCCGCAGCCGGCCGGGTGCCCGCCTCATCCTCGCCGTGTCATGGCCGTGTCACGACCTTGCCGACGGCCGCCGTCATCGAGAAACGGTGACATGCGGCGGACAACGGGCGCACATCCGGCGCCAATCGTGGTTCGTCATGAACGAGCCACGCACGATCCCGCTTCGGCCCCGTGACCGGCTGTATGCCGCGGTCACGCTGGTGCTCGCCGTGTTCCTGCTGCCCGCGGCGTTCGTCCGCCATCCCGGCCGTGCCCGCGAACTGGCCTGCCGCTGGGCGTTGCGGGTGCGCTTCCCCGCCGAGGACCTCACCGGGCTCACCGACGGCGCCCTGGCGGCGTTCACCGCGGCGCGCGCCCGGGCGCTCTGGCGTCACGGCCAGCTCATCGGCCTCACCTCGGGATACCGCGATCCCCATGTCCAGCAACGGATGTTCGACGAGGAGGTGCGCCGCTCCGGCTCCCCGGCGCTGGCGCGCATGCTCGTGCTGCCACCGGCGGAATCCTCCCACGTCAAAGGCGTCGCGCTGGACGTACGCCCTCATGAGGGCGCGCGCTGGCTGGAGGAACACGGCGCCCGCTACGACCTGTACCGCATCTACGACAACGAGTGGTGGCACTTCGAGTACCGCCCGGACAGGGGCGGCAGGCCACCACGACGACGGCCCCACCCCGGCGTGGGCCAGGTCGGCGAGTACCCGGACCGGCCGTAGCCCACAGGCAGTCCCCAAGGACGGCCCGGCCGTGACACAACCATGACACGGCGCTGACGAGGCGGGGACACGGTCGGCCGACAGTGGACGGGGTTGACCGGCGCCTGTTCCCCCAGTGGCGGGTCCGGCTGTCTCCGTGCCACCGAGGAAGGCTGATCGATCGTGACCGAACGCGTACGCGTGGCTGTGCTGGCGGGCGGGCCGTCCGCCGAGCACGAGGTGTCGCTGCAGTCGGCGCAGGCCGTGCTCAACGCCCTGCCGAGGGATCTGTACGAGCCCGTCGCCGTCATCATCGACCGGCAGGGCAGGTGGCCGGTGGAACTGCGACGCGATCTCGTGGACGTGGTCTTCCCCGTGCTGCACGGGCCGTTCGGCGAGGACGGCGTCGTCCAGGGTCACCTGGAGACGCTGGGCATCCCGTACGTGGGCTGCGGCGTCATGGCCTCCGCCGTGGCCATGAACAAGGTCGCGATGCGGCGCGCGTTCCTGGGAGAGGACATTCCGGTCACCCCACATGTGTGGTTCACCGAGTACGAATGGGGCACCACCACCGACCACTGGGGTCTGGTGAAGTCGCTCGACTGGCCGATGTACGTCAAACCGGCCAACATGGGCTCCTCCATCGGCATCTCACGTGTCACCTCCATGGAGGAGCTGCGCGCGGGCGTGGATTTGGCGCTGACCTACGACCGGGTGGTCATCGTCGAGCAGGGCGTGACCGCGCGCGAGGTCATCTGCGGCGTGCTCGGCGGCTATGACACCCCGGACGCCTCGGTGCCCGGCGAGCTCATCGTGCCCGGCGACTGGCTCGACTACGAGGCCAAGTACCTCAGCCGGGCCGAGATCGCCGCCATCCCCGCCGCGCTGCCGGAACGGGTGGCCGAGGACGTGCGCGAGCTGGCCCTGCGCGCCTTCCGGGCGATCGGCGGCTACGGCCTGTCCCGTGTCGACTTCCTCTACGAGGAGGACACGGGACGCCTGTACGTGCTGGAGATCAACACCATGCCCGGCTTCACCTCCCGTTCCGTCTACGCCAGGTCGTGGGCCGCGAGCGGCGTCCCGTACCCGGACCTGCTGCGCCGCCTCGTCGACCTCGCGTTCGCCAGGAGCGGCTCATGATCCCCATGACGCTGAACCAGATCGCACAGGTCGTCGGCGCGAGCCTGCATGACGTGAGCGACCCGCGGGCACAGGTGACGGCGCCCTCGGCGGTCGACTCCCGCGAGGTGGTGCCCGGCGGCCTGTTCGTCGCGACGGCCGGCGCCCGCGTCGACGGTCACGACCACGCGGCCGGTGCCGTCGCGGGCGGCGCCGTCGCCGTGCTGGCCTCGAGGCCCGTCGGCGTGCCCGCCCTCGTGGTCGAGGACGTCCAGCTCGCGATCGGCCTGCTGGCCAGGCACCTGCTCGAACACATCAGCCCGACCGTGATCGGCCTGACCGGCTCCGTGGGCAAGACCACGACCAAGGACCTGCTGGCCCAGGTGCTCGAACGGCACGCCGCGACGGTCGCCACCGACAGGTCGTTCAACAACGAGCTCGGGCTGCCGCTCACCGTGCTGCGCGCCGATGCCGCCACCCGATACCTGGTGCTGGAAATGGGTGCGGGCCGCAAGGGCGACCTGACGTACCTGACCGGGATCGCACCACCCCGGGTCGGGCTGGTGCTCAATGTCGGCACCGCGCACGTGGAACGGATGGGAACCGGACCGGCCGACGTGGCCGAGGCCAAGGGCGAGCTGGTCGAGGCACTTCCGGCGGACGGGTTCGCACTGCTCAACGCCGACGACCCGTACGTCATGGGCATGGCCGGCCGCACCAGAGCCCGGATCCTGTTGTACGGCAGGTCGGCGAAGGCGCAGGTGCGGGCCGAAGACGTGCGGATGGCCGACCGCGCGCGAACCGCGTTCGAGCTGGTGACACCCTCCGGCCGCGCCCCGGTCGAGCTCGACCTTCTGGGCGAGCACCAGGTGGGCAACGCCCTGGCCGCCGCCGCCGTCGCCACCGCACTCGGCCTGGGCGTCGCCGAGATCGCCGACGGGCTGAGCGCCGCCCGGCGGCGCTCAGCGGGCCGACTGGAGATCGTCGAACGACCTGACGGCATCACCGTCGTCGACGACGCCTACAACGCCAGCCCCGAATCCATGCGGGCCGGGCTGCGGGCGGTGAAGGCCCTGGCCGGCACCCGCCGTACCGTCGCCGTGCTCGGCGCGATGGGGCAGCAGGCGGACGCCTCCCGCGCCCGGCACGCGGAGATGGGCCGGCTCGTCGCCGACCTCCGCTTCGACGTGCTGATCGCGGTCGGGGCAGGGGATCCGCTCGCGATGGCGGAGGCGGCGGAGTCCTCGAACCGGGGCGTGGCCGTCCACGCCGCCGAGGACGTGGCCGAGGCCCTCAGGCTTGCCACCGCGCTTGTCGAACCGGGAGACGTGGTGTTCGTCAAGGCCTCCAGCGAGATCGGGCTCGGCGCCTGCGCCCGTGCGCTGGCCGGCGCCTGACCGCCGGCGCATCGCCGAGGGGCCGGGCGGACCGGGCGAGTTCACGCCGACGCACCGCCTGGCCGGACCCGGCCGGGCCGGTGGCGGCACCGTCACCGTGGCCGGCACCGACCAACCTGCCGGCACAAGCCATCGAAACGGAGTTCCATGCGCACCATCGGTCTCATCGGCGGGTTGAGCTGGGAATCGACGATGATCTACTACCAGATCGTCAACCAGCGGGTACGCGAGCGACTCGGCGGCAGCCATTCCGCCAACAGCCTCATCTGGTCGGTCGACTACACGACCGTCGAGGACCTCATCTTCGCCGACCGCTGGGACGAGGTGGGTACGCTGCTGGCCGACGCCGGCGGGAAACTGGAGGATCTCGGCGCCGAGGTCCTGCTCGTCTGCAGCAACACCTTCAGCCGGGTGAGCGACGACGTGGCGCGGGCCACGGGCGTGCCCGTGCTGCACATCGCCGACGCCGTGGGCGCAGAGGTCCGCGCCAGGGGGATGCGCAAGGTCGGCCTGCTGGGCACTCGCTTCACCATGGAGCAGCCCTTCTACCGGGATCGGCTGGCCGCCCACGGCTTCGACGTGATCGTCCCGCGGCGCGAGCAGCGGGAACTGGCCCATCGCGTGATCTTCGACGAGCTGGTGCGCGGGGTGCTCCGGGAATCCTCCAGGGACGCGTACGCCCAGATCATCGCCGATCTCGCAGCCGGCGGAGCCGAAGGCGTCATCCTCGGCTGCACGGAGATCGAGCTCCTGATCACCGAGAAGGACACCGCCGTCCCGCTGCTGCCGAGCGCTCGGCTGCACGCGGAGGCGGCGGCCGGCTTCGCGCTGGCCGGCTGACGCACCCTCGGTCGCCTTCCTTCCCGGCGCGCCGGCGTTACCCCGGGCAGCTGCGGGGGCCGACGCTCTGCCCGGCACCGACGACGGTGACCTGGGCAGGGCCTCCCGGCGCCGTGGCGGCGGCCGTGCACACGATCTGCTCGACGGCCGGTGCGGACAGATCGCCGGCCGGAGTGGACAGGGTCACCACCAGGTGGCCGGCCGGCCTGGCGGTCACCGAGAACGGACCGGCTTCGGGCGGGACCTCGGTGGTGAATCCGTTCGCCCGCTCCCCCGCGGTGGGTCCGTCCGCCAGCAGCGTGAGCGTGTCCGCCGGGAACATCGGACGATCACGGGGCCGCGTCACCGCGCTGATCCGGCCGTTCTTCACCAGATAGAGGGTGGTCGTCGTGGTCGGTGCGACGCGTCCGCTCGGCGGGTCGCCGGCGGGGATGACGTCGCTGGGTTGCACGCCGCAGCCGGCCACGGCGGCGAGCGACACGAGGCCCGCGGCGAGCATGCGGCGGGCGGGTCCGGTCCTCATTCGGGGCCTCCGTCCGGATCGGGTGCCCGGCGTGGCAGGCGCAGCGTGAACACGGCGCCGCCGTCCGGGGCGTTGGCGACGGTGAGGTCGCCTCGGTGCAGACGCGCGTTCTCCCGCGCGATGGCCAGGCCCAGGCCGCTGCCCTCGGACCTGGCCCTGGTCGCGCTGGCCTTGTAGAACCGGTCGAACACGTGCGGCAGCACCGCCTCGTCCAGCCCCGGTCCGTGGTCGCGGACCTCGAGGGTGATCCAGTGCGGGTCGGCGCGAAGCCGTACCGACACCGGTGGCTCGCCGTGCCGCAGGGCGTTGCCGACCAGGTTCGCGAGGATGACGTCCACCCGGCGCGGGTCCAGCCGCGCCGTCACCCCGGCCGGTATCTCGGCCTCCACCCGCTCCGACCAGCCCCGGACGCGCAAGGTCGCGCGCACCAGTTCGGCCACGTCGACCTCGTTCGGCGCGAGGGCCGCGACACCGGAGTCGAACCTGCTGATCTCGATGAGGTCGTTCACCAGAGCGGTGAGGTTGAGGGTCTCCTGGCTGACCAGCCTGGCGGCCCTGCCGGCGGGATCGGGCAGCCGGGCCGCCTCCTCCTCCAGGACGTCGGCGACCGCGGTGAGCGCGGCCAGCGGGGTGCGCAGCTCGTGGGACACGTCGGCCACGAACCGGCGGGCGTCGGCCTCCATCTCACGAAGCTGCCTGACGAGCCGCTCCAGCTCCGCGGCGGTGTTGTTGAACGTGCGCGACACGTCGGCGAGCTCGTCGGAGCCGCGCACCGCGATCCTGGTCCGCATCTCGCCCTCGCCCAGCAGGCGTGCCGCCCGGCCGAGCTCGCGCACCGGGCCCAGCACGCCACGGGTGGCCAGCAACGCCAGGACGACCGCGAACGCCAGGGCCGCCCCGCCGATGAGCCAGGCGCGTGCGGCGAGTTCGTCGACGCTGCGCTCTTCGGGAAGCAGGCTGCGCGCGCTGTAGACCTCGATGCCGGACACCCGCGTCGACCGGTCCTGCTCGATGATCAGCAACGGCATGCCGATGATCAGGATGGGCGCGTCCCGCCAGACCACGCGTTGCCACGCGGTACGGCCGCCGGCCACCACCTGCCGCAACTCCGGTGAGATCACCTTGAGGTCCGAGAGCCGGGCGTTCCCGTCCGGCCTCCAGGGCCCCGACCCCGGCGCCGGGGGCGAGGCCGGGGGGAGCGGCGAGTGCGTCTCGCCGTAGACGGCGACCGCGAAGCTGTTCTGGTCGGCCGCGGCCGCGGCGATCTCGCCGAGCTCGTCCGGGCCCGGCGCCGCGCTCCGCAACGGGTAGAGCGCCTCCAGGCGGCTGGTCATCGCCTGCACCGCGGCGTCCTGGGTCCTCTGCAGGATGGCGTTGCGGGCCTGGACGTAGATCCCGCCGGCCACCGCCGCCGCGGTGACCACGCACAGCAGCGCGAAGGCGGACAACAGCCGGGCACGCAGCCCCAGGCTCGGCCGGGGTGTCACCGGCGGCTCACACCGGCCCGAACCGGTACCCGAACCCACGCACCGTCTGCACGTAGACGGGCGCCGCCGAGTCGTCCTCGATCTTCGCGCGCAACCGTTGCACGCACGCGTCCACCAGGCGCGAGTCGCCGAAATACCCGTGCTCCCACACCGACTCCAACAGCTGCTGGCGGCTGTGCACCCGGCCCGGCGTGCCGGAGAGTTCGAGCAGCAGGCGCAGCTCGGTCGGGGCGAGGTCCACCGGCACGCCGCGTTTGGCGACCACGATCCCGGCACGGTCGATGGTCAGCTCCCCGTGCCGCTCCAGCTCCGCCTGCTCCCGGCCGATCCGCCGGAGCACGGCGCCGATGCGCGCCTCGAGCACCCTGGGCTGCACCGGCTTGACCACGTAGTCGTCGGCGCCCGCCTCCAGCCCGGCCACCACGTCCATGTCGTCGCCGCGCGCGGTCAGCATGATGATCGGCAGCTGGCCGGCGGCCCGGATGCGGCGGCAGACCTCGAACCCGTCCATGCCTGGCAACATCAGATCGAGCACGACGACGTCGGGAAGGTCCGTACGCAGCCGCTCCAGCCCCTGCTCGCCGGACTCCACCGCGCGCACCCGGTATCCGTGCAAGGTCAGGGCCAGCTCAAGGCCCTCCCGCACGGCCGGGTCGTCCTCGATCAACAACACTCGCGACACGCCCCCGAGTTTCACAGCACGCCCCCGTAACTCGTCCGCCGGTCGGTCCCGTCCACTGTCGACCGGCCGTGTGCCCGCCTCGTCTTCGCCGTGTCATGGTTGTGTCACGGCCTCGCCGACGGTCGCGCCGACGGTGGCCGCCGTCGACGAACGGTGACATGCGGCGTACAGCGCGCGCATTCGGCACCAATCGTAGTTCGTCGGGCGGGACCCGCCACAAGAACCCCCGCACCGTCAAGCGCTGAGCCGCGGTGGCGCGATCTCCCGCACCTGGTGACAGCGCTCTCACCAAGACCCCGATCAGTCGAGAACCTTGATCTTCTTCATGGTCGGCTGGGAGATCACCCGGGCCACCCCGGGAATACCGATGATCTTCCCGGTCTGGAACGCCTCGTAGGCGGCGTAGTCGGCGACGAGAACGCGCAGGTGGTAGTCGGGGGTGGCGAACAGACGGCGGAACTCGACGACCTCGTCGTAGGCGGCGATGGTCCTCTCCAGTTGCTCCAGGGTCTTCAGATCGCTCACGGCGACCTCGATGGAGACGATGACCTCCAGCCCGCCGCCGAGGATCCCGTGATCGACCGTCGCCCGGTAACCGGTGATGACGCCCGCCTCCTCCAGGCGCTTCACCCGGCGTAGGCACGGGGGCGGAGTGAGCCCCACGCGCCTGGCGAGCTCGACGTTGGTCAACCGGCCGTCCTGCCGCAGGTGAAACAAAATTTCGCGATCAATGGCATCAAGTATGTTTTCATTGCTCATATTGCGATTCTAGAGCCAGAATCGGGAACCATATGAGGTTGATTTCAACCTAGAATTACGTCAATTGCATTCCGGCGGCTTAACGCCCCGCTTTCCGCCGTGCACGCCCATACGGGCTCCGGGGGCGAGCCGCACCGTGACACCGTCCGACGAGAGGTGAGAACCCGTGACGAACCACGCCGCGCAGGTCGGAGCCTGGCTGGACGAACGGGCCGAGGAGATGGCTCTGCTTCTCGAACGTCTCGTGGCCGTCGACTCCGAGAACCCGCCCGGCCGCGCGCTGGGCCGCTGCGCGCGGGTGCTGCGCGAGGCGATGGACCGTCTCGGCCTGTCCCCGGAGATCATCGACCTCGTCGACCCGTCCGGTGAGCTCGAAGAGCCCTGCGTCGTGCGCGGCACCGCCGGCGACGGTGACAGGCTCGTCTACTTCCACGGCCACTTCGACGTGGTGCCCGCCCAGAGCCGCGGGCAGTTCACGGCCGTACGCCGCGACGGGAGGATCATCGGCCGGGGCGCGGCGGACATGAAGGGCGGCATCGTCAGCATGCTCTACGGCGCCGCGGCGGCCAGGGATCTGGGGCTGCTCGGCGACGGGCGGATCGTCGTGCACCTGGTGTGCGACGAGGAGACCGGCAGCGTCGTGGGCGCCGGGCACCTGCGCGCCGCCGGGCTGATCGAGCCGGCCGCGCTGGCCATGGTCACCGCCGAACCCAGCGGCGGGGCCATCTGGAACGCCGCCCGCGGCGCCGTCTCCGTCCGCGTCGACATCCGGGGCCGCGAGGCCCATGTCGGGCAGGCGAACCTCGGTGTCAACGCCTTCCGGCAGATGCTGCACATCGCCCGCCCCGTCGAGCGGTACGCCGCCGAGATGGCCGGGCGGCACACCGGCTTCCCGATGAGCGACGGTGACGCTCGCGGCAGCATGCTCGTCGTCGGCGGCCTGTCCGGCGGCGGCTCCAACTTCAACGTCGTGCCCGGCTCGGCCTTCTTCACCGTCGACGGCCGCTACAACCCCGAAGAGGATCTGGAGGGCGAGCTCAAGCGCCTGACCGGCCTCATCGAGGACGCCGCCCGCGAGATCGGCGCCGACGTGTCGATCCGCACGACCCAGCTGCAGCCCTCCGCCGGCACCGGGCGCGACCATCCCGCGGCCGTCGCGCTAGCCCACGTCGTCGGCGACGTCCAGGGCGCGCCGGCCCGGTTCGAGATGTGCGCGGGCATCCTGGAGACCCGCTGGTACGCACAGCTCGGCATCCCCGCCTTCGGCTACGGCGCGGGCCGCCTGGACGTCTCGCACGGCCCCGACGAGTACATCGACGAGATCGCCATGCGCCGCTGCGCCGCCGTGTACGCCCGCTACGCGAGCGACATGCTGTCCTGACGAACCGGGTGCGGGCCCGCCCCGGTGGTGTCCCGGCGGGCCGCACCCGGAGGCGTCAGGGGGTCAGCCGGTGGAGGTCACGGGGGAAAAGGGTGGCACGGCGGATGTTGTCGGCCCCCGTCAGCCGGGTGGTCCACCGTTCCAGGCCGATGGCGAAGCCACCGTGCGGGGGCATCCCGTGCCGGAAGGCGGCGAGATAGCCGGCGTACGGCTCCGGCGACTCCCCGCGGGCCGCCAGGGCCGCGAGATAGTCCTCGTGGCGGTGCAGGCG
Source organism: Streptosporangium sp. LJ11 (assembly GCF_051918945.1). Taxonomy (NCBI): domain Bacteria; kingdom Bacillati; phylum Actinomycetota; class Actinomycetes; order Streptosporangiales; family Streptosporangiaceae; genus Streptosporangium; species Streptosporangium sp. LJ11. The sequence goes on from NZ_JBPXMB010000047.1 coordinate 21,654, forward strand.
CTGGCCGCCGGTGACGAGCTCCAAGCCGCGAAAGAGCAGGTCGAAGCTGTTGGAGTACTGCGGCCTGCCGGGCTCGGGGTGGGTGTAGAAGGGGCGTTTGGCCATCGGGTAGCCGGTGACGAACAGGAACTCGCTGCCGTGCTCGCGCAGCGCCCACCGCGACAGCCAGCGTTCGTGGGCCGGGGCGAGGTCCGGCTCACCCCGGGGGTCCTCATCGGTGTGGGCGGCCAGGAGTTCCTGGGCCCGGGCGAAGTGGATCTCCGGGATCCGTTCCGGGACGTCGGGCAGCTCGACGCCCAGCAGCGCGCACGCCTCGCCGGCGTGCCGTTCGACGGCGGCCGTCATGCCCGCGATCACCTCGCGCAGCACGGCCATCACCTCCCGGTGGTCGCCGACGAAGCCGAGCTCGGCGTCCAGCGAGGTGTACTGGGCCAGGTGCCGCGCGGTGTCGTGGGGTTCGGCCCGGAAGACCGGCCCGGTCTCGTAGACGCGCTCGAAGACGCCGACCATCGCCTGCTTGAAGAACTGCGGTGACTGGGCCAGGTAGGCGCGGGTGCCGAACCAGTCGATCCCGAAGACGCCGGCACCGGACTCGGTCGCCGAGGCCACCACCTTGGGCGTGTGGATCTCGGTGAAGCCGAGCGCGTCCAATGTCGCGCGGAAACCCGCCACCGAGACCGCGGAGATGGCGTGGGGCGCCCGCAGCAGCGGATGGCGCAGGGTGACCGGGGCATGGTCGAGGATGGTCGGCAGGGTCGCCGGGACCGCGGGACGGTAGAGGTCGAACGGCGGGGCGGCGGCCGGTCCCGACAGGGCGGTCACCGCCGGGGACGTCACCTCGGCTCCGCCGGGAGCCTGGGGGCTGGCGGTCACGGTCCCGGTGATCTGCAGGACGGTCTCTTCTGGGTGGCCGCCGGCCGCGGCCATGGCCTCGGGCTCGGTGACCACGGCCTGGACCAGGCCGGAGCGGTCCCGCAGGACGAGGAAGACCACGGATTTCAGGGTTCGCCTGCGGTGCAGCCAGCCCTGGACGGTCACCTGCCGGCCGATTCGCCGCGGGAGCTCCGCGGCCAGGGTTCTGCGGGTGGACGGGACAGTCGCGGATGAGGAGATCATCACAAACCTCTGGTCAGTGAGTGGTGATCCCTTGGGAGTGCGGGCGAGAAGGGAACTCGCGGTGCCACCGCACTTTCACCGCCGTGGCGACGGCGGCCTCGATGGGCCCGGTGACGGGGGCCGGCCGGCGGGGCATTGGGCGCGGACGCCGTTTCTCCCCGCACTCGGGAGGGTCTTCGTCACCGGGGACGGGGCCGCCTTCGCAGCTGCCGGCGGCTCTCTCCTGCCCGCCCTGATCCCGTGACTACTCGTCTCCGTCAATGCGTTGCCGGAAGAGTACGCGTGCGCTGTCACGCATCGCAACCACAATCGCCGCGCGTCGCGGAGCACGCCGAGAAGGCGGCCCGTAGGTTCCGCGGCCGGGGCAGGGTCGGCCGGTCGGCGGTCCGGGTGGCGCCCGCCGGGGAGGATCGGGCAGGCGTTCCCGCGGCCCGTGGCCTCGGCGGGGGCGAGCGCGGGAGGCGAGCGCAGGGGCCGAGCGGGGTCAGACGGGCCGGCGGGTGGGCGTGATCGTGATCCGCTGGAGGGTCGCGCGCGGCGGCAGCGTGGCGATGAAGCCGACGGTCTCGGCGATGTCCTGCGGCGTGAGCCACTCCGTCGTCTTCCCGGAACCTCTCAGCCACCGGAACGCACCGTTGCCGGTGACGTGGCGCCGTGGCCTGGTTTCGGCGACGCCCTGTTCGAGCCTGGACACCCGCACGTTCTTGACGCCCAGCTCGACACGCAGGTGATGCGAGAGGCGGGTGACGTACGTCTTGGTGCCGGAGTAGACGGCGAAGTCGGGGAAGCCGTTCCGCGCCGCGATCGACGAGGCGTTGATCAGATCGGCCACGCCACGCTCACCGGCGGCCTTGACCAGCTGCGGGGTGAACGCGCCGAGGACGTTCGTCAGCCCGGTGATGTTGAGGTCGATCTGACGCCTGCACCGATCGGCGACCGGCTCCTCGATCGGGACGGGCAGCATGACGCCCGTGTTGTTGATCAGCAGGTCGGCGTCTTTCAGCTCGGCCGCCACCCGGCCGGCGGCCGAGCGCACCGCCGCGGCGTCGGTCACGTCAACGGCGATCGCCAGGGCGGTGCCGCCGTTCTTCCCGATCCGGGAGACCAGCCTGTCCAGCCGGTCCGCACGCCGGTCCAGGACGGCGACACGCGCGCCCAGCCCCGCCAGGTGTTCGGCCGAGGCCTCGCCGACGTCGTCGAAGGCGCCGGTGATGACCGCCACGCGGCCGGTCAGGGGCTTGCCAGGGATTTTCCCGAGCATGGGCACACCTCCCAACGAGAAACGGATCAAGGGATGGGCCGTGGCCGGCAACCGTCCCACACATCCAGCACACCACCTCCGAGCTCCGTTTACGGGGCCGGAACAGGCCCTGAGCAGGCAGGTACCCGCAGGGCCACCCGGCGAAGGCGCGCCACACCCGGCGGGTCCACACTGGAGACATGGACCGTGGTAGCGAGATCGCCGACTTTCTGCGCTCCCGCCGGGCCCGGGTCACCCCCGGTCGGGCGGGGCTGGCGGATGACGGCCGCATCCGGCGGGTGCCGGGACTGCGCCGCGACGAGGTCGCCCGCCTCGCCGGAGTGAGCACCGAGTACTACACCCGTCTTGAGCAGGGCCGCGCCAGAAACCCCTCCCCGGAGGTCGTCGCGACCCTCGCACGCGCGCTCCAGCTCGATCTCGCGGAGCGCGAGCACCTCACCGACCTGCTGGCGCGGCCCGTACCGGCTCCCCGTACCCCCGCCGGCCCGCAGCGGGTCCGCCCGGGCCTGTACCTCACGCTCCAGGCCCTGGAGCGCGTCCCCGCCTTCATCCTCGGCCGGCGCACCGACGTGCTGGCCGCCAACCACCTGACCTGCGCGGTCCTGACGGACTTCGAGGCCATCCCCGCCCCCCGGCGCAACCTCGCCCGCTACTACCTCCTGGACCCGGAGGCCCGTGACCGCGTCGGGAACTGGGCGGAGGCGGCCTCCGAGACCGTCGCCATGCTCCGCTTCGAAACAGGCCGCCACCCGCACGACCGGCTGCTCGCCGACCTCGTGGCCGAGCTCACCCTGCGTTTACCCCAGTTCACCACCTGGTGGAACGACCACCACGTCCTGCGCCGCACCCATGGCAGCAAGCACTACCACCACCCCGTGGTCGGTGATCTCCATTTCTTCTACGAGACCTTCCAGCCTCCCGACGACCCCGACCAGACCCTGTGCGTCTACAACCCCGAACCCGGCTCCGCCACCGCCGAGGCCCTGCGGCTGCTGAGCCGGACTCCCTCCCGGCCCCGGGGGTGAGGGACGGGCATGAGAGGACTCGGCGGCAGCACGCGGAAAGGCGCTGCGGGCGGGCGCCGCGCCGAAGGCGGAGGGCGGCGTGATCGCCGCCTACTCCTGGACGATCGCCGCGGTCTGGAGGCGTGCCGCGTCCTGGCCCGGTGGGACTCCGAACATGCGCCGGTACTCGCGGCTGAACTGCGACGGGCTGTCGTATCCGACGGCGTATCCGATCGCGGCCACGTCGTGCGGCGCCGCGATGAGTCGCAGGCGGGCCTGCTGGAGCCGGAGTTGTTTTTGATACTGAAGTGGACTCATGGCGGTCACCGCACGGAAGTGCCGGTTGAGCGAGGAGACGCTCATCCCGACCGCGTCGGCGAGGTCGTCGATGCGAATCACCTCGTCATAGCGGGCCCTGATCCACCCGATCGCACGGGCGACGAGGGTCGTGCGGCTGTCGGCCAGGCCGATCTGTCTGACCAGGTCCGCCTGGGGTCCGTTCAGCAGCCGCCAGTGGATCTCGCGTCGCACGCCGGGGGCCAGTATCGGGATGTCGGGTGGCTCGTCCAGCAGGCGCAGCAGCCGGACAACGGCGTCGAGCAGCTTGTCGTCGGCGTCACTGGTCGCGACGCCCGGTCCGTCGTTGGGCGCACGACTGGAGCGAACGACGGCGGGACCCGCTTCCACCAGCAGTTGCGCGATGGTCGCGGGCCGCAGCGGGAGTCCGAACCCGAGGAACGGCTCGGCGGGCGTGGCATGCGTGATCTGTGAGGTCAGGGGGAGGTCGACGGTCACGACGAGGTACTGGCCCGCTTGGTAGTCAAAGACGCGATCATTGAGGACAGAGCGCTTCGCTCCCTGGGCGACCAGGGCGAACATGGGGGTGGTGACCGTGCCCAGCGGTTCGGTCACGTGCCCGGTCGAGAACACCGTGACTCCCTCGATCCCCAGCGGGCGGGGACCACCCGCGGCCAGTCGCGCGATCCGGTCGCGAAGTTCCTCCAGGTGACGCACCACACCAGTGGACCATGAAGGTATGGACGAAACCAAGATGATCCGGGCAAGGTTGAGCGGATCGTGCAACGTTGCGCGCGTATCGTTCTAGGGGATCGCGACGCTTCGGGCTCAAATGGAGGAACGCGGGGAGACGGCGTCCATGCCGTCCCCACCTCTATCAGCTTGGAGTCACGGGATGTCGCTCGATTCCTACGTCACGCTCGGCCGATCGGGCCTGCGGGTCAGCCCGTTCACGCTCGGCACGATGACCTTCGGTGAGGATCACGGATGGGGCTGCAGCCCAGAGGAGTCCAGGAACATCCTTGCGGCCTACCTGGACGGGGGCGGCAACTCGATCGACACGGCCAACATCTACACCAACGGCCACTCCGAAAAGATCATCGGTGACTACTTCGCCGGCCGGCCCGCACTACGTGATCGAGTAGTGATCGGCACGAAGTTCTTCGGCAACCTGTACGAGAACGACCCCAACGGCGGCGGAGCCAGCCGTAAGGCGATCGTGCAACAGCTGGAGAACTCGCTACGGCGCCTGCGGACCGACTACGTCGACGTCTACTGGCTGCACAACTTCGACCCGTCCACGCCGGTCGAGGAGACCCTCCGCGCGCTGGACCACCTGATCGGCGACGGCAAGGTCCGCTACGTCGGATTCTCCGACGTGCCGGCCTGGGCGACGGCCGAGGCGGCCACCATCGCACGCCTGCGCGGCTGGGCCCCGATCATCGCCCTGCAGCTGGAGTACTCCCTGCTCGAGCGGACCTCGGAAGGGGAGCTGATCCCCATGGCCCAGGCCTTGGGAATGGGCGTGATGGCGTGGGGGCCGCTGAAGAGCGGGTTCTTGTCCGGCAAGTACTCCAGTGCCGGCACCGGCCCGGTGGACACCGCTCGCGCGCAGCTGGTGGGCGCCCCGAGCAAAGCCGACCATGTCGTGATCGACGCGCTCAACGACGTCGCCGGCGACGTGGGCGCCAGTCCCGCTCAAGTGGCCCTGGCCTGGGTACGGGGCCGTCCCGGGATCACCTCCACCCTGATCGGAGCACGCCGCATGGACCAGTTCGAGGTCAACCTGCACGCCCTGAACGTCACCCTCACCGAAACCCAGCGCGCCACGCTCGATGACGTGTCCACTCCCACGCTGAACTTTCCCGCCGAGAACAACAGGCACCTGGGCCGCACGCTGCAGTTCGCCGGAGCCACCGTGGACGGGTTCCCGTCGATGGTCTCCCCGCTCCTGCGGGCCGGCAGCGCTCGCTACTGAGACGCGGGCCGGCGCGCCGGCCGTCACCGGTCCAGCCTGCCCGCCCTGTCCCGCAGGTAGCGCTGTTCGGGAAGGCTCGTGGTACGCCGGGCCGCCAGCCGGTAGTTCTCTCGCGCGGCGGCGTGCTCGCCGGCCAGCTCCTGCAGGTGGGCGCGCACGGCGTGGAGGCGGTGGTGACGGGTGATCCGGGAGTCGCCGTCCAGGCTTTCCAGCAGTTCGAGCCCGGCCCGGGGCCCGCGGGTCATCGCGACCGCGACGGCGTGATTGAGCGTGGCCATCGGGTTCGGCGCGATCCGGGTGAGGATCGCGTACAGGATGCGGATCTGTTCCCAGTCGGTGTCCCCGGCTCGCGGCGCCTGGACGTGCAGCGCGGCGATCGCCGCCTGGAGCTGGTAGGGACCGAGGGCCGAGGCGGACATGGCGTCGGTGATCAGCGCGGCGCCCTCCTTGATCATGGCGGCGTCCCACCGGTTCCGGTCCTGCTCGGCCAGCGGCACGAGGGTGCCGTCCGGGCCGGTGCGGGCCGCTCGGCGGGCGTCGGTCAGCAGCATCAGCGACAGGAGCCCGGCGACCTCGCCGTCGTCCGGCAGGGACCGGTGCACCATCCGGGTGAGCCGGATCGCCTCCGTGGTGAGCTCGCCGCGGTGCAGGTCGGGTCCGGAGCCGGCGGTGTAGCCCTCGTTGAAGATCAGATAGAGCACGTGCAGGACGGCGTCCAGCCGTCCGGCCCACTCCTGGGCGCCCGGCGTCTCGAACGAGGCGCCGACGGCCTTGATCCGTTGCTTGGCGCGGCTGATCCGCGGCGCCATGGTGGCCTCCGGCATGAGGAACGCCCTCGCCACCTCGGCGGTGGTGAGGCCGCCGACGGCGCGCAGCGTGAGCGCCACCTGGGAGGCGGGCGTCAGCGCCGGGTGGCAGCACAGGAACAGCAGCGTGAGGGTGTCGTCGTGGTCGCGAGGGCTTTCGTCTCCGGGAGCCGGCGCGAGGCCGGCGTCCGGCGCCTCCCGCACCGCCGCGGCGGCCTCCCTGCGGCGGCGGGCCTGCTCGCTGCGTACCTGGTCGATCAGACGGCGGGAGGCGACGGTCACCAGCCAGGACAGCGGACTTTCCGGGACGCCCTCGGCGGGCCACCGCGTCGCGGCCGCGAGCAACGCCTCCTGCACCGCGTCCTCGCCCTCCTCGAACCCGCCGTAGCGGTGCAGGAGCACGCCGAGGACCCGCGGCGCCAGCTCGCGCAGCAGGTCCCCGAGGTGTTCGGAGGCGTTCACATCTCCATCCCGGCCGCGTCCATCAGCGGCCGCACCTCCACGCCGCCGACCTGATCGCTCGACATCAGGGTGGCCAGTTCCACGGCGCGCTCCCGGCTCTCGCAGTCCACCACGTACTGGCCGGCGACATGGTCCGGGGTCCGCAGGTACGGGCCCTCGGTCACCGTCACCACGCCGCCCCTCACCCTTACGACGGCGCCGATGGAGGGATCGGCGAGCGCGTGGGCACTGATCAGTTCCCCCGCCCGCCCGGCCACGGCCAGGAAGTCCTCATGGTCGAACCCCTCCCCCGGCGGGTCCGCCGCGTCCAGGTAGAGACTCAGCAGGAACTTCACCGCGTGCTCAGCCGTCCGCCGTGCCCGCGTGGACCACCGGCCGCACCTCGATGCCCAGGCCCTCGACGCCGGCGTCCGGAATGAGCGCGGCCAGTTCCAGGGCACGTTCCCTGTTCTCGCACTCCACCAGGTAGTAGCCGCCCAGGTACTCCTTGGCCTCAAGGTAGGGCCCGTCCGTCACCGCCGGGACGCCGCCCCGGACCTTGACCACGGCGCTCCGCGACGGGTCGGCCAGCGCGACGGTGCCGATCATCTCCCCGGACCTCCTGACGGTCTCCATGAACGCGCCGTGGCCCCTCATCACCTCGTCGCGCTCCTCCTCGGTCAGCGCGTCCCAGATCCGCGGGTTGTTGTGCATGATCAACAAGAATTTCACGTCGTCTCCTCCGAAGGCCGGGCGGCGCCCCTGAGGCGCCGTTCACCATGAAGTCGGAGCCGGTGCCGCATTCTTGCGGTACCGGACCGCAAGGATCTCCACGCTGTTTCGACTACCTCCCGAAAGGGGCACCTGACCTGGGCGTTCCATCAGAAGATACTTGCCGGCTCCCCGAAGGAGAACGCATGTCGCAGCTGTTGAGGGTGCAATGTTTCAACGTGTCGCAGGACGGGTTCGGTACCGGTGAGGGGCAGAGCCTGGAGCGGCCCTTCGGCCACGCGGACCCCACCTCCCTGTGGTCCTGGGCGAGCGCCACCGCCGGCTGGGTGAACCGCACCGACCCCGGAGGCACCCGCGGCCTGGACGACTACCTGACCCGCGCCCATACCAGCAACATCGGGGCGGAGATCATGGGGCGTAACAAATTCGGCCCCCAGCGCGGCCCCTGGGAGAACCACGAGTGGCAGGGGTGGTGGGGAGGCACCCCGCCGTTCCACACGCCGGTCTTCGTGCTCACCCACCACGAACGCCCGTCCTTCACCCTGGCCGACACCACCTTCCACTTCCTCGACGCGACACCGGCCGAGGCGCTGGCACGCGCGAGGCAGGCCGCAGGCGGCCGGGACGTGCTCCTCGGCGGCGGAGTCGCCACCATCCGCGAGTTCGTCCAGGCCGACCTGGTCGACGTGATGCACATCGCCGTCGCGCCCGTCGGCCTCGGCCGAGGCGAACGGCTGTGGAACAGCCACACCGACCTGCTCGACCGCTTCCACCTCGAGACGGTACCGAGCCCCAGCGGAGTCACCCACCTCCTGTTCTGGAGACGGTGACCACCGCCCCCGCACGATCGCACGCGCATGCCGCGATGAGCGCGTACCTGCCCGTCGACCCCGGGACGGGCAGGTCGTCAGCGGTGTGACGGTTCCGGGACCGCGGGTGCCTCAGCGATCGGCCGGGACCGGGACGAGGCCGTCGGCGACGAGACCGGCGAGGACCGCCTCCCCCAGGACCTGGACCGCGGACTGCGGGCGGACCATCACCGTGAGTTCCTTGATCAGGCCGTCCCGGTCGAACTGGAGGAGGTCCATGCCGTGGATCTGCTTGCCGCGCACGGTGGCCCGGAACAGCAGGACGGCCGACGGGGCCTCGGTGCCGTCGGTGCTGGTCTGCGCGGTGCCGTCGAAGTGCCCGATGTAGCGGAAGTCGTCCTCGAAGGTGCGCAGCAGGACACCGAGGAGCCCCAGGACCATGGCCCTGCCCTCGAAGGGGGTGAACTTCACCGGGCTGTACACGCGGACGTCGTCGGTGAGCAGGGCGCCCAGCGCGGCGAGGTCGCGGCTCTCGACGGCGGCCCGGAAGCGGTCTGCGGTGGTCATGACTGCACCTCAATACTCAATAAAATGATTAATCAATTACTTGAGTATCATGGCGGACAAGCACTGGGAAAGAGGGAGGACGGGGGCGACTCGATGGCGTTGCGGCACGCCGTGCTGGCGGCACTGATGGACGAGGAGCTCAGCGGGTACCAGCTGGCCAAGGCGTTCGACATGGGCGTGGCGAACTTCTGGCACGCCCTGCCCCAGCAGCTGTACGCCGAGCTGGCCAAGCTGGAGAGGGAAGGGCTGGTCGCCGGCCGGGAGGTGGTCCAGGACACCCGGCCCAACAAGCGCCTGTTCAAGGTCACCGAGACCGGCCTGGCCGAGCTGGAACGGTTCGCGGCGACCGCCGGCAAGCCCTCCTTCATCCGTGACGACCTTCTCGTCAAGGTCCAGGCCGCCGACCACGTCGACACCGACGAGGTGATCGCCCAGCTCATGGAGCGAGCCGCCTTCGCCGACGCCAAGATCGAACTGTTCGGCGGGCTGCTGCGGCGGATGCGCGGCGACAGGAGCGAGGAGGATTTCCTGCGCCACGGTGAACGCGTCGGCCCCTACCTGACCTGCCTGCGCGGCCTCGCCTTCGAGCGGGGCAACCGGGACTGGTGCCACCGGAGCGCGGCGATCCTGCGGGAGAGGCGGATCTCTCATGCCCGGCGGTGAGCACCTGCGCCACGTCGCCCTCCGGGCACTCCCCGATCCCGCGGTCGCCCGCGGGATCGGGGAAGGCGCGGTCGCGAGCCTCCTGCGGCTGCCCGGTCAGGCGCCGACGTAGGCCGCGAGGTGCTCGCCGGTGATGGTGGAGCGGGCGGCGACGAGGTCGGCGGGAGTGCCCTCGAAGACGATCCGGCCGCCGTCGTGGCCGGCGCCGGGACCGAGGTCGATGATCCAGTCGGCGTGCGCCATGACCGCCTGGTGGTGCTCGATGACGATGACCGACTTTCCGGAGTCGACGAGCCGGTCGAGCAGGCCGAGCAGCTGCTCGACGTCGGCGAGGTGCAGGCCGCTGGTCGGCTCGTCGAGGACGTAGACGCCGCCCTTCTCGGCCATGTGGGTGGCCAGCTTGAGCCGCTGCCGCTCGCCGCCGGACAGCGTGGTGAGCGGCTGGCCGAGGCTGAGGTAGCCGAGCCCGACGTCGGCGAGCCGGCTGAGGATGGCGTGCGCGGCCGGTATGCGCGCCTCGCCGGCGCCGAAGAACTCCTCGGCCTCGGTCACCGACATCGCGAGCACCTCGCTGATGTCGCGGCCGCCGAGGTGGTGGTCCAGCACCGATGCCTGGAACCGCCTGCCCTCGCACTCCTCGCAGGTGGTGGCGACGCCGGCCATCATCCCCAGGTCGGTGTAGATGACGCCGGCGCCGTTGCAACCGGGGCAGGCGCCCTCGGAGTTGGCGCTGAACAGTGCCGGCTTCACGCCGTTGGCCTTCGCGAACGCCTTGCGGATCGGCTCGAGCAGTCCGGTGTACGTCGCCGGGTTGCTCCGTCGCGAGCCGCGGATCGCCCCCTGGTCGACCGACACCACACCCGCGCCCGCGGGGACCGACCCGTGCACGAGCGAGCTCTTGCCGGAGCCGGCGACACCGGTGACGACGACGAGCACCCCGAGCGGGATGTCGACGTCGACGTCGCGCAGGTTGTGCGCCTTCGCGCCGCGGATCTCCAGCGCGCCGGTGGGCTTTCGCACCGTCTCCTTGAGGGTGGCCCGGTCGTCGAAATGGCGGCCGGTGATGGTGCCGCTGGCCCGCAGCCCCTCGACGGTGCCCTCGAAGCAGACGGTGCCGCCCGCCGTGCCGGCGCCGGGGCCGAGGTCGACGACGTGGTCGGCGATCACGATCGTCTCCGGCTTGTGCTCCACGACGAGCACCGTGTTGCCCTTGTCCCGCAGCCGCAGCAGCAGGCCGTTCATCCGCTGGATGTCGTGGGGGTGCAGGCCGACGGTGGGCTCGTCGAAGACGTAGGTGACGTCGGTGAGCGAGGAGCCGAGATGGCGGATCATCTTGACGCGCTGCGCCTCGCCGCCCGACAGCGTGCCCGAGGAACGGTCGAGCGAGAGGTAGCCCAGCCCGATCTCCACGAACGAGTCGAGGGTGTGCCGCAGCGCGGCGAGCAGCGGCGCCACCGACGGCTCGGCGAGGTCGCCGACCCATCCGGCCAGGTCGCTGATCTGCATCGCGCACGCGTCGGCGATGCTGATCCCGCCGATCCGCGACGACCGGGCCGCCTCGCTGAGCCGGGTGCCCTCACACTCGGGGCAGGTGGTGAAGGTGACGGCCCGGTCCACGAACGCCCGGATGTGCGGCTGCATCGCCTCCCGGTCCTTGGACAGGAACGACTTCTGGATCTTCGGGATCAGCCCCTCGTAGGTGAGGTTGACGCCGTCGACCTTCACCTTGACCGGCTCCTTGTAGAGGAAGTCGTGGAGCTCCTTCTCGGTGTACTTGCAGATCGGCTTGTCCGGGTCGACGAAGCCCGACTCGGCGTAGACCCGCACGCTCCAGAAGCTGTCGGACTTCCAGCCGGGGATGGTGAACGCGCCCTCGGCGAGCGACTTGGAGTCGTCGTAGAGCTGGGTGAGGTCGATGTCGGAGACCGCGCCCTGGCCCTCGCAGCGCGTGCACATGCCGCCGACACGGGTGAAGGTCGCCTTCTCGGTCTTGCGGGCGCCGCGTTCGACCGTGATCGCACCGCTCGCCCGGACCGTGGGGACGTTGAAGGAGAACGCGTTGGGCGAACCGATGTGCGGCTGCCCGAGCCGGCTGAAGAGGATGCGCAGCATCGCGTTGGCGTCGGTGGCGGTGCCGACCGTGGAGCGGATGTTGGCACCCATCCGCTGCTGGTCGACGATGATCGCGGTCGTCAGCCCTTCGAGCACGTCGACCTCGGGCCGCGCCAGCGTCGGCATGAAGCCCTGCACGAAGGCGCTGTAGGTCTCGTTGATCAGCCGCTGCGACTCCGCGGCGATCGTGCCGAACACCAGCGAGCTCTTGCCCGAGCCGGAGACGCCGGTGAACACCGTCAGCCGGCGCTTCGGGATCTCGACGCTGACGTCCTTGAGGTTGTTCCCGCGCGCGCCGTGCACGCGGATCAGGTCGTGGCTGTCGGCATCGTGCGGCGCGGGCGACTGCGTGTCCGTCCTGCCGGCCATGTTCATCGTGTCTCCATATGTGTAGGGGGGGCCGCCTTCGCGGTCTCCGCCGGCGTCGCCTGGCTCGATCTAACCAGCTTCGAGCGGTACGTCTGGTTTTCCCTTGTCGGCCCGGTGGAGGCGGGGTCAGCGGTACGGCGTGGCACCGGCGGCACCTCGCCGTCCCGGCCGGAGGACGGCGGAATCGGGCACGGCGCACCGCCCCGAGGCGCCGGCCACCCGGACGCCTCGGCCGTGGTCGCCGGAGGGGTCAGCGGAGCTCGTTGATGCGGGTCAGGTTGCCCGCGGGGTCGCGGACCTCGAAGCCGAGAACGTCACGGTAGAAGGCCGGCGAGGTGTCCGGATCGTCGTGCGGGAGGAAGGCGGCGTGAACGGTGATGTCCATGGCGATCACGCTAGGCGCGGCGCGGGGGCCGGCGCTTCTCGATTCCTGACGGGTCTGGTCACCCGTTTCGCCACGCACGGCGGCATCCCCGCCGTCGCGCGCGCCGCCTGGCGCCGGTAGATGCTGGGCGGCATGCCGACCAGTTCGGTGAAGCGGGTGCTGAAGGTGCCCAGTGACGAGCAGCCGACCGCGAAACAGACCTCGGTGACGCTGAGGTCGCCCCGGCGCAGCAGTGTCATCGCGCGCTCGATGCGCCGCGTCATGAGGTAGCCGTACGGCGACTCTCCGTAGGCGAGCCGGAACTCGCGGCTGAGGTGCCCGGCCGACATGTGCGCGCCGCGGGCGAGCGCCTCGACGTCCAGCGGCTGCGCGTACTCCCGGTCGATCCGGTCGCGGACGCGGCGCAGCCGCGCGAGGTCACGAAGGCGCTGCGCCGGGACGGGCCTGCTGGTCACCCGCACAATCGTATGTCGCCCCGGAATCGCCCGGTGACCTCGCGGTCGGTTCGGGAAACCCGGTGCGCGTCCCGGGTGGGGGCACGCCCTTGAGCGAGGTGACGCGTCCGGGCAGGGCGATCTTGGGGGGGAGGTTCACCCGCAGATGGACGTGATGGTCCTCGCCGTTGAACTCGGCAGGCCCGGTCCAGAAGTCGGCGCACACGTCCCGCGGCCGTACACTGGCGAACATTAGTCATAAATATTGACTATCATGAATCTTTACTAGTTGTGGCCAGGGGAAGACATGACCGAGACGCTCGACCACGAATCGATCTTCGAGCAGGCGTGGCAGGCGCCGGGCACCACGTCGGTGGAACTGCCACCGATACGGGTGAACGACGTGTTGCGCGACCGCTACGACACGCGGCCACCGTTCGCCTACACCGGCGCGCAGCTGTGGGACATGGAGGTCCGCAAGGCCGCGGCACCGGACAGGTACATCCCCACGGTCGTGAGAGCAGGCAGCGCCGAGAAGTTCCCGAGCGCGCGCCACGGCCGGTTCGAGGACTTCACCAGGGTGTCGGTGCAGCGGCTGTGGGCCCACCCTGACCGGTACACGACGGTCATCGAGCATGTCCGTCTCGATCACCGGGACCGGCGCGCGTTCTTCATCGGCGCCGAGCGCTTCGAGACGCCCGACGGCCGCGTCCTCACCGCCGGAACCGGACAGCCGGTCTTCCATGTCGAGCACTCCGTGACCGGTCCGGAGGACGACCCGCTCAACCTCTGGCGCGTCGTCCACCTGACCGACGGACCTGACCCGTCTTTGGTGGCCGCCTTCGACGACCTGGCAGGCGATCGCTACCTGCGGGTGTTCATCGAGGTGCACCTCCGCGAGGATCTCGGACGCGAGCTCGTCCGCCGCTGAGGACGCGACCCCGGCCGGCCGGCGATGGGAACGGCGAGCCGCTCCGCCGCCGGCCGGATCCCCGCGGCGTCGGGACCGCCTCGCGCAGACCGTCCGTGCCGCTGGGCGGTTCCGGGTCGTGCCGCACCACGCCTCGGCGAGACCGGCGAGGCCGAAGCCGATGGCGAGCGTGGTCGGCGGAAGCCTCTCCGGCGCCGGTCGGGGGGCGGGCGCTTCGGCCGGTGCGTGGCGATGGACGAGGGTGCCGGTCATGATGTCCTCCGGGGGCGACGGCCGCGGGCGACGCGGACCGGGCCGACGGCACCGCCGGCGGTGGCGGTGCCGTGTCGGGTGAGGTGATGGTCTCCGGGTGGCGCTCAGACGTCGGCGGCCCGCAGGACGAGGCCGGCGACCTCGTCAGGGTGGGAGGCGAACACCGCGTGGGAGGCGCCCGCGATGCTGACGACCTCGCCGCCGGCGCGCTCGGCCATGAAGTGGTGCGCGGCGGCCGGGATGTTCCTGTCCGCCTCGGCGATCAGGAAGAAGCCGGGCAGCTCCGTCCACGCCTGCGGGCCCTCGGCGGCTTCGTTCAGCGCGGCGGCGGTGATCGGCCGCTGGGTCGCGGCCATCACCCGCGTCGTCTCCTCGGGCACGTCGGCCGCGAACTGGTTTCGGTAGAGCTCCTGCGCGACGTACATGTCCTGGTTGCCGTCCGGCAGCGGCACCGGCCGCAGCGTCTCGGCAAGGGTGCTGCCGGGGAACTTCCCGGACAGGCTCGCCCCGCTCTCGCCCGCCTCCGGAGCGAACGCCGCGATGTAGACCAGAGCGGAGACGTTCTCGGCCCCGGCGGCGGCCTTGCTGATCACCATCCCGCCGTAGGAGTGCCCGACCAGGACGACCGGGCCCTCGATCGTGTCCACCAGCGCACGCACCTGCGCCGCGTCGTAAGCCACCGAGCGCAGCGGGTTGGGCGCCGCGATGACCTGGTGCCCGGCGGCCTGCAGCCGCTCGGCGACCGGGCCCCAGCCGCCCGACTGCGCGAACGCCCCGTGCACCAGGACGATGGTCGGCTTCTTGTTCGTGGCCATGGCTTCCTCCGAAAGGTCTCTCGTTCGTGCTGACGGAAACCATGGTCGGCAGGACGCCCGCGAACAGCACCTGTCAGATGACCGTCGTCCCGACGGTCACCGTCACGGCCGCAGTCATCTGACAGGCGTTGCCCACCGGCCTCGCCTCGACGATGGTTCCCGTCAAGACGAACGCGACGCGCAGCAAGGGGCAAGGGCCATGACCACAGAACTCGTCGGCCGGACATTCGCCGCCGACCTCGCCCGGCTGAAGGTGAAGCTGACCTACGACACGGATTCGAAGATGACCTTCGTGGTCACGTCGGGCGCCGCGATGGTGGCCGACGGTCACACCGAGACCGTCGAGGTGGAGATCACCGAGATCCGCCCGCGGGTCTACCTGGTCTCCTGGCAGGAGGCCACCGGTGCGACCGTGGTCCACGTGGAGGACCTGGAGCACTCCGTCGTGCATTCGACCGTGACCCTCGACGGGCGGCTCTACCGCCTGGCCGGCACTTTCACGGAGGTCTGACGATGTCGAACAAGGAGATCCTCCGCACCGCCATGCGCGAGCTGTTCGAGGACAAGGACGTGACGGCGCTGGATCGCTACTGGGCCGAGCCGTACGTGCAGCACAGCCCGAACCTGCCCAACGGCCTCGCCGGGCTGCGCGCGGCGGTGCCGTCGCTCGAGGGCTTCAGCTGGAACCCGGAACGCATCTTCGAGGACGGTGACTACGTGATCGCGCACAGCCGGGTGAGCGGCTGGATCCCGGAGGGGGACGCGGCGATCGTGGACATCTTCCGCTTCGAGAACGGCCGCATCGTCGAGCACTGGGACGTGGTGCAGCCGTACGTCCCGGCGGACAAGACGCTCAGCGGCAACGCGATGGTGTGAGGGCGTGAGGATGTGAGCGCGACCAACGGTACGAGGCGCCCGCACAGGTCACTTCGGTTCACTTCGGTGCCGATCGACCTCGTGCCGCGCCGTGTGCCGGCGACCGGGCCACCCCGGTCGCCGGCACACGGCGCGGCGAACTCAGCCGGGCCGCTCCCCCTCGACCGGCGGTAGGGCGTCCACCCAGCTGCGCGCCAGCTCGGCCCGGCCGCCCGCCCGCAACAACGCCGCCGGTCCGCGGGACGCCTCCTCGAAGATCGCCAGCGTGCCGCCGTCCGGCTCCTCCAGCAGGAGCCACGACTGGTAGAAGCTCAGCTCGTCGCTCACCGCGGCCCAGCCGAAGCGGGTCGGGCGGACCAGCTCGCCGACGATCCCGTCCAGCACGTGCGGTGGCGTCACGACCACGAAGCGGCCGCCGACGGCGAGCTCGCCGGAGACCTCCGTGCGGTCGACCTCCCGCTGCCAGCTCGGCCACATCTCGACGGCGACCAGATGGGCGAAGACGGCGACGGCCGGGGCCGCCACGCGGCGTTCGTGGCTGACGAAGCTGTCACAGCGGTCCGGGCCCCAGCCCGGGGGCCAGTGGACGCCGGGGTGCGGTTCTGCGCTCATGTCTTCCAGGGTCGCGCGCGCCGCCGCGCCCAGCACCCGTCACATGACTGTCCTGTCCGACCGGTCATAGGCGTTGAGCGCGTCCCGGAGCGCGGCACGCGACGTGATGCCCAGCTTGGGAAAGATCTTGTACAGGTGGTCGCCGACCGTCCGGTGGGAGATGAACAGCCTTTGCCCGATCTGCTTGTTGGTCAGCCCCGCGCCCGCCAGCTCGGCGATCTCACGCTCCTGCGGCGTCAACGGCGACCGGGTGTCCGAGGCCGGACGCCGGGTCAGCCCGGTCGCCCGCAGCTCGTTGGCGGCACGGTCCCGCCACGGAACGGCGCCCAGCGCCGCCAGGGCCTCGTGCGCCAGGGTGAGCTGCTCACGGGCCGCGCCGGTGTCGCGCAGCCGGCGCAGGCGTTCGCCGTAAGCCAGGCGTACCCGGGCCACGTCGAAGGGCCACTGTTCCGGATCCCGCACGGACAGCGCCGCCTCGAACAGGTCACGTGCCGTCTCGTCGTCCGCCGTCAAGGCGGCCGCCGCGGTGCTCAGCAGGCACAGACGCGGCGACAGCGTGCCCAGGCCCGCCTCGCTCAGCGCGGCCGCGTGCGCCGCCGCCTCGGCCCGGCGCCCGGTGTGCAGGCCGGCTTCGACGAGGTCCAGGCCCGCCCACAACGCGGTCGGCCGGTAGGGCGCCAGCCGGCCCGGCGGGCTGACCCGCGCCGCGTTCTGGTAGGCCGCCTCGTGCTCACCCGCGCCGATCTCGGCGAGCGCCCGGGCCTGCGCCGCGAAGTACGTGACCCCGGTGGCCTGGTGGGCGATGGCCCACCGGTTCATCTCGTCGGTCAGCCGCCGGGCCGCCTCGACCTCTCCGGACCCCGCCGCCACGAGCGCGTGAACGTAGTGGAAGTACCAGTGGAAGAAGCGGAACCCGTGTTCGGCGCAGACGGCGAGGCCTTCGTCGGCCATCGTCCGCGCCTCGTCCCAGCGGCCCGCGGCGAAGCCGTCGAGGCCCAGGTGCATGAGTGCGCCGAGGTGGCGGCGGGCCGGCCCCTTGCCGTCCCCGCGCGTCTGGGCGAGATGCCGTTCCGGGCCGCGCAGCCGGGGAAGGCGGTCGGCGAAGACCGCGGCGGTGCCGATGCGGATGAGGCGGGTGGGGTCCTCGCCGGTGCCGACGGTGTCGATCAGCGCGTCGAGGGCGGCGACGTCGTCAGCGCCGGCCCGCGCGGGGTCGGAGAACACGGCCGCGTTCACCCGCAGCAGCGGCGGCGGTTCCGGCGTCAGCCGGCCGACCAGGTCGTGGAAGGTGTGCCAGGCCTGTTCGGTGCCCACGTACCAGCTGATCAGCAGCAGGTTGAGCAGGGCCTCGACGAGGTCGGCGTCGCCCGCGGCGAAGCCGTGGTCGCCGGCCTCGATCGCGCCGGCCAGCAGCCGATGCGCGGTGGTCACGTCTCCGTCGGAGTTGATCAGCAGGTGCGCGGTCGCGGCCGCCGCGGGCAGCGAGTGGGTTTCCAGGGATCCGCCCCGCCGCGCGTCGCCCAGCAGCCGGCTCGCGGTCACCAGTTCCCCGCCGGCGTCCGCGCCGATGTAGGCCGCCGCGGCGAGCCGTCGGCTCCGGCCGGCCGGCTCGGGGCTGAGCTCCGCGGCCCGGGTCAGCGTGGTGACCGCGGCGAGCGCGTCCCCCTGCCGAAGCAGGACCTGCGCCGTGGCCTCGAGCTGGGCGGCGATCTCCTCGTCGGGCCCCACCGCCGACTCGGCGAGGTGGCGGACGCGACGCTCCGGGGCGTCGACGACCTCCGCCAGCGTGCCGTGCGCCCAGCGCCGTTCCCGTTCCGTGGACGCCTCGACCACCGCCGCCCCGACCAGCGGGTGCCGGAACGTCAGCCGGTGCGCGTTCAGCCGCACCAGCCGGTCCCCCTCCGCCGGGGCCAGGTCGTCGAGGTCACAGGTGGCGCCGCCGGCTGTCCGCAGGCGGGCCAGGTCGGTGGTGCCGCCGAGCGCGCCGAGCAGCATCATCAGCCGGCACCGCTCCGGCAGGCCGCGCACCCGGGCGGTGTACATCGCCTGCAGCCGCTCGGACAGTGGCAGGACGTCGGGCAACGTGGTGAAGTCCGCTCGCTGGTCGCCGTCCAGCGCGGACGGCAGTTCCAGCAGCGCCAGCGGGTTGCCCGCGGCCTCGGTGAGCAGCCGCCGCCGCACCGCCGGCGCGAGCTCCGGGAAGCGGCGGTCCACCAGGGTTCGCGCCGCCGGAGCCGGCAGCGGAGAGAGGGCCAGTTCGGTCAGCCCGCTGTCGCGGAAGAAGCCGCGCTCACCCGACCGGCAGGCCACCAGGAAGACGATCGGGCTGCCGACCAGGCGGCGGGCGACGAAGCCGAGCACCTCCGCGCTGGTCCGGTCCACCCAGTGGAGGTCGTCGACGAGGACCAGGACCGGCGTCTCGGCCGCGACGGCTCGCAGCCACAGCAACGCCGCGTTCGCCACGACGAGCCGGTCCGGTACCGGCCCGATCTCGAAGCCGAGCGCGCAGCGCAGCGCGGTGCGGTGGTCGGGACCGAGCGAAGCCATCTCGTCGCCGAGCGGGAACAGCAGCTGGTTGAGCGTGGAGTAGTTGATCCCCGCCTCGAACTGCACGCCGGCGGCCCGCAGGACGCGGGCGCCGCGTTCCGCCTCGCCGGCCGCGAACTCGTCGAGTAACGCGGTCTTGCCGACTCCGGCCTCACCGACGACGAGCAGCGCGCCGCCGCGCACCCCGGCGCCGTCGAAGAAAGCCCGGATCGAGCTGATGTCCTCCTCGCGACCGATCAATTCCACTGCCTGATCCTCCAGAAAAGCGGTGGGCTCGGCACGTACCGTCCGAGCAGGTCGATAAGGTCTTGACGGCAAGGTCGGCCAGGACAGGAGTGCGGCGGATGGTCACCCGGGCGGAGCGCAACGCGACGGACCCCGACCTCGGCGTGCTGTCCGGACGGCTCCTGTTCGCGGTGCAACACGAACTCTTCATCACCCTCGCCGGGCAAGGGTTCGACGACCTCAGGCACCGGCACGGCGCCGTGCTCGCGTACCTGGATCCGGACGGCGTCCGGGCCACCGAACTGTCGCGGCTGTCGGGCCAGTCCAAGCAGATCATCGGGGTACTGATCGACGAGCTGGAGGCTCTGGGTTACGTCGAGCGACGGCCCGATCCAAGCGACCGCCGGGCGAAGCTGATCTGTCCCACCGAACGCGGCCTGTCCCAGATGCGCGCCGCCGACACCATCATGACCGCCATCCAGCAGCGGCACGCGCGGCGCCTCGGGCAAAAGAGCTACGACGAGTTCAAGCGCATGCTCACCGATATCACCGAGCACCAGCGCAGCCACCTCCGCTCCGTCGGCGAGGACTGATCAGCGGTCCGTGACGAAGTCCAAGGTCGGCATCGGCGAGACCTGACCGCAGGTCCGTGACGACATGACTCATGATCGTCTCAGTCGTATAGTAAAAAAAATTACTATCATTAAAGTGGACTAAATTGCAAAGTGGTCACCCGCCTCGCCCGGGGCACCTCCCCGGCAGGCGGCCGACCACAAGATCACGGCCTGGTCCGCCGATCGACCCGGGTGGCGGTGCGAGTGGTCTGCCGGTCCCGCGTCGCGGGACCGGCAGACCACTCGCACAGGATGATCGGTGTGATGCCCGCTCCCGCCGCCGGGCGGCCCGTAGCCCGGCGGCGTCCCGCGCCATGTCCCGCGCCGTTCGGAGCGGACGCACGGTGCGCGGACACGCCGAGAGTCCGGTTCCGACTCGCGCCGGTCGGCGCTGATCGGTTCCGGACTCCTCGCCGGCCTCCCACGCCCCCGCGAGGGTGGGACCCCCTCGTGCGGCATGGTGACCCGCGTCGTCCACGCTCGGAGGCGGGCCTGTCGGCCCGCGTTCCGTGAGGTTCAGGCCTTGCTGCTCCTCTTCTTGGCCTGCATGTTGGAAACGACGCTCACGCAGATGACGGCCATGACGATCTGCACCACGAAGGTCAGCAACGTCCTGTCCGCGAAGCCCAGCAGGTGGGCGATGGCGGTGCCGGCGAGGGCGGCCACGATGCCCGCGAGGATGGTGGGAACCCACCCGATGTCCTGGCGGCCCGGAATCAGCAGCCGGCCGATGCCGCCGGTGATCGCACCGACGATGATGGCGCTGATAATGAACGTGATCATGGTGATCTCCCTGTTCGGGCAGGTCTCAACTGTCGACGGCGAGCCTAGGATGTCCCTGTTGACATGATCTTGACATCCTGTATACGCCGATGACCTGCCTTTATCGGGTGATCGAACCGATCGCGGGGCGCGCTCCCCCGGAAACGGGCCCAGCACGGCGCAGACGGCCGCGGGGTGGAGTTCACCGCCTGTCCAGCACCTTCCCCGAAAAAGGATCATCCGAACATGTCCTGACAAGATATGTCGATGACAGGGCCGCCGCGCGATGCGCGATCGCACCGATCCGGCCCGGCCCTCGAATGATCTCGCTCAAGCGGGACCGGCGACGCGTGGAGCCGCCGGTCCCGGCGGCCGGACGCCGCCACCGCCGGTACGCGCCGATCACCCGGGCGACCCGGCGGCCGGCCCTCACCCACCCCCGCCGGGTCGCCGCCGATGCTCTCCCGGCCCGGACGGCACTAACCTGGGGACACTTTTCGCGTTGGGTTTCGTGTCGGATGAGGAGCCATGTGATGTCCCCGGTTCTGGAGAGTACGGCTCGCGCGCTGCTGCGCAGGATCGCGGTGGAGCAGGCCCAGGGACGCCTGCCCTCGCTGACCGCCGCGGTGGTGCGCGACGGAGAACTCGCCTGGTTCGGCGCGCGGGGCCGGGTGGAGGGGATCGCCCCCACACCCGTCACCCAGTACCGCATCGGCTCGATCACCAAGAGCCTGGTCGCCGCCGTGGTGATGCGCCTGCGCGACGAGGGGAAGGTGGACCTGCTCGACCCGGTCGGCAAGCACATTCCCGACCTCCGGGTCGGCGAGGTGACCGTCGCCCAGTTGCTGTCGCACACCTCGGGGCTGAGCGCCGAGTCCCCGGGGCCGTGGTGGGAGCGGACTCCGGGCGTGCCGATCACCGATCTCGTCGCCGGGCTCGGCCCCGAGACGGCCAAGCACCGGCCGGGACGCCGCTTCCACTACTCCAACGTGGGCTTCGCCCTGCTGGGCGAGCTGGTGGCCCGCCACCGCGGCGTGAGCTGGGCGCAGGCCGTGCAGGAGGAGATCCTGCTGCCCCTGGGCATGCGCGACACCACCGCGCGACCGCGCGCCCCGCACGCCACCGGCTACGCCGTGCACCCCTGGGCGGACGTGCTGCTGCCAGAGCCCGAGCACGACGCGGTCGCCATGGCCCCGGCCGGGCAGCTGTGGTCCACCCCCGCCGACCTCGCCCGCTGGGCGGCGTTCGTGGCCGGGGACACCGGGGACGTGCTCGCCCCGGACACCGTGGCGGAGATGCGCGAGCCCGCGACCGTCGACGACGGTGACGCCTGGACCAGCGGGTTCGGCCTGGGCCTGCAGCTGGCCCGCGCGGGCGGCCGCCGCCTGGCCGGTCACAGCGGCTCCATGCCGGGCTTCCTGGCCACGGTGTGGGCCGACCCGTCCGACAAGGTCGGCGTGCTGTTCACCGCCAACTCCACCGCGGGCGTCAGCCGGAGCCTGCTGACCGACCTGCTGGCGATCCTCGACAAGCACGAGCCGCGCCTGCCCGCCGAGTGGGAGCCCGTCGCCGACACCGCGGGCCTGCTGGAACTGACCGGCCCGTGGTACTGGGGACCCAGCGCGTACGCGCTGCGGCTGCTGCCCGAGGGCGGGGTCTCCCTCAACCCGATCGGCGGCACGGGACGGGCCTCGCGGTTCACCGCCCAGGCCGACGGGACCTGGCTGGGGCTGGACGGCTACTACGCGGGCGAGACCCTGCGGGTGGTCCGCAGGCCCGACGGCACGCCCAGCCACCTGGACCTCAACACCTTCGTCTTCACCCGCACCCCCTACGACCCGGAGGCGGAGGTGCCCGGCGGGGTGGACGAGGGCGGCTGGCGCAGCTGAGCGACGAGCGCTGCGGCCGGGCCGGTGGCCTCGGCGTACAGGACCTCCACCCGGTGCACCACGCGCGGCGAGCCCAGCGGCACCCCCCGCACCGCCCCGGCCGCCGCGACCGCCACGGACGCGGGCAGCAGGACCAGCCCGTGCCCGGCGGCGGCCAGGTTCAGCACCGTGCGCACGTCCTCGCCGTCGTAGCGGAACCCGGCGCGAAACCCGCCTCCGCCGGCCAGCTCGCGCAGCCGCTCCACCGGTACGGCGACCGGCGCCCGCAGCCACAGGGCGTCGGTCAGATCGGCCAGGCCCAGGCCGCGCCGGTGCGAGAGCGGGTGGCCGCCGGGCAGAACCACCACCAGTTCCTCCTCGACGATCCCGAAGCCTGACAGCGGTCCCACGTCGGGCAGCCGCAGCGGGTCGCTGGGGGCGGCGATCCCGTCGACCAGGCCGAGACCGGCCGCGCCCGAGGCGACCTCCCCGGCGACGCGCTCGCGGGCGACGGTGCGCAGCCCGCATCCCGGGGACAGGCTCCGCACGATCGCCGGGGTGCAGGCCAGCGGGGAGGCGGCCACCGCCAGCCGCCCGGCCGGTCCCGCCGCGGCGCGCAGCACGTCCGCGCGGGCGGCCCGGTGGCGCAGCAGCAGCGACCCGGCGTGTTCCAGCAGGCGCTCCCCCGCCCGGGTGGGCGCCACCGGGCGGCGGTGCAGCAGCGCCAGCCCCAGGTCGGCCTCCAGCGCGGCGATCTGCTGTGAGACCGCCGACTGGGTGTAGCCGAGTTCGGTGGCGGCGGCGGAGAAGGACCGCCGGTCGGCGACGGTGACGAACGTGCGCAGCAGGTGCGGATCCACGGTGCATCAGTATCGCTTATCGAATCACCAGGGATCATCGTTGGCGCTTACCCGGTGGCCGGCGCCAGGATCGGGACATGACCACCGCGAGGATCGCCCTGGTGGGCGACAAGTCACCGTCCGTCCGATCCCATGCCCGCATCCCCGTACTGCTGGAGGCGCTGCGCGAGCGCGACGGGCTTGCGCTGGACGCCTACTGGATCCCCACCACCGAGGCCACCGGCCTCGAGGGGTTCGACGGCGTCTGGATGGTGCCCGGCAGCCCGTACCGCAGCGAGGCCGGTGCGGTGAACGCCGCCCGCACCGCCCGCGAGCACGGCATCCCGTTCCTGGGCACCTGCGGGGGCTTCCAGCACACCCTGCTGGAGTACGCGCGCAACGTCCTGGGCCTGCCCGTCGCGCACGCCGAGAACGACCCGGGTGCCGAGGACCTGCTGCTGCTGCCGCTGGCGTGCTCGCTGGCGGGTCACGAGGACGCCGTCCGGCTGACGCCGGGATCGCTGGCCGAGAAGATCGTCGGCGCCGAGAGGACCGTGGAGAGATACTCCTGCGCCTTCGGGCTCAACGCCGACTACGTGCCCGTACTGGAGACGGGCGGGCTGCGCTTCACCGGCCACGACGATGCGGGGCTGGTACGGGTCCTGGAGCTGCCGGGCCATCCGTTCTTCCTGGCCACCCTCTTCCAGCCGGAACTGGCCGGAGACGGCAGCCGCCCGCACCCGGTCATCGCCGCCTTCGCCTCGGCCTGCGTCACCCGCGCCGCCTCGTCCGCGCGAGCGTGACCCCCGCGGAACGCCGAGCGGAAAGCCGCCGGCCGCGTCTCGCCGACGTTTCGCGCGGACGGCTCGCGCGGACGGCTCGCGCGGACGGCTCGCGCGGACGGCTCGCGCGGACGGCTCGCGTGGACGCTTCGGCGGGTGCCGAAGCGTCCGGTGCCTAGCCTTTCGAACATCGCCGAGCCACGGGGCGCCACACCGCGCGTCCCCGTCGGAGAGCGTGGCGGTCCCACGCCTCCCCCTTCGCCCGAAGGGGGAGATCTCCACCCCAGGGAGAACCGATGACATCCGATCCGCTGGTCCTGAGCCGCCCCGCCGAGATACGGGCCGTGCTGGCCGACCCCCGCTTCACCGTCGAACCCGTGCCGCGCCCGCCGTTCGCGCTGACCGTGGCATGGCTGCGCGGAGCGGTCGGCCGCTTCGCCGAGGGAGCCCTGCACGCCGAGCGCAGGGCCGCGGGAGAGGCGGCGCTGG
The DNA here is from genome assembly GCF_051918945.1 of Streptosporangium sp. LJ11. Lineage (NCBI taxonomy): Bacteria > Bacillati > Actinomycetota > Actinomycetes > Streptosporangiales > Streptosporangiaceae > Streptosporangium > Streptosporangium sp. LJ11. Next base: position 46,240 of record NZ_JBPXMB010000047.1, read on the forward strand.
CCGGGCTGGACCCGGACGCGCTGCGCGCCGAGGCGTTCCGGCTCGCCTCGCGGGACACCGGCGGTCATCCCTGTCCACCGGAGCCGGTTCCGGTGCTGGTCCTGGCCGTCGCCCTGGGGGTGCGGGCCGGGGACGGGCCGGAGGCCGTGGAGGCCGTCGCGGCGATCGCCCCGGCCTACCTGCCAGGGCCTGGGGCCGGGCCCGATGAGACGGATGTCGCCGCGGCCGACGCGGGGCTGGTGCGGCTCTCGCGCCTGCTGGGCGACCCGGCTCCGGAGCGGCTGGCCGTGGTGGCGGGACTGCTCGCCCAGGCGTACGGTCCGATGACCGGTCTGGTCCGCGGTGCCCTGGCCGCCGCACGGGCACGGTTCGCGGCCGGAGCCGGGGACGGGGGCGGGGAGCCGCGTACGGCCGGGGCGTGGACGGCGCGGGAACTGCTGGACGAGACCCTGCGCCACGATCCTCCGGTCCGGACACTGCGCCGCAGGGCGCCCGGCGACGGGAGGACCGTGGTGCTCGACGTCGCGGCGGCCGGCCGGGATCCCGAGACGCCCCGCGGCCCGGACCTCGCGCGTACGGGAGACGAACCGGAGTTTCTGACGTTCGGAGCGGGACCGCGCGCCTGCCCGGGCAGGCAGGTCGCGCTGGCCCTGGCGGCCGGGACGATCGAGGCGGCGACCCGATGACGTTCGCGCGGTTCAGGGCGCTGCACCACGCGGACGAGCCGCTGCTGCTTCCCTGCGCGTGGGATCACGCCTCCGCGGCGGCCCTGGCGGAGGCGGGGTTCGCCGCGATCGGGACGACGAGCCTGGGGGTGGCCGCCGCGGCGGGCAAGCCGGACGCCGGACGGGCGACGCGGGAGGAGACGCTGACGCTGGCCCGGACGATAACGGGGCTGGGGATCCCGGTGACGGTGGACATCGAGGCGGGGTTCGCCGAGGCGCCCGGCCAGGTCGCCGACCTGGTGGCGGAGCTGGCGGGGCTGGGAGTGGCGGGGATCAACCTGGAAGACGGGCGTGGTGACCGCCTGGCCGATGTCCCGGCACAGGCGGAACTGGTCGCGGTGGTCAAGCGGCGGGTTCCGGAGGTGTTCCTCAACGCGCGTACCGACGCGTTCTGGCTGGGCCTGCCCGGCGCCCGGGCGCTGGCGCTGGAAAGGGCCCGGGCTTACGCGGGGGCGGGGGCCGACGGGGTCTTCGTGCCGGGCGCGAGCGCCGAACGGGACATCGAGGCGCTGGTGGGCGGGGCCGGGGTGCCGCTGAACGTGCTCGTCCAGCCCGGCGTGCCGGTGCGACGGCTGGCCGAGCTGGGCGTGGCCCGCCTCAGTTACGGGTCGCTGCTGTTTCGCGCGGCGTTGCGCGCGGCCGTCACCACGGCGCTGGCGGTGGCCCGGGGCGAACCGGTCACCGGCGATGTGCCCTCCTACGAGCAGGTCGAGGCGCTGCACCGGTACGGCTCGCGCACCGGCGACGGCACGCGCGGAACGAGTCACCGCTGACGCCCGGTCCGGGGTGACCCGGCGGGGACCGGGCCGACCACGGCGCCGTGGCCTCGGTGACACCCGCCCGTTCGGCGAGCCGGTCCGAGCCGTCATCCGTGATGATCTCGCGCACCGGCAGTGAGGCCGGCGGTGAGGCCGCCCGTCTCGACGGAAGGTCAGTGCGAATGAGCCTCTTCGAGAGAAGATCCCGCCAGGAGCGCCGCGACCCCGCCGGTGAAGTTGGGGCACTCGAAGATGTCCTCGTGCGGGCAGGCCAAGCCATGGGCGATGGCGGTACGTGCCACCTGAGCCTGGGCGATCCGTTGATCCAGCTCGGCGAGCTTGCGCCGGTACAGCTCCCGCCAGCCGTCGCCGGCCGGCGAACGAGACGCGATGAAAGCTTTGATCTCTCGCAACGTGAAACCGACATCTCTCAGCAACACGACCACACCGACCAGGCCGACCGCCGAGGGCGGATAGCGCCGCTGGCCCGAGACCCTGGCCGGTGCCGGGAGCAGGCCGAGCTCCTCCCAGTAACGCAGGGCGGAGGTGGCGACACCGGTGCGGCTCGCCAGCTCACCGATCGTCAGTTGCTCATCCATTTGACTTCAAGCGTACTTGAAGCCGTTGACTGCGATCATGCAGACAGCAGGTACATCTCTCAAGCAACGCGCGCTCAGAAGCCTGGTCCGCCAGGCGCACCACCCCCGGGGCGCCATCGGGTGGGCGGTCGGCTGGATGTTCGCTCATCGCTCCTCCAACCGGCAGCGCAACATCTGGGCGGTGTCGTTGCTGGATGTGCGGCCCACCGACCGGGTGCTCGAGATCGGCTTCGGTCCCGGCGTCGCCATCGCCGAGTCCGCCCGCCGCGCCACCCGGGGCCACGTCTTCGGCGTCGACCACTCGCAGGCCATGGTCCGCCAGGCCACCCGTCGTAACGCCGCCGCCGTCCGCGCCCGCCGCGTGCACCTCACGCATGCCTCCGTGGAGCGGTTGCCGAGCTTCGGCGATCCGCTCGATGCCATCCTCGCCGTCAACTCCGTGGGGTTCTGGCCCGACCCGGTGAATCGGCTTCGCGAGCTGCGTCGCCTGCTCCGCCCCGCGGGACGCATCGCGCTCGTCAGCCAGCCCCGCTGCCCCGGTGCCACCCGCGACACCACGGCCCGGGCCGCCCAGGAGCTCCAGGACATGCTCACCCAGGCCGGCTTCACCCATCTCCGGGTCGAGACCCTTGAGCTCGACCCACCCGTGGCCTGTGTGCTCGCCGACAATCCGACCCGGCGGTGATCGCGAGGTCACGCCGGTCGGCGTCCAGGTCCTCGCGAATGCACCCGGCCGTGACGGTTCCCGTGGTGGCGCGGTCTGGTCCGGCTGTGTCTAAGGTGATCTCGTGTCTGCCCCGCTGAACGTCACGAAGAC
>NZ_JBPXMB010000048.1:0-48869 GCF_051918945.1 Streptosporangium sp. LJ11
GTTGCTGTTGAAGTAGTAGCAGAACTCACCGCTCTCGCACACGCCGTTACGACCCGCCGCCGAAGCGGGCGCCGCGGTGACGAATGCCGTCCCGCCGAGCGCCATCATGGCGGTCGCCGCGGCGAGGATCCTGGTGAAAGTTCTCATGCTGTTCTCCTTGTGTCTGCTTCTGCCTGCGGAGCCTGGGGTTCGGACGAGTCAGCGACGCCGGTACTCCTCCCAGGTGCGGATGGCCACCTTCGGGCCGTCGTCCGGGCCACGGCCGGCGAGCCCGTTCAGGCCGAGGTAGTAGTCACCGACCTGGCGCTGGGCCTGGCCGGAGAGTCCGGTGTCGCTGATGGCGACGGCGTGGACGTGCCACGGCCAGTCGGCTTGATCGGGGCTACGCACCCATGCCGCGAAACCGACACGTCGCAACGCGCGGACGACCGCGGTGCGGGTGGCGGAACTCATCCCCTTGACCGAGATGTCGACGACGCCGCCGCCGTCGTGGGTGCCCGCGGACGTGGGGTCGCCGCCGGGGTTGTACGAACCCTGATCCAGCGTGAAGTCGCGGCCGAGCAGCCGCTTCGCCTCGGCCAGCATGCTTCGCGTGCGGGTGTTGACGACGAAACCGTCGGTGGACACCCGTGTGCCCGGGTCGATGACGTGGGTGACCCTGAAGCGGCCGGCTCCGAGCCTGGTGAGCGACGCCTTGCCCGGCAGGCCGTTGGCGGCGAGACCGGTGAAGCCGAGCGACTTCTGGTACTTCGCGAAGGCGGTGACCGTGGTGGTGCCGAAGTAGCCGTCCACCCACTTCGCGTCGAGCAGGCGCCGGTCGCGCAGCGCCCGCTCGACGAGGAGCACGCCGGCCTTGGCGCCCGGGGTCAGCGTCTCGTCAGGCCGCCGCGGGTCGATCTGGGCCGCCTTGACGGTGGCTTCCATGTTCACGCTCGGAAGGGCCCCGGCGTCGGCCGCCTGCGCCGCCGACATCCCGGACACTCCGGTCAGCGAAGCGAGCAGGGCGGCCGCCACGAGGGCAGCGGCGCGTGGAGGCAGCTTCATCGTTACTCCTGGTCTCAGGCGCTGGGGGCGATCCCTGTGCGGCCGAATCCAAGGTTTCGGTTTGCTCGCGTGTCCACAAGAAGATCTTGTTGTCAGCCTGTCCGACAGGCTTCCCGTACAGGCGTGCGCGCCATCTGACAGGTGATTCGACGGCGAATGAGACGCACAGCCCGCGACCGCGCAGGTTCTGGCCGGCGCGAGAACCTGCCCGAGCTTCGCGACGGTGTGATGGAACGTGACAGGACCGGTCGTACGTCATCCGCGTCGAGGACCCGGAGACCGCTGAGGGCAAGCCCGGGCGGGTGAGCGGCTTCGCCACGGAAGACGAGGCGAAAGCGGCCCGCGACGAGGCGCGCGTCAGCGCTCAGCGTGGTGAGTACGTCAACTCACGATCGAGGGATCGGCGGGCGCGATGCCCGCGTTCCCTTCGCCTGCTCCGGCCTTGGGCCGGGCCGTGCTGTTCTGTGCTGCACCATCATCAGTGGCTTGTAAGGATGCACCCGATGAACTTCCCGCAGGTGCTCGGACACGGCTGCTCTCGCGGTGGGTCGGCCTGGCCCCCGGCGGGTCCTGCCCAGGGCGGGCCGGAATCAGCCGGCGGTGCAGGTGACGGTGGCTCCGGTGCCGGTTCCGTTGCCCTGGAACCCGAAGTTGGTGCTCTGTCCGGCCGCCAGCCGCCCGTTGTAGCTCTGGTTGGCGACGGTCACGGTGCCGCTGGTGCCGGAGCTGACGCCGTTCCACAGGGAGGTGATCGTGGCTCCGCCGGGCAGGGTGAGGGCGACCCTCCAGCCGTTGATCGCGGCGCCGCCCGCGGTGACGTTGACGGCGGCGACGAACCCGCCGGCCCATTGGTCCTGCACCGAGTAGGTCGCCGAGCAGCCCTGGGTGCCGGGGCTGGGTGTCGGGGACGGGGACGGGGACGGGGACGGGCTGACGGTGGGTGACGGGGAGGGGGAGGGGGTGCCGCTGTCGAGCGTGAGGTTCTTCTGCTGGATCTGCCACTGGGTGCCGCACAGGCCGCAGTTGGGGCCGACGAAGTTGGCACCGGCCGTCGTGTCGCCCTTCAGCCGCCACTTGAGGTACAGCACCGCCACGCGGCCGAACTCGCCGCCGTTGGGCTGGCCGTAGGTGCCGCCGTGCCCGACGTTCAGATTGCCCATGAACGCGGGCAGCCCCGCGGGCAACTTGCCCCAGTCGTCGATGGCGTTCGGGTAGGCGATGTCACTGGGCCCGCCGATGAAGTAGGCGATCGGCTTCGTCAGCCGCCTGAGCTGGTAGTCGTCGGAGTCGTTCAACAACCCGCTGCTGAAAATGGTGGTCGTGGTGATACGTGGGTCGTTGGAGACGGCGTAGGCCTCCAGCCCCCCGCAGGAGAAGCCCCCTGCGGCGATCCTGCCGGTGTCGAGCCTGCCGTAGTACTTGCCGCCCTGGCGGCTGTTCTCCGCGACCGCCCAGTCGATGGACTGGGTGAGCATCTGGGACGTCGTCGAGCCGGAGCCGTTCGGGCTGCCGCTGGCGATGGCCAGGAATCCGTGCGAGGCGATCTCGCGGAGGAAGTTCAGCTGCGACGTCCCGTTGGCGGAGCAGCCTCCGTTGCCCCATACGAAAACGGGAAGTTTCTCGGACGGGAGGGTTTCTGGCCGGTAGATGGTGTGATTGGGCAGGCCGGTCGAGGTCTCGTAACCAGCCGGATAGGGACCCGAGTTGAGGGCCGCCGCGGCGCTCGGCGTCATGGTGAGCGCCGCTGTTCCGGCACCGACCGTGGCGACCACGGCCGCCACTACCGCGCTGATGATCGAGCGTTTTCTCATTTCGCCCTCCAAGGGTGTCAAGACAGCGCTCTACGTCCGATGTGGCATGCGCGGCGCACGCCGGCAGAGCCCGACAGCGGCACTACCACTCCCACCGCGGCCAGGCCGGCCGGCGCCGACCGAATCTGAAGATCGGTGTGGCGGACCATCGACGACAAGTCGCGCTCGTGTCGGGCGGAACGAGCCGACGAGAGCAACGTGCAGTTACTATCACTGCGGTGATAAAAAGTGTCAAGCAAGCGCACTCGGTCGGTTGAGCGGTACGCGCGCGAACCGGAAACGCCCCTGAGGCATTCGGCCCCGGGCGTGGGCCGGCCGATCACGCGAACCCTCGGGACGGCGCCACCAGTCCCCTGCCCGGCGATGGGAGGACGCGCCGGCGCAGGCGGCTCCAGCGCAGGTCACAACACCTGACCGGCCTGACGCTCCGGCGGGATCCCGGCGGCCGGCGGCCGGTCGAGAAGCCGGTGCGCCGCAGCCGTCGCGAAACGCGCCCTGGCGACCGGGCAGTCGTCCGAGTGAATGAAAGTTTCTTTTCAGCCGTCCCCGCCGGCCGGGGCCGATACGGAGTTCTCCGATGCCTCGAAGTGGGTGATCCAGGACGCGGCGTCCGGCCAGTACGGTGTCGCGACCCGGATGAGCCGCGCCTCGGCGAGCGAGCCGAGAGCGGAATGGATCTCCAGCATCAGGTCCCTGGCAGCCTTGCGGGGCCACGGTGCCGGCAGGAGGTGCTCGGGGAGGTTCGGGTCGATGTCAGGGAACTTCCGCCAGGAATCCATGACGGAGGTCCGTGCCACCAGCGCCCGGGTCGCGTCGACCTCCCCGTTGCGGACGGCCACCCGCAGGTCCGAGTACCGCGCGATGAAAGCCTCGTAGGCCGAGGCGAGGCCGGCCAGATCGTAGGCGGCGGCCGGACCGTGCGGGCCGGTCTCCTCGTCGAAACGGGCGTGCATCACCGACCATCGGCTGCCGTCGACGGCGTTCAGGATGTCGTGCAGCGCCTGAGCCACCGGACCGGAGTCGGATCCGGGCCGGATCCACACGCTGTCGTACAGCCGCGCGAAACCCAGCGACCCCAGAGCCTTGCGGACCGCGTGCCGTGGGGCCTGGCCGGACTGGGGGATCGAGAAGGAGACGGTCACCCAGTCGCCGGTCCACCGCGGCGGGCGTGCGCCGAAGCTCAGAAAGTGATCCATCCGGGAGCGGTGCCTGGCGATCGCCTGAGGCGTGAGGTGGTACACAGGCGGCCGCCTGGGTCCCCGCACGGCGATCAGGCCACGCTTGGTCAGCCGGGACAACGCGGCCCGCGCGCTGGACTCGCTGATGCCGAACTCCCTGAGCATCGCGACCACCGCCACCGACGGAAGGTCGGCATCCGAGGAGTCGAGGTACTCGCCGAGCAAGGTCGTCAGCAGGTGCTGCGGGTTGGGACCGGCCTGTGCCCGCGGGGCTCCGACGTCGTCCGAAGACACATGGACACTCACGTCATCAGCTTGCCTCACGACAACGCCCTTGCCGAACGGCTCCGGGCCCGTGCCGTCGCCCTGGAGTTCCTCCCGGCGAACTCGAGGCCCCTTTCGTGATCAGCCCCAGTACGGCGGGACGCAAGGAGGCCGTCCGTCCCGGCATAGCGGCGTCGGCCCGTGCGCGCGATACGAAGCGTCGGGGTAGCCCAGCGTCTGCCGCGGCGCATTCGACGGCCCGGTGATCAGCCCACGACGTGGCACCCCATGGCGCCTGACCTGGTGGCTGGTGATCGCCGTGGTTGTTTTTGGTGATGCGGTCCCTGCGCCGGCAGATCGGCCGCGCTGCTCGGTGAGCCGGGGCGAGGAACGAACCCCGGATCGTCGATCGCCACCGACCGCGGCGGACATCGGCCACCCGTGGCGATCACAGGGCTGTGTGAAAGCGGCGGCGCGGCCGAAGGCCGGCGGACTCACGCCCTGGTCGGGCGGTGGATACAGGCCGGGGGCGTGTGACCGTGTAAGAGGGTGTCGCTGTACGTCCCCTCCGTGGACGCAACCGGGACGGGTTCACTTCATCGGTTGCCCACCTTCCGGTAGAGCCGGAATGCCTACGTCGGTCAGTCCGCTGGGTGCGGCTCGACATGGTGATTCAGGTAGGGGTACCGGCCGGCGCCATGATCGACGACGGTGCTGCATCGGTACCGGATATCGTCGTCGCCCGGCTCGGCCACGCCGGCCCGTCCACCATGCTTCGCGTTCACGCCCACGTGGTTCGAACGGCGGAAGCCTCCGTGGCCGACGTCTTCGCGGATGCCGGTGGCGAGCAGGAGAAACGCCCTGTTGGCGAGGGTGTTGGCAAGAAGGCCCCTGATGGCGTAATGCCTGTTCAGGGGGCTTCTTGCATATGTGCGTCCGGAGGACTCGAAACCCCGACCGTATGATCCGCGGGGAAAGGCAGATGCCTCGTCAGCGGCGTCTCGCCCTGCTCAGATGGTGGTTACGGGCCGGTGGAGGGTGATCCTGCAAGGCGGTGCCGCCGTATCGACCGCTGTACGGCCCTCCCTCATGAGCTGTGACGTGATCTCTCGCTCAGCGCTCATCACACGCGGGAACTCCCTCGTCCGGGCCCCTCCGTGGCAAGTGTTCCGCGCCGCGTTCAGGGCCGGGCCGCCCGCTCCGGCGTTCGGACCGCGCACAGGCCGGTCGCCCTCCTCATGCCGACGCCGGCGGTCGGCCCGCACCGCCGCGGAAAGCGACCTCCCGTTCAGCCGACGGCCATCCGCTACCCTCGCTCAAATTGATCGTTTCCGGGAGAGGACGCCGTGACGCAAGAGCCCGGATCAGAAGCGCGATCACCAATGGCGGCGGTGCTGCGCTTCGGTGCGGTTCTGGCGGTGTCAGGGCCGGTGATCCTGATGACGTTCGGAGCCGGCAGGCAGAGCGTCGGCTGGTTCTGTTCCGCGACGGATTCCGCCCCCTACCCGGCGGGGGGTCCTTACGCGCTGGTGAGCGTGCCGGGAGAGTTGCTGTTCTGGGGTGTTCTCCTGCTGCCGGTCGTCGTGGCGGGTCTTCTCCTGCGCGGGTCACGTCGGGCCACGCTCACGGCGGTCGCCGCGGTCGGCGCTGTGCTCGCGTTCGGACTCTTCATCGCGTTTCTCCTGCCGGGCCCCGACCCGTGCACCGGGCAGGAGCGTATGGCCGTACCGCCCTGGCCCTTGATCGTCTGCTATTCGGTGGTCGCGGGGGCGCTGCTCCTGGCGGCCCGGTCACCACTGCACCGCAGACCGCCGCCCCCAAGATGGCACGAGACCATCATGTGGACGGGAGCCGTCGGCGCCGCGGCGTGGGCGGCGGCATTCCACCGCTTCCCGGTCACGTTCGGCAGTTTTCTCACGGTCGTCTACACCGACGCCGAGGCTCCGGAGTCGTTCTGGAACGACCTCGCATGGTGGTCCGGTTGTGCCGACATGATCGGCCTGCCGGTCGTTCTCGTCGCGTTGGCGGCAACCGCGAGAGCGGCGGCCTCCGCCCGATGGGAGCGACCGGCCGGCACCGCGGTCGCGGCGGTTCTCCTCCTCTTCCCGCTCCTCGACGTCGTGGAGTACGTCCGCTGGTACGGCGAGGACATCCAGATACCTCTCGTCGATTCGGTGCGGTGGCATCTGCTTCTCGCGGCCGTCCTCGTCGCGTCGGCCGTCTGGAGCCCCCGGCAGCGGATCTCCTGGGCCGGAACCGTTCGCCTGGCGCGGCACATGATCCGCGGACAATCGAAGGACGTGATTCCCGGACGGGCGAAGAACGTCGCCGTCGCGGTCGTGATCGCGGCCACCGCCGTCTGGCTGGTCGTCTCGTCTTTCACCCCGACACGGTAGGAGGAGCACAACGAGACAGATTTCACACGACACGGAGCAACATCTACGCCGGAGCACTCAGTCACGAGTGAACGACGCTACCCAGGTCGGCGAGTTCGCGGCCTGGTCGGACAGTAGAAGCGGACTGATGGGATGTGATCGGGTAAGGCGGTGTCGCCGTACAAGCTGCCGTACATCGTTCAGCGTGACCGATCAACGGCGGCGGCTCGTATGCCGATCTTTCTTCGCCGGCGGAGGCGATGGACACAGACACCGTTGATCGGCTACGCATGCTGATGCGCGCTCTCACAGCGCGCAGATCTTGATCCCCACCTGCCCGTCACCGTCGGTGACCTGCATGTGGCGGCGACGATCGACGTCAAGTGGGCCTGGCCTCGCCCAACCGCGACAATCGTCGTCGACCGGACCACAGCCGAACAGTGGCCACAGGATGCGCCGGCCGGCCTGATCGCCCACCAACTCGGCTACATCGCGCTGGGACACATCAGTTTCGAGGTGTACGTCTTGAGAGCCGCTCGGCACATCTTGCCGGTAGCCGCCGCGGTGATAGCCATATGGGGACTGATCGAGTTCACGATGCTGCCGGTGCTGCTCCCTGTCGGCGCCGGCCTGCTGTTGGCCTACCAGGCCGTACTGTGGATCTTGCGTCGCCGGGTGTACGCGTCCGATCGGTTCGCGGTCGACCTGGTGGGCGCCGCTCCGGCGCGGGCCATTCTGCGTCTGCTACGTGGAGGCGGCATTAGCAAGATCAGACTTATCGCCCAGCGATTTCCACGAAAGATCCCGTGGCGGCGGTTCTACTGATTTTTCGCGAACTCCACTCGCGTACCGTAGGTCGCGCGACCATGGCTGATCGCCGTATGGCGTCTGAGGAACAGGCCGTGGTGCCGGCCATGCCGGCGCAGGACTTCCCCGGAAGCGAGGATGTCAACGCCGTTCGAAATGCGATCACGCTTGTGAAGGGGCGCGGTAAGAGGCGTCTCGCGGCGTGGAGATCATGAGCGGATGACCGTGTCGACTGTCTGCTCTGTCGTTCGTCGCCATACACGCCTACTTTGCGGCTGGTGGCACGGACCTGAGTCGAAGGCCCTGACGGCGTCCTCAGAAGATCACCGAGAACTTGTCGGCGACCGGTAATGCTTCCGATATTCCGGACATGGACGGGTGACCGATGATCCATGTGAGGAGGCCGGATGGGATTCGATCCCCACGGCCGGTTCGTGCAGATATACGAACATGCCTATCGCCCCATACTCGGGTACGTCCTGCGCCGGTGCCAGGATCCCGACGACGCAGCCGACGTGGTGGCCGAGACGTTCGTCATCGCGTGGCGGCGGATCAACGAGATCCCGCCGGGGGACGAGGCCAGGCTCTGGCTGTACGGCGTGGCCCGCAAGGCTCTCGCCAACCACCGCCGCGGCGAACGGCGGCATGAGCGGCGCACCGCCGCGCTGCGCGAGCAGATCACCGCTTCTCCGGCGCTGGCCGGGCCGCCACCGGCCGAGTACACGCAGCTCGGCCGGGTCTTCAAAAGTCTGAACGACGATGACAGGGAGCTGCTGTCGCTGGTCGCCTGGGAGAAGCTCGACACCGAGCAGGTGGCCCGCACACTCGGTATCACCCGCAACGCCGTACGTGTCCGGCTGCACCGCGCACGCAAGCGGTTCGCGCGCGCCCTGGACGGCGCGGGGATCGACCTTCCGCTCTTCGAGAGGACCGCACTGTGAACATGGATGATCTCGCCAGGGTGCGCGACGACGACCTGAGCGGCGAGCCGGCCGGGCAGGCGTCTGGAGCGGGGGCCCAGGCGCTGCTGGCCTCGATCATGTCGGAGCCGCCAGGGCAGGGCCACAGGCCACGCGCCACGTGGCTGCGCGGGCCGATACCGTGGCTGGCATCGGCGGCGAGTGTGGTCGCCACGGTTCTGGTGGTCACCATGGTGACGGCGCCGGATGAGCAACGGCCGGCCCCTTCGCCGGCGGCCTCGACCAGCGCGCAACCGTCGGCCCGCCAGATGCTGCTGTCCGCCGCCGCCGCCGTCACCGCCACGAAGGCACCCGTGTCGGGGACGTACTGGCGTACCGGCACGGTTTCCGGCATGGACGCGATCTCCCCGGACCGCGGCTACGTCATCAGACGGCTCTCCTCTAAGGACCAGTGGCTGGCGCGCAGGCCCGGGGCGCAGAGTTGGTGGATCACGCAATTCCTCGGCGCGAAGCCACTCACCCCTGAGGACCAGGCCGCCTGGCGGAAGGCGGGTTCGCCGACCCGGTGGAAGTACCCGATGGACATGAGCGGATACGTCGGAGCCTCCTCGTCGGAGGTGGTGCGAGCCGAGGCGGAGGAGAAGACGGCCACACGATTGCGCGGCAAGTGGAAGGGCTCGGGCGGGGATCTGGCCAAGGAGCTCCTCACCTGGGAGGAGCTCCGCCGCGTTCCGAGCGGCGAGCGGGAACTGCGCGCCTACCTCGAGCAGCGCCTCACCTCCCAGACCAAGGCCGACTACGGGCAGGACCCGCGATCGCTGGAGGCGGCCCTGCGGGAACTCTGCATACAGGTCGTCTTCGGTCTGCCCGTCTCACCCGCCGTCCGCGCCTCCGCCTACCGCATCCTGGCCACCATGCCCACATTGGAGTCCCTGGGCAGGACGAAGGATCCGCTGGGCCGCACGGGCGAGGCATTCGGCTATCAAGTGACTCCCCGATTCGGGCAGAAGAGCGCCATCCAGGTCGCGTGGGTGATCGACCCCGCGACGGGCCTGCCGCTCACGCGCCTGACGACGACCACGGTCGAGCTCGCCGGCGGCCGTATCGCGAAGACCACCAGCTTCACGGCCTACCAGCGGGTGGGCTGGACCGATGCCGAGCCGCCGCTGCCCGCCAAGCGCAGTTGACTCCCTCCGTTCCCGGCCCAGGCCCGATGCGCAGCACAGGGCCTGGGCTCGCACCCTGGCGATGGAAAGGTGATCACCCGCCAAGTCGCCGCCATCGCGTCCTGAACGGACCTCCGCTCAAGTCCGTGTCACCAGCCGCGAAGTAGGCGCGACGGCATCGGACTCGCTGATCCGAAAATCGGACAGTGCGTGGGCGGGCGGCAGCGAACTGTTAACAAGAAGCTCGAACGACCAAGAAACCAAGAAAGCCCCTGATGGCGTAATTCCTGTTCAGGGGTCTTCTCGCATGTGTGCGGCCGGAGGTACTCGAAATCCCAACCTTCTGATCCGTAGGTTCCCAAACAAGGTCCAAAGTGTTCAGATCAGTTCGCCACGCAGGTCACGAACGAGCCGTCTGTTCACGTCAGTCCATCTCGGTCCGGGATCGTACGGCCCGATGGCTCCCAAGTTGGCTCCCAGGGTTGGAGCGTCGACGGTTTTACGGCGCGTCCCTGTTTACGATGCCTCATAGGCTGCGAACTGCAACAACATGCTTTCTGGTAGGCCGTTCGGCGGTGGCCATCCCGCGTATATCCCGTACCCTGTTGATCGAGCTCAGGCCCCGCAAGCCGGGGCTGACGGTCTCGGACTTAGACGGAGGCACCGTGAATGGCCACTGGTGAGCCTTGGACGGGTAACGATCGAGATCACAACGATCAGTGCCATTCGCGATGGGGTGCGTCGTTGAATCGCTCCACCGCCCAGCCTGAGTACCTGGAGGAGTGGTACTACGCCCAGTGCGGAGGATGCAGTTTCTGGATCGCGTTGAGCGGTCAGCTCGGCTTGGACTACGGCGCCTGCACCAACCCCGCCTCGTCGTTTGACGGGCGGGTGCGTTTCGAGCACGACGGCTGCGTGCGGTTCGTCGGCCGCGAGGACGGCTCGTTCGGGTAGCAACCCCAGCCAAGCGGCATGAAGCTGGATCACTACGTCGCGCGGATTCTCATCAGTGGTCGCTCCAGCTGACTGACGCTCCTATGTGCAAGGGCACTGCGCGGAGTTTCGTCACGAGCCGTGTTTGTCGGAGGACAAGGCCAGGTAGGCGGCGCCAGCCGAGTTTAGGACGTTGATCCACTCAGGATGGTCGAGATAGGCGTTGTCCGGAGCGGCAGGGCCGAGGTCATCGAGTACGTGCAAGAGGGCGTCGACCACCGTCTGCACGAGCTCGGCTTCTCGTTGATCAAAGAAGAGATGGGGGATCAGTGTCCGCGCGCCGTGTTGGTCGGTGAAGGTGTCGTCGATGAGCCAGTGCACGGTCGCGGTGAGGTCCGGCCGTCCTTTCCCGGATCGCCAGTGTTGGTCCTGATAGTCGCGGTCACTCAGGGCTCGTAGTGCCTCGAGTACGTCCTTGCGTCGCTCTGGCCAATGCGCGCGCTGTTTGCCCAGATGTTCTTCCTCCACAGGTGCCAAGCTAGTGCTCGGGGCTGAAACGTAGGCTGTTTAGTTCTTGGCGGAGCGCGTCGCGTTGATCGACTCGGTCATCTCGTCCAAGGTAAAGAGCGTCTTGGACGGGCCGCTCATGGTCCAGCCGTGCTCACCAGGCTCCCAGAAGATCTCAACCTCGGTTCCCTCGTGGGGGTCACCGCCCTTGGTCACGTCTTGTGTGGTCGTGACGTTGAGATTCTCGACGCGAAGGGACCAGTTGTCCCCATCGTGGACATCGATCACGACGGGAGTCTCGTCCGGAAGTCCTTCGAGGTAGTTAGAAAGCGCGCGCACGGTGAGCATGAATGCAGAATGACACGGTGCTGCTGTTCTGCGCACCGCCAACCCTGCCTGATCATGCCGTCGCTGTCAGCACTTGCCAGCAGTCATCGGGCAGAACCTCCACCTGGAGTGGAACACCGCCTACCGCTTCATGGCTCGATAACGCTTGAGGAGAACCGTGATCCTGCCGTAGTCACGGGCGCCGTTCAATTCGGTAAGCATGTCATCGGGGCATAACTCATAGAGGTCGCCCCACCAGCGACGCACCTTGTTGTCCCAGATCCGGTAGCCGCCGGGAACGCCTCTGGCGACGTAGCGCCTCCTGCCCATTGTTCACCATCCTGCAATCAGCCAGTCCAGGGGTCAAGCTCGGCGATCACCCACGCTGCTCGGTGAGCCAAGGTGAGGCACGAACCCTGGATCGTCGATCGCCCCAAGCACGTACGGCGGCCGGCCACGCCGTGGCGATCGTAAGGGCTGCATCTGTATGGCGGCGCGGCAACCCCGCCCGGAGCGATCGGTCAGTACGGCGCGGCAGGCGTGCGGTGCCCGGCCCGGTGTCCCGCCGCCGTCCGGGACCGGCCCCCAGGCCGCCCGCCCGGACGGCGGCGGGCGGAGGGCCGGGGGTACGGCGGCGCGGCGCGCCGCCGCTTGATGCTCGGCAACCTGTCCGACCCCGACACCTTCTCTCACCTATTCTCGAAATTGACGCAGAAGGCCGGCCTCGGTCACTGGCACCCGCACGAGCTGAGGCACTCCGGGGCCTCGCTCATGCTCGCCCAGGGCACACCGCTGCACGTCGTCTCCGACGTCCTCGGACACGCCAGCATCGAGATCACCAAGGATGTCTACGGGCATCTGACGGAGGGGGACAAGCGGGCGGCGTCGGCGGCGATCTCCGGGGCTCTGCTGAGCAGGCCCACGTCTTTGGCTCCCAAGTTGGCTCCCACAGACACCGAAGAGACCGGCTGAGCGACACAACGAAAAAGACCCCTGATGGCGTAACGCCTGTTCAGAGGCCTTCTTGCATGTGTGCGGCCGGAGGTACTCGAAACCCCAACCTTCTGATCCGTAGCCAGTTTGAGAACGTCCACCGACGTCCACAGGTGTCAGAAAAGGCTGCTCAGAGACGCCTCACACTTGATCGCCTTCCATAGATGTCCACCCGCGTCCAGGGACGGTGTTAGCACTTTCGTTAGCAGGATCAAGCGCATCGCAAAGGAGCGTTGTCGGACCCGATCGCTACTCTCCCGCGCATGGCAGTCCCCGAGATCATCCCCATCAGCTACGAACCCGACTACCGCACCGACACCATCGGCCTCTGGGAGGGCGGGCAATTCCTCGGCTCCGTCATCGCCGCCTTCCCCGACGGCTGCACCATCACCGATGACTGGCCCGCGCACCAGCGTTGGCACGCTGTCCTGCACACCTTCGACGCCGCCGGCCACCACCTCGACTCCCGCATCGAGCGCGCCGGAACCGACGACCACCACCGAACAGCCATCAACGCCGCGCAAGAGCGGTTGAAGCAGTGGCTCGCCATGCTCCCCGGCCTTCGCTTCGGCAACATCGCCATCCGCCCCTTCCGGCGAGAATTCAACGGCGTGCTGTTCGGCCTCGTCATCGAGACCTTCGAAGGCACCGAGCATGCCGAGCTCTACCCGGACAACCTCGGCTTCTACGAACCCTGGGACGGCTTATACGACACCTGAGCAGCTGACCCGAAGGGCAAGCAAGCGCCTCGTCCGAGGAGCCTTCCCGATCCGGTGGCTGCCACGGACCGGCGACATGTGATCATGTAAGGCGGTGTCGCTGCATACACCCGCCGAACGCGCCTCGGGCTGTACGGCACCGCATAGGATCGGCCACGATGCCATAAGTAGGAGGATTCCGGTTGACGAGCACGAGGGTACGCCCCCATGTCGCCCTCGTCCTGGGACGGACCCGCGCCGCGCTGTTAGCCTTCGACGGCACGATCTGTGACCTCTTCGCCGGCGTGGACACCGAGGCGATCGCCGAAAGGATTCGTGACCGGCTCTTCGCCCAAGGGCACAGGATGTCGCTCTTTACCTCCATCGAGGCCGACCCGCTGCGGATGCTGAGATACGCCCACCACGTCAGCCGGGCCTACGGCACCGAAGCCGAGGAAATCGTCCGGGACGCCGAGATGGCAGCGGCTCTGACGGCCGTACCCACCCCGGGAGCACGCGAGGCGCTGCAGGCCTGCCAGGCCGGCGGCAGACGCGTCGCCGTGGTGGGGGACACCTGCTCCGCCGCCATGGAGACCTACCTTGAGACACACGACCTACGGCACCTGGTGGGACCGGTCATCGGACGCGAGGAGCACCGGCCTTCGTCGAAGGAGCCGATCGGCCTGGCCCTCGCACGGCAGGTGGTGAAAGCACTGGGCGCGAACCCATCCGAGTGCACGGTGGTCAGCCAGTCCATTGAGGGAATGTACGCGGCGTCAAAGGCCGGCATCCAGGCGATCGGCGTGGTCGGCAAATACGGCAACCGCAAGCATCTCGCCGGCATCGGTGGTATCGATGGTATCGGCGGCTCAGTCGTCGTCTCCTCACTGTCTCAACTGGCTGGTGCGCTCACAGCTGTCCCCATCGCAGACGCCTTTGAGGCATCACCTGAGCGGCTCTAGCCACCGGCACGTCCATACGAGGCCGAAAACCATCCCCGCAACGTCATGGGCACTGGCCTGCTGAGCAGTCATCGCAAAACCACAAGACCCCTTCATTACGAGTCAACGGCACGTCCCAGGTTGGTGGCCTTACGTCCTGGTCAGACGGTAGATACGGGTCGGTGGCGTGTGGTCGTGTGAGGCGGTGTTGCTGTACGGGGCTGCTGTACAGCGCTCCTCTCCACGCTGCGACATGGCCACTCGATCACCGCTCGTGTAAGGCGGTGTTGCTGTATCGGCTGCTGTACGGCATTCCTCATCCCTCGTGAGGTGCGGCGTGGCCTTTCGCCGAATCGGCGTCGAGCGATTCCCCCAAGACCGGCTCTGAGCCAAGATGATCCGAGCACCGTGACATGGGAGGGCGCATGATCGTGTTCACGTGTGCGGGCTGTGACGCCTCGCTGACCTTGCCCGTGTCGCAGGTCGCGCTCCCCGCCCACGCCCATCGGAAGTACGGCCACGAACTCCTTCCTGTTCTCATGGAGCCTGGGACCTACGCGGTGGATCCGGAACCCTTCGGACCGCCGTGGCGGCGGTGGGAGGAGATCGGCGCGGAGGAGGCAGAGGCGCGCGGTGTGTACGCGCCGGTCTTCGCCCTGTCGTACGGGCCGCCGGGAGCGGTCGCGGTCGCACTGGGCGACGTCCGCGGGACCGTTCTGATTCCGGAGCGATGCGACGGCCGCTGCTGTGGTCTGGACAGCAGGAACGGCCCCAACCTGGCGTGCGCGCAGTGCGGTCGTGCCGTGGCCACCCTCATCGACGACTGCGGGCACTGGCAGGTGGTGTGGCTGGACCCACGCGCCGTACGTTCCCTCAACGTCGACGCGTCCGCTCACCGAGTGCTCAGCTGGGAGGAACTGCGAGAGCAGCCGGACAGACCGCCGGTTGATCCGATCGGGGCATGGAGCCCGGTGTGGGAGGCGGCGGTCTCGGTGGCGCTGGCCCACCTACTGGCCGCGTCGGGCGGTGCGCGGGTCGTGGTTCCCGACGGCCCTGTCGCCGACGCGTTCCGTCCGGCGCTCGACGCCCTGCTCCCGGCCGGGCCGCCGACGAGGAGCCTGGCCCTGGCCGGGCCGGGACTGCCCGCCACGGTCACGGACATCGCCTTGGTTCCACGGCACCCGCAGACTGGAGAGACATGGTCGACCGGCACGAAGGCGGCGGTGCCACTGGCTGCCGATGTGTGGGCGTACATGGCCTTCAGCCGAAATCGGCGGCTCCACCCCGCATCGGGCGGGCTACCCGACGGCGTCTACTGCGATGACCCACCACCACCGCCGCCTCGCAGCCCGTTCCGGCTCGACCGGGAAATGTTCCTCCACGCGCTGGCACGACTGCCGGAGGTTCGCGAGCCATGGCTGCGTACGGTTCACGACGACGTACAGGACCGCCGATGCAACCTCCCGTTCTGGTGGTAGGAAGACGCGCTCATGGCCGACGTCCCGGTCTGTTGCCGACGGCCCTTGGTAACGTCCAGCGGAATGGCGTGTGAGTTGATCTCCGCGTGATCCTGTTTCTGAGCTTCCCCCGCAGGACGAACACCTCGTCTGAGCCGAGGGCACTGACGGCGTCCTCAGCAAATCACCGAAACTTGTCGGCGACCGGCAATGCTTCCGATGTTCCGGGCATGGACGGGTGACCGATGACCCACGTGAGAAGGCGGATGGGATCCGATCCCCACGGCCGGTTCGTGGCCCTGCTGACGATCGGTGTCATCAGAAGTGGGCGGTAACTGTGCCCTCGCGTTCCGATATCACGCCTGCATGCCACCGCAGCTATCGGACATTCGAGTTGGCAGCGGCACTCTGCGTCACATACGCAGGCTCCAGTAAAGCCACAATGACCGCCAGATGGTGGGACATCGAGTACGCCTTCCACTGGGCACCAGATCCCGGACCGATGTCCTCGCGTGCGGCTAAGTCGATCCGCTGGTCTCCCCAGGAGAAGGTGGGGCCTTCGAGCGGCCAGTCACGGGATTTCAGCAGATCCCGACAGAGACGGTAAAACGAATGGTGTCTGCCGCTTGGATCCTTCGGCTGTCGATAGAAACGCCACTTCTCGGCCACGGTGTAGCGGAGGTTGGGATCGGGGCGCAATCCCTCCGACGGCGGGCCGGGGTGATCGACTCCATAGTCACCATAGTGGATTCCAGGCCAGCGCTGACAGATGTGAGTCCACAGCTCCGCCTCTAGCCTAGGGATTGACATAACTCTCTGGCGCGGAGTGTTAGCGAAGAAATCGGGCGCCGGGAACGAGCCGGCCGCGATGGTCACTGAGCACCAAGGATGGTCCTGCAGATGCCGCACAGGCCCAGATAGACGGGCGACCGTGTCACGAACGTCCTGGATGAATCCACAGTCAAGCACGACGTCGGCCCGCTCAACAGGTAGCCCCAGGGCATCGAGCTGCTCAAGGAGAATGCGCGAATCGCTGAGGTTATACACATAGGGCTCATTCACGCGAAGACATACGCCTATGTGATGGGCTCCCACTATGTGTCTCACTCCTTCGAGACTACGCGGATCGTCTTCGGGATAGACGACAGGCCGAAAGGAGAAGTTAAAAGCTCCAAGTTCTGCGTCAAGGAGATTCAGAGCCTCCATCGGGGCTGACCCCCCGAAACGTACTGCCAGAGGTGCCGCATCAAACGCAAGAACCAGATCGTGCAGGCCATATGTTTTTATCTGTTTTGCAATTCTCTTCACAGTGGTTTTGATATCGCCGTCGCCGTCTCGTGGTACGACCTCGACAATTGGACGGATGTTACGCCTGACCAGGTCGCTCGCATTTTCCAGCGCCTGCAAGTTGGGCGAGCGACCTTTCATGATCGGCACGTATACCGCCATAACTCGGTTCTCCGAAGGGGTTGGCGAACCTGTCTCCGGCGCAGCGGCCCTGTACCATAGGCGGCCACCTCGCCCGGTCATTTCTGACGATGAGGCCAGCCAGTAGAACCGTCAATGTCCACGACGACATACTTCGCAATCGCGCACTACTAGAGATGCTCGTGAGACTAGATTGGCGACAGAATACTGCTAAGTGCATAAAAATAGGAAAACCGTTCTGACATAAAGAATCGACCCGACACTATGTTCCCGCACCCGAGAACGGCTCCCTACGGGGCACTCAGCATCCCTATTTACAGCGGCTGGCCGACATCGGCGAGACCCGCAGTTGCCGGGCCACCTCGGCCTGCGACGTTCCCTGCGCGAACACCTCCGCCGCCCGCAGGCGCACCGCCTCACGTCGCACTCTGTCTTTGGCGGTCAATCCACCGCCCTCCGGATACCTCGTAACTCCGGCACACCGAACGCGAGGTCATCCAACGGTCATGAATCACCATTGATGATCTAATTCCCGAGCTTCAACTTCAGTAGGTCCACACGGACCGACCGAAGAAAGCCTTCCAGGATGCTCCGGGGAGGCTTTCGTCGTGAGTCTCGCGGACTCACCACTCGGGAAGTTCGTGAGCGTCGGGATAGAGCACGATGATCTTCTCCAACAGCTCAGGGCCGCCTGTCTGCACATCCCAATGACCGCTGTCGAACGCCCGGATCCTCACCTGCGGTTCCGACGAACTGTCGGCATAGCCCACCAGCTCCCCATCGATGAGCTGGCCTTCCCCGCTGAACAGGTCGATGAGACGACTCGTGGTCACCAGTGAGTTCGCCCTGGCCTCGGTGATCGCTTCGATCTCCGGAGAGACGAGCCAGTCGATGATCAATCGCCAGCGATGCCCCTCGATCAAGGTACCGAGGGAAGCGAGGACCTCCGCCAGGCCGACGTAGTGGCCTCCTTGCCAAGCCGCGAACGAGAGGACACGGATCCCGGTCACGTGCTTCACCCTCCCCTGCGGCGGACGCCTCTCACGCGGAGCAGACCCAGGACACTCGATCAGTGGCGGCCGTCAAACCCCGTTGCTGTATTTCGCTGCTGTACGGGTACGAAAAAGGCCCTCCGGGATCATCCCGGAGGGCCTTTGACCTGCTGTGCGGCCGGAGGTACTCGAAACCCCAACCTTCTGATCCGTAGTCAGATGCTCTATCCATTGAGCTACGGCCGCTCGCTGCGTAAGCAAGCATAGCGGGTTTTGGGCGATGCCTCGAACCGGTTAAACGATCGCCCTCCGATCCGCGCGTCGACGCCGGGTTCCTCGGTGGGGACGGGGATCCGGGCAGGGTGCCGAAGAGGCCGTACCTCGGCGGGCGGGAGGATCGAGGTGAGGACGCCGGGGAAACGGATCTCCATCTCGGCGAGCCGGAGCTCGTGGCGGCGGAAGCCGCCTTCCGGGGTGACGCGGAGGAGGCCGGCCTCGCGGAGGGCTTTCAGGTGGTGGGAGAGGGTCGGCATGCTCACTGGGACGTCGAACCGGCCACAGACCACGCCTCCGGCCTCGGCGGGCCGGCGGACGGCCGAGAGGCGCACCTCGTCGGCGAGGGCGTTGAGCATGCCGGGGAGTGTGACGGAGGCCACGCATTGGGATCGCCGGTGACCCCGGCCTTGATCCCGGCGTCAACGGCTCTTCTCGGGAGATTCCGCAGTACCCCTACCGCGCCCGGGGCATCGTCGGCGCTGATGAGGTGCCGATGGGCCGGATACATCCTTGTGTGTACGGGTGACCCGTCCCGAGCCGGACCCGCGGGCCTCATCGGGGTGATGAGATGGGAGGCATGAGACGAGACGACGCGCTGTGGGCCGTGGCGTGCTTCGTCAGCGGTCTCCTCCTGCTCGCCGCGGGCGCCTACCAGCACCGATGGGCCTCCGCTCCGCTGTTCGCCGGACCGCTGGCGATCGCGTGCGCAGGGGTCGCGGTACGGCGGAGCAGGCCGCTGCTCTCGCTGGGACTGGGGGTCGCGGCCTTCCTCGGCGACTTCGCGATGGGCCCGTCCCTGGGCACGGTGCTGATCATCACGGACAACCTCTACGCGGGGGTCAGGTACGGTCCGCGGGCGCTGGGCCGGTGGATGCTCGGCATCACCTCGGTGATCGCCGTCGTGGCGGGCGTGATCGCGGGGGCCCTCTTCAGGCACTGGTCGGCCGCCGCCATCTTCCTCGTCCAGGGCGGCCTGGTCGGGGTGACCCCCGTCTTCACCGCCATGCTCACGAGGCAGCTGCAGGACCAGGCGCTGTCCGAGCGCGCGAGGGCCGAGCAGGTGGCGCGACTGGCGGAGCTGGACCGGGCGGCGGCGGTGCAGGCAGAGCGGACCCGGATGGCGCGGGAGCTGCACGACATGATCGCCAACCACTTCAGTGCGATCGCCATCCAGTCCACCGCCGTCCTCTCCCGCAGGGACCTGGACGCGCGAGCCGTACGGGAGGTGCTGGCGTCCATCAGGGAGAACAGCGTCGAGGGCATGGGAGAGATGCGCGCCATGATCGGGTTGCTCCGGCAGGACGGCGAGGAGCCGGAGGCGACCAGGCGGCGGTTGACCGAGGCCGGAGAGCTGGCCGAGCGGGCACGGGAGGCGGGACTCGACGTCCGGATGCGCGTGGACGGCGAGGCAAGGGAACTGCCCGCCTCGGTCGACCTGGCCGGTTACCGGATCGTCCAGGAGTCGCTGACCAACGCGCTCAAGCACGGCGGCAAGGCCGCCGACGTGGTGATCGGCTACCGGCCGGGGCTGGTCACGTTGACCGTGGACAACCCGATCGACGGCGCGGGGCGGGGGCTTCCCGGCGCGGGTGCGGGGATCATCGGCATGCGGGAGCGTACGGCCCTCGTCGACGGGGTCTTCGAGGCCGGGCCGTACGACGACGGCTGGCGCGTCCGCGCCGAGCTGCCCACCCGGGAGATCGCATGACCACCCGGCCGCCCAGCGGGAGATCGCATGACGACCCGACCACTCGGCCGGGGGATCGCGTGACCACCCGAACGCCCGCCCGGGAGATCGCATGACCATCCGAGTCCTCGTCGCCGACGACCACGCGGCGGTCCGTGCCGGGATCGTCCTCATCCTCGACGGCCACGAGGACGTCGAGGTCGTCGGCCAGGCGGCCAACGGGGAGCAGGCCGTCGAGATGGCCCTCGATCTCCGTCCCGATGTGGTCCTGATGGACATCCGGATGCCGAAGCTCGACGGGATCTCCGCGACGCGCGAGCTGAGCGGGATCACCGACGTGCTGATCCTGACCACGTTCGACCTCGACGAGTACGTCTTCGGGGCGCTGCGGGCCGGAGCCGCCGGGTTCCTGCTCAAGAACACCGACGCCGACGCCCTGGTGGACGCGGTGCGGGTGGTGGCCAGGGGCGAGGGGCTCATCGCGCCCGCGGTCACCCGGCGGCTGATCTCCGCCTTCGGCGCGTCGGTGCCCGAGCGCAGGTCGTACGAGGTCGGCGGTCTCACCCCGCGCGAGCGCGAGGTACTGGCCTGCATCGGGCGAGGCCTGTCGAACGCGGAGATCTCCGCGGAGCTGGACATGGCGGAGGCGACGACGAAGACCCATGTCAGCCGGTTGCTGAACAAGCTGGGTCTTCGCAGTCGCGTTCAGGCCGCGATCCTGGCCCAGGAGCTCTCCGCCGAGAAGTGATCCGTCCTGGCCCACGGGCACTCCACTGGAAAGTGACGCGGTCTGGCCGGGAACCCTCCGCCGAGAGGTGACGCGGCCTGGCCAGGAGCTCTCCGCGAAAACCTGGTCAGGAACCCTCCGCGGAAAGGTGATCCGGGAGAGCCCGGGTCAGGAACCCTCCGCCGGGACGTACAGGGAGAGGGTCTCCGCGACACAGGCCGGTTTCCTCCCGTCCTCGATCTCCACGGTCATGCGCACGTTCGACAGGTAACCCGAGGGGGTGCCCTTGAGGTCGACGAGCTCGGCCCCGGCGCGGATCCGCGCGCCGACCGGGACCGGCGCGGGGAATCGGACCTTGTTGAGCCCGTAGTTGATGCCCATGGCCAGGCCGCCCACCTGGATGAGTTCCGACATCAGGGAGGGCAGCAACGACAGGCTCAGGTACCCGTGGGCGATGGTGGCGCCGAACGGCCCCTGCTTCGCCCGTTCCACGTCCACGTGTATCCACTGGTGGTCGCCGGTCGCGTCGGCGAACAGGTTGACCTGCTCCTGGGTGATCTCGCGCCACTCGGTGTAGCCGAAATGTTCCCCGACGGCGGCCTTGAACTCGGTGATGTTGGCGAAAGTTCTCATGTCCGGAACTTTATTTCGTTGAGGGTACGGCGAGAAGGTTCACCACCGTGAACTCCTTGCCGCCGCCCACTTCCCTCGTCGTGCACATCGTGCCGTTCCCGGTGGGGGCGGGCGCGCCCGACGGGCGGGGACGGCCGCCGGCGTCGGCCGTCCCGCAATCCTCGACGGTCCTCTCGTCGGCGTCCCAGTAGAGGATCGAGCTGGGCGAGGAGGAGATTCCCGTCCCGTAGCCCCCGCCCCCCTCCCGCATCCGGGACATCCCGGCGGCGAGGCCGGTGACCGCGTCGTACACCGTCACCAGGGGAATGTACGCGTCCCGCTCCCCGCTGAAGGGGGACCCCATCATCCCGAACCTGTCGACGACTCCTCTCCCCGCGCTGAACCCCGGCAGGAGCCTGCGGTCAGAACCGTCCGGCCGCTGGACCACCGCCGTGTCCCCCTGTTGCCCGAAACACCAGACGGGGCCGCACCGGAAGCCGCTCCCCCCTGCCGGGACGCTCACCTCGGTGGTCCGGCCCGTCTCCAGGTCGACCGTCCTGGTCTGGTTCTCCGGCCCGCCCTCGCCCTCCCTCCCCCCGACGTCGACGGCCAGCGGCCAGGTCAGCAGGTGGAGTCCGTCGGTGTTCCCGAGCCTTTCCGGGGTTCCGCCGCTCACCGGCATGCGGTAGATGCCCCCTCCGCTCACCGACCACAGGAGGAAGTTCGAGTCGACGGCGATCCGCGTCACCTTCGCGAGGTCACCGGTGACCTCGCCGACCCGCTTCGCGACGCCGCCGGAGCGGGGAACGACCCAGAAGTCGGCCCATTCGTCG
This sequence comes from Streptosporangium sp. LJ11, assembly GCF_051918945.1. NCBI lineage: Bacteria > Bacillati > Actinomycetota > Actinomycetes > Streptosporangiales > Streptosporangiaceae > Streptosporangium > Streptosporangium sp. LJ11. The sequence goes on from NZ_JBPXMB010000048.1 coordinate 21,977, forward strand.
GAGTCGTTGGGCGTCTCCCCCCACCAGGCGATGTAGTCGGAGCCCACCTCGAAGTCCTGCACGAAATAGCCCTTCACCCCCGTGACGGGCATGGTCGTGAGCACGGTGCTGCTGCGGTCGGCCGTGTCGTACACCTCCAGGCGGCCCGATCTCTCGAACGACGACTCGGCCGAGAGCAGCAGCTTCGTGGCGCTCAGGCCGGTGACCGGGCGGTACCTGTGGCCGTCCGCGGCCCGGACGGGAATCGTGGAGACCGCCATGGGCCAGACCTCCGCGACGGGCCGGACGTCGATCGGCGCGGTCTCTTCCCTGTTCGCCGGTCCTCCCGCTCCGTTCTGGACCGGCTGCTCGGTGTCTCCGGCCGCGCCGCCCGATGGCGCCGCCTGGGTCAGGCTCACACCCTCTCCGCCCCTGTTGGGGAGGGTGTCCCTGACCACCGCCATGCCACCGACCACCGCGATCATCCCGGCGACCGCGAGCACCGACTGCGTCCGCACGCGCCGGCGCCGCCTGCGCTGCCTGCCGATCGTCACCACCAGGTCCTCGACCGGCTCGGGCGCGGACCGCGCCGCGCAGGCCAACGTACGGACCAGCGCCTCCTCGTCCCTGTGGCTCATCACACTCGCTCCCCCTCAAGAGCGGCCGCCCTGATCCTGAGCTTGTCCAGCGCGCGGGCCGCCTGGCTGCGCACCGTGCCCCGCGAGACACCGAGAAGATCGGCGATCTCCTGGTCGGAGAGGTCCTCGTAGTAGCGCAGGACCAGTACCGCCCGCTGTTTGGGCGGCAGGCGCTTCAGCTCGTTCCACAGGCCGACCTCGTCTCCGAGACGGTCGTCGGTGTAGGCGGCCTCAGGCACCGTCGCGACCAGCCGTTCCCTGTGCAGCCGCCGCCAGACGCTGATGTGCAGGCGGGCCATGGTCGTACGGACGTACCCTTCCGGATCCTCCCTTCTCCTCACTCTCGGCCACGCGTCCCCCAGACGCATGAGGGCCTCCTGTGTCAGGTCGGCCGCGTCCTCGGCGTTCCCGGTGAGTACGTAGCCGTACCGGTACAGCGCCCTGCCCCGTGCGGCGACGAAATCGGTGAACTCCACGCATCCAGGGACGCTTCAGGGACACGTTCTGTTGCATTCCTTTTCATCTGTCTCCGGCATGCCGCTTTCCGGCTGGCTTCTGCCAGCTTTTCGTACGGTCCGCATCTTGTTTTCGCTGTACGGCCCGCGACGCAACACCGGCCGTTCACGCGGGTTCCCTAGCGTGCCGCCATGAGACGACGCATGACGATCACCATCGGCGCGGCCGTGCTGGCACTGGCGGTGTCCGCACCGGCGGTGGCCGACCCCGGGCAGCCCGGCTCGGGCCTTCCCACCTCCGGCGGCGCCGGTACCCAGCAGGCGGATTCACAGCAGTCGGGTTCCGGTCACTCCGGCCACTCTGGATTCGGGCGCGCCACGCTCACCGGGTTCGCATCCCTGCCCGCGCTGACCTTCGTCCCCGGCAGCGAGCCGTCGGGGTCCCAGCTCGGCACGGCTCCCATCAACGGGGTGACCCCGCCGTTCGCCGGGCAGCCGGTGCAGGGCTTCAGCGGCATCGTGCGGCGGCACGACGGCACCTTCGACGTGCTGTCCGACAACGGTTTCGGCGCCAAGGACAACAGCGCCGACTTCCTGCTGCGGGTGCACCGGGTGAAGCCCGACTTCCGTCGTGAGAAGGTGTCGGTGCTGGGCGGGTTCAACCTGAGCGACCCCGACAGGCGCGTCACCTGGCCGCTGACCCGGCCGGACCGGAAGCTGACCGGCGCCGACTTCGACGTGGAGTCGATCGTGCGGACCCTCGACGGCACCTACTGGATCGGGGACGAGTTCGGCCCGTTCCTGCTGCACTTCTCCTCCTCGGGCAGGCTGCTCGAGGCTCCGGTCCCGCTGCCCGGCGTGAAGGCCCCGGAGAACCCCTCCCTCAACGGCGAGCAGCCGAACCTGGGACGGAGCAAGGGCTTCGAGGGCATGGCCCGCTCGGTCGACGGCCGCACGCTGTACCCGCTGCTCGAAGGCACCGTGACCGGCGACGCCGCCGGGACGCTGCGGATGAACGAGTTCGACCTGCGCAGGCGGGCCTACACCGGCAAGCGCTGGACCTACACGCTGGAGAGCCCCGACAACGCGATCGGCGACATGATCGCGGTCGACCGGCACCGGTTCCTCGTCATCGAGCGTGACAACCTCCAGGGGGACGCGGCCAGGACCAAGCGCATCTACATGGTGGACACCCGCCACGCGGACCTGCGCAAGACCCTCGTCGCCGACCTGCTCGACCTTGCCAACCCGCGCGGCCTGGGCGGGTTCGGGGAGACCTTCCGCTTCCCGTTCCAGACCATCGAGGACGTCGTGATCCTCGACGACCGGACCCTGGGCGTGCTGGACGACAACAACTTCCCGTCCTCCGCCGGCCGCACCCCGGGCAAGCCCGACAACAACGAGTTCATCACCGTGCGCCTGTCGCGCCCGCTCCAGGCCGACATCCGCGTCTATCTGTGACGCCCGTGGGCCCTTCCTCCCCGCTCCGCGAGCCCTTCCTCCCTTCCGGGAGGGAGGGCTCGTCCCTTCGCGGGAGGAAGGGCCCGGCTCTTCCCGAGGGGCCCGGCGCTGAGCCGTCGCGCTCCTGGCGTGATCCGACCCGGTGAACATTCCCGGCATTCCCGTTTCCCTTGCCGCGCGAACAATTACGACAAAACAGCAAATAACAATAGATAAGATCTCATCAGTCTTCACGGCGCCATTTATTTGCTCTGCCCCAACCGTTTCAATGCGCTATCTCATGGTCCGGGGGGTATCTCCTAGCTGCTGTCACTTATGGGGCAGTGAGGGATATCAGATGTTTTCGGAACCAGAAATGAGATGGGGAAATAACGTGCTTCCTCGAAAGAGCGGACGGACACCGGGGGCGAACTCCGGCAGGCAGGTGGGCGTCCTCGCCATCGCGGCAGTCGCCGGCATCCTCATGACGTCGAACCAGGTACCGGCCGGCGCCACCATCGGGCAGGCCCGGGTGCTCGGCTCGATCTCACAGCTGAATGCCGACAGCACTCCCGGCGACCGGTTCTCCGGCCGCCCCGACCCCTCCCGCCGCCAGCATCGCGGGCACGAGACGAGGCCTTCCGACAGGTGGCGGGGAAGGTCGCAGCGCCACCAGGATCGTCCCTACGACCGCTACCGCGGACGCAGGGGCGACAACGCCGCACCCGCCGGGCGCCAGCGCCTTTCCCGTTCCGAGCGGATGATGCGGGAGCTCCAGGAGGACCCGTCGTTCCCGGAGATCATCGTTCGCGAGAAATGAGCCCGATGGGCGACCGCCCGTACCGGCCGTGACAAGGCGCGAGAGGACGAGGTCGAGAGACGGGGCGCCGGACCTCGCGCGCCACAGGGGCGAGGACGGGGCGCCGGGAACCGGCGGGTGACCGGTACGGCAGGACGAAGAAGAGCGGCCGGCCGCCCCGGCACCGGATCGGGCGCCACCGAGTCGCGGAAGGAACGCGCGTGCCGTACCGGCGCGTATCGGTGCGCATCGGTACGGCACACATCACCTCGTCCCCCTCCCGGCGACCCGACTCCCGTCCCCCCGGCCCCCTCCTCCCTCTGCCAGCTGAAATCATCCATTGAACGCCATGGATGAATAATCATTACAAATACGACTAAATCATAGATGAGGTGCAGGTTTTCCTTCACAACACTGTTTATTTGCTCTTCCTGAACTATGACGGCGCGTTATCCGAATAAGCCTCGGGTATCTCCTGTCCGTCGTCACTTCCGTGACCGCATGACAGATCCGAATGTTTTCGGAATTAGCAATGATATGGGGAAATAACGTGCTTCCTCGTAGTAGCAGATGGGCGTCAGCCCTTTCCGGTAAGCGCGCCGGCGCTTTGGCCGTCGCAGCGATGGCCAGCATCCTCATGATGTCGTCGAATCAGGCGCCGGCGAACGCCACCGGGGGGACGAACCTTCTCGATCTCGCCCCCTACAGCGACACCGGGGGCGCCGGCGGCAAAGCCCGTTCTCGACATTCCGCGCACCCTGGCGAGAAGCCCCTTCTTCGCCCGTGCCGGCCCTGCCGATGCCCCAAGGGTGCCCGTGACTGTGACTGCCCGGGCGGTCGCGGCGGGGACGGGTGCGGCAGGGACGACCGGGATCGGGACCGAGACCGAGACCGGGACCGGGACCGAGAGCGGGACGACGATGACGATGACGCAGTGATCGCCATTCCTGTCCCCATCCGTACACCTGTCAGGCCGGCCGGCACTCCCGTCGGCACTCCCACCAGGTCCGACCCCGGGCCCGCAGGACCGGCAGGACCCGCGGGACCGGCAGGACCCCCAGGACCCGCAGGACCCCCAGGACCCGCGGGACCGGCAGGACCCGCAGGACCCCCAGGACCCGCGGGACCGGCAGGACCCGCAGGACCGGCGGGACCCGCAGGAGCGGACGGACTGGACGGACCCGCAGGACCGGCAGGACCCGCAGGAGCGGACGGACTGGACGGACCCGCAGGACCCGCAGGACCCCCAGGACCCGCAGGACCGGCGGGACCCGCAGGAGCGGACGGACTGGACGGACCCGCAGGACCCGCAGGACCGGCGGGACCCGCAGGAGCGGCGGGACCCGCAGGAGCGGACGGACTGGACGGACCCGCAGGACCGGAAGGACCCGCGGGGCTGGCAGGCCCTCCGGGACCGGCGGTACTCGTGGAGTCACCCCGTCCCACGGGGTGCGCGATGGCCAGTCCCCTGGTCGTTCTCCAATCCATGTGCGCGGTCGCTCCTGTCAGCTTTCCCGTCGTTCCCGTCGCCCTTTCCGGGCCTCTCTGCGTCCCCGCTCCTGTCAGCACCATCGACGTTCTCCACCTGTCAGGAAGCATCGGGTGCGTGTAGCTCGTGGCGGGGCGGCGCACTTCCGTGACCCGCACGGGACAGGACGCGAACCGCTTCGACACGGGCACGACCTCACGGAATCCGTACGGCACCGGACCGCGCCGTCATCAAGCCCGATGACGGCGCGGCCGTAGCCGACCGGCACGGCCACCGATGTGATCCATCCGGGATGGGAACCGAAGATCACGCGGTGGCCGTGCCGGCGCGCGTCCACGGCCCGGCAGCCGAGCGTCGCCCTTTCCAAGAGCACGGCAAGCCGGTTCCAAGGTGGTTCTCGCAGACTTGGTCCGCCGCCCTTGGCACAGGACGAAAGATGCTTGCGATGAATGCCACAGAACGCCCGTACACCCACGAGATGGTGGTAGTCCACCGCGTCTTCCGGCGAGAGTCCGGTTTGATGCCGAGATTCGTCAGGGCGGTGCCCGAAGGCGACACGGCTCGCGCGGCCGAGATCGCCGAGCACTACCTCGACTACGCCGAGGGACTGCACCACCACAGCGCCGAGGACGAGCTGGTGTGGCCACTGCTGCTGTCTCGGGTCCGTCTGGAGAGGGACATGGTGGTACGGATGGAGGACCAGCACGGCCGGATCGCCGAGACCCTGACCCGGATCGCCGAGGTGCTGCCCGAGTGGCGGCGCACCGCCTCGAAGGGAGCCGGTGAGAAACTCGCGATCGCGATGGAGGAGCACCGTACCGCCCTGGTCGAGCATCTGGACGACGAGGAGCGGTACGTGCTGGCGCTCGTCGCCGAGCACATGTCGGTCGCGGAGTGGGAGGCCGTCGGCGCCCGCGCGGTGGAGCAGATCCCCAGGAAGAAGCTCCTGCTCTCGATGGGCGCGATCCTGGAGGAGACCACCCACGAAGAGCGCGGGTTCTTCCTCGGCAAGTTGCCGGCCGTCGCCCGGCTGCTGTGGAGAACCGTCGGCCGCCGCCGGTACGCCAAGCAGGTGTCGCGTCTCCGAGGGCCGCTGGCGGCGTGAGCCCGGCCGGCGGGGCCGCCCGATGAGCCCCCGGCCGGAGTCGGGGAACGAGCCTCGCTCTGGAACCGGGTACGCGTCAGGGTCTCCATCAGTCCCGGGTCGTTTCAGTCCCGGGTCGTTTCAAGCCCGGCTGGTTTCAGGTTCGGGTCGTTTCAGGTCCGGGTCGTTTCAGGCCGACAGGGCCGCGCGGGCCGCCCTGAGGCGTTCCGTCTCGTCGCGGTCCGAGTCGTCGCCCGAGACCTCGTCGGCCCATGCGAGCAGGCGGTGCAGGTGGGAGTCGGTCATGGCCGTGACGACGCGGTGGCTGCCGACGAGGACCTCTCCGCCGGTCCCGTCGATGGTGATGAACGTGCCTTCCGGGACGGTGTGCCCCCCGGCTCGCACGCAGGCGGCGGCGACGTCGACCGTGAGGTCCGCGGCTCCCACGACGGCGGGCTTGCCCATCGCCCTCGCGACGACGGCGGCGTGGCTGGCCGGCCCGCCGCGCGCGGTGACGACCCCCGCGGCGGCGGCCAGGCCGTGCATGTCGAGCGGGGAGGTGTGCGGGCGCACCAGGATGACCGGGCCGTCGGCGGCCATCCGCACCGCCCTGTCGGCGGTGGTCGCCACCCTGCCGACCGCGACCCCCGGGCAGGCGCCCAGCCCTCGGGTGAGGATGTCACCCGCGTCGGCCGCCTCGATCCGGGGCGTGCGAGCGTGGCGAAGATGGTGCGGAGAGATCCGGAGCAGCGCCTCGCGGCGGCTGATGACGCCCTCGTCGGCCAGCTCCACCGCGACGCGGACGGCGGCGCGTCCGACGAGGTTGCCGGGCCGCACCTGCAGGACCCACAGCTCACCCGCCTCGAAGGTGAACTCCAGGTAGCAGGTGTCGCGGTAGTGCTCCTCGATCCGGCTCATGGCTTCCAGGAGGCCGGCCCACACCGCCGGCTCCCGTTCGGCCAGCTCGGACAGTGGCCGGGTCACCGACCTCCCGGAGACGACGTCCTCACCCTGGCGACCGAACAGGACCTCGCCGAACGGAACGCTCTCGCCGGTGTTGGGGTCGCGACTGAACGCGACACCGGTGCCACTGTGGTCGTCGCGGTTCCCGAACACCATGGCCTGCACGACGACGGCCGTGCCGAGCTCGTGCGGGATGTCGTGCAGTTCGCGGTAGGTCTTGGCGCGCGGCGTGTCCCAGGACGAGAACACGGCCCTGACGGCCGGCTCCAGCTGCCTCGTCGCGTCGTCCGGCACCGGCCCGCCGGCTCGTTCGCGGATGAGGGCCTCGACTCCCCGGATCGCGTCGGCGAGGCGCGTCCCCTCGTTACCGGCCCCGCTACCGACCTCGTTCCCCGCGCCGCGCTCGGCCGCTCCACGCGCGGCGGCTTCCAGGCTCTCCGGTTCCGTGCCGAACACCGCCGAGGCGTAACTGGACAGGAAGCGCAGGCGCGAGTCGAGCGCGAACCGCGGATCGCCGGTCTCGGCCGCCAGCCCCGCCGTGGTCTCGGCGGTGAGACCGAGGTTGAGGATCGTGTTCATCATGCCGGGCATCGACACGCTGCCGCCCGAGCGGACCGACACCGTCAGTGGCCGGTCGGGCCCGCCGAGGCGCCGTCGCGTGGTGGCTTCGAGACCGGAGACGGCGGCCGCCAGCTCGGCGTCGAGCCCGCCGGGAAGCTCCCCGTCACGCAGAAAGGCGCGACACGCCGCGGTGCCGACGACGAACCCGGGCGGCACGGGCACGCCGAGACGTCGCAACACGACAAGGCCGTACCCCTTGCCCCCGAGGACGCTCGCGTTCTCCTCGACCTCGGCAGAAATCGGGTGAATCCACACCATCGATGTAGCATATCGACGTGCCGAACCCACCCCATGTGACCAGCGTCGACCTGTTGACGCTCCACACGCTTCGCTGCATCGGATTCGCCGGCCTCGCCCGCGTGGCCCGGGCGACGGGACTCCCCGAGCCCGACGTCGAATCCGAACTGATCGATCTCGCGGTGGCCGGCCTCGTCACGCATGCTTCGGGTGACTTCGGCGGGTGGGGGCTCACCGAGGCCGGTCTCGCCGCGGACGCCGAGCGGATCTCCGCCGAGCTGGACGCGGCGGGCACCCGGGCGACGGTGGCCAAGGCGTACGACGGCTTTCTCGTGCTCAACCCGGAACTGCTCGATCTCTGCACGGCGTGGCAGATGCGATCCGTCGACGGTGTCGCGGTACCGAACGACCACACCGACCCCGCCTACGACTCACGGCTCCTGGAGCGGTTCGCGGACCTCGACCGGCGTGTCGACGACGCCTGCGCGGATCTGTTCGCGGAGATGCTCCGGTTCCAGCGGTATCGGACCCGGCTCACCACCGCGCTCACGCGCGCCAGGTCCGGCGCGCTGGACCACGTGTCGGACGACCTCGAGTCCTACCACAGCGTGTGGTTCCAGCTTCACGAGGACCTGCTCGTCACCCTGGGCATCCCGCGACACTGAACCGTCCCGGCCCGTCCGGAGGTCTCCTTCCCGGTCAGGTCCCGACGGCCCTGTTTCAGGTCCCGACGGTCACGGTCAGATCCCAACGGTCCCGGCCAGGTCCCGACGCCGCTCTCCGGTCAGGTCCCGGCGGTCGTCCTCGAACCGTCCGATGGTGAGAACCCGGCCCGTCCGATGACGGGAACCCCGCCGCGTCCGGTTGGGCGCGGCGGGGTTCCCGTGGCTTACTTGATCCCGTAGGCCCTGATGACGGTCTCGGTGAAGGCGTTGCCACCGGTGTCGGCGGCCTTGACGCGCAGCGAGGCGAACTTGCCGCGCGCGCCGGCCGGGTGCCAGGTCTCGGCGGACCAGGTGCCCTTGCCGGTCGGATGCACCAGCGTGGGCCACCAGGTGCGGCCGTCGTCGTAGGAGATCTCCGCGGAGAGCGTGCTCACCCTCAGGTCGGGTGAACCCTCCTGGCGCTGGACCCGCAGCGGGATGCGCATGTGGCCCGTACCGGCATAGTTGCGGTCGTCCAGCTCCGGGCTCATCCTGACGACCATCAGCGGCAGCACCTGTCGCTGTCCCGGGTCGGGGGTCTTGGACCTGAACCGCCACTCGGCACTGACCCGCGTGGAGAACTTGGTCATGGCCGGATCGCGGTCGGCGGTCTTGGTGAGCCGGTACTCGCTCTCCTTCCCGTCGGCGGGCACCTCGATGTTGCCGGGCAGGTAGGTGTCGGTGAAGATCTCCTTGCCGTCGCGATAGAGCTTGGCCTGCGGGGCGGTGTACTCGCCGTAGGAGAGGCGCTCGGGCACGCTGTCCTCGAACAGCCCGCCGGCGAACTGCAGCATGTTCTCCTCACGCCAGGAGTAGTCCCCGCCGGGCATGAGCCCTGCCGCGAAGACGCCGGCGTTCCAGCGGTCGGAGGCCTTCTGGCCTGCGCGGTAGACGGTGGTCTCGCCGAAGAAGAACTGGTCGATGTTCTCCACGATGTCCAGTGCCTTGTACTGGATGAAGGAGGGGTACCAGCCGGTGTCGCCGGGCGTGTAGTACTCGGTCCGCTGGAACGGGAGCGGGAAGTGGGACAGGCTGCCGTACGGCATCCAGGCCAGCTCCGTCCCGTACAGCACGGGCAGGGCGAAGTGCTCGCCGAACTTGGCGTCCTGCTGGGTGGCGTACGTGGAGGTGACCTTGGCGAGGTCGCGACCGCGCGGGCGGTAGCCGGGGTCGGCGGGGATGCGCGGCTCGGCCTTCATCAGGTGGTAGAAGTAGGGGCTGTCGTTGTAGGTGCCGTCGCCCTTCGGCTTGGCCCACTGCGTCCAGCGGTAGTAGGCGAACTTCTTGCTCGCCGTACGGGTCGTGGGGATGGCCTTGATGCCCTCGATCCGGTCCGCGCCCCACATGTCCGCCAGCTCGACGTCCACGCCCATCGGCTGGACGCCGTCGGCGAGCTGGATCATGCCGAGCATGCCGATGGCCAGTCGCGCGGTCGGCTCCTCGGTGCGCACGTCCACCGGCTTGGCCTTGCGGGCGTCGGCGGTGACGGTGCGGTCGGCGTCGAGGGTGAACTCCGGCTCCGCGGACATCACCAGGGTGCCGTCGTGGTCGAGCATGAGGGCGACGATCGTGTAGCGGCGTCCCTTCTGCAGCCTGAGGTCCAGCGTGCCGCCGGAGATGTCGTAGTTGACCTGCTCCTTGGTGTCGAGGTCGATCACTCCGGCGAAGGAGTTCTGCACGGGCTGCCCGTCCGAGCCGGTGAAGGCCAGCTTGAGCCCGTGCTTCTCCGGCTCGACCCGCATGCCGATGCCGGTACGCACGGAGACCTCGCCACCGGTGGCGATGACCGTGCCGCTGTACATGCCGATCGCGCCCGGTTCGGCGGTCACCTCGACCTGCGCGGTGCCGTGCGCGGGCACCTCCACCGTGGTGGCACCGAGCTTGAACGGCGTCACCGTCTCACCGCGGCCGTCCTTGGCCTTCACGCTCAGGTCCAGCCGTACGGCGGCGTCACCGTCGTTGCGGTAGGTGAGCGTGCTCTTCCTGGGCTCGGAGGCGGGCAGCTCGACCTCTCCCAGGCTCAGCGAGGCGGGCTCGGCCGTGACCTTCTGGGCGACGGCGCGGGCGACGTCCACGCGGCCGGAGCCCTGGACGTAGGCGCCGAGCTCCTCGCCGGGCGCGGTGGAGGCCATCAGCGCCGCCTTGATCCGGTCGGCCTTCCAGTCGGGGTGCAGACCCGCGACGATCGCCGCCGCTCCCGCGACGTGCGGGGTGGCCATGGACGTGCCGCTCATCTCCGTGTACGAGTCGTCCGCCGAGATGCCTCCGGCCCTGGCCGCGACGATGCCCACGCCGGGCGCGATCAGGTCGGGCTTGACCGCGGCGTCGCCGACGCGCGGGCCGGTGCTGCTGAACTGGGCGACCGTGTCGGCGTCACGGTAGGAGGCGCCGACCGACAGCGCGTGGTCCGCACTGCTCGGCGAGCCGAGCGCCTGGGGGCCGTCGTTGCCCGACGCGATGACGAACAGCGTGCCGTACCGCTCGGAAAGCGTGTTGACGGCCTGCTCCAGCGGGTCGACGCCGGGGATGTCGGGACCGCCGAGGCTGAGGTTGGCGACGCGGGCGCCGCTCTCCGCCGCCCAGGTCATGGCCTCGATGATGCCCGAGTCCGGGCAGTTTCCGCTCTGCTCGCAGACCTTGCCGATCAGCAGCTTCGCGCCGGGGGCGACACCCTTGTACTTGCCGCCGGAGGCGGCGCCCGATCCGGCGATCGTGGAGGCGACGTGGGTGCCGTGGCCGTTGAGGTCGCGGACGTCGGGCTCGGAGGTGAAGTTCTCGGTCTTGGTGACCAGGCCCTTCAGGTCGGGGTGGTCGGGGTCGTAGCCGCTGTCGAGCACCGCGACGGTGACGTCCTTGCCGGTGTGGCCGGCCTCCCAGGCCTTGGGCGCGCCGATGTGCGGGACGCTGACGTCGAGGGACAGCCTGGCCTTGCCGTCCAGCCAGATCTTCTCGGGCGCGGACGCCGCTCCGGCCTGACCGGACGCCTGCCCGGACAGGGACTTCCAGAGCGTGCCGGCGGCGGCGCGGGGCTCGCTCCTGGCGATGCCGTTGATCGCGGGCAGCGGACGCCCGCCGGCGGCGCGCAGCGTGGCGGCGTCGGTCTGGCCGGAGTACGTCACGATCAGCGGGAGCGCCGGGCTGGCGGCGTCGTCGTAGCCGAGCTCGGCGAGCCGGGTGACGTTGAACAGACGGGGGTCCAGCCTGCCTTCGGCCAGCAGGGGCATCGCGTCCACGGGGACGATGCTGAGCCCTTCCTTGGCCCGGCGGTGGACGAACTTGATCTTCTCCCTGCCGGGGCCCGGCTCGACGTCGAGCTGGGTCTGCTTGCCGGGGAGCACGCGGAGCGTGACCTTGTCCCCGGTGATGAGAGTGATCGTCTTGGGCGGTCCGGCCTTCGCGGCGGCCTGCCCGGCCTGGGGGGAGGCCGAGGTCTTGGGGGTGGGGGCGGGGGTGGGGGACGCCTGGACCGGCGTGGCGGCCGCTATCAGGGCCGTTACCACACTGCCGATAAGGACGGTTCTCTGAAGCACAACCCGATTTCTAACGGTATGCGAATTTTGGTGACAAGGTGGTTTCTGTGGCCTATTGCGGCAACTGCCGGAAGTGGCCAAGCTCGTAGGCATGCTTGATGACGGTCCGGCGCTGGAAGTGGTGGGGATCAGCGCGTTCGACGAGCGGATCTACCGTGAGGTGCTGGCCTGCCCCGGCATCACGGTGCAGGAGCTCGTCATGAGGAGCGGGGAGAGCTCGGGGCGCATCCAGGCGTCGCTGGGCAGACTTCGCGCCAAGGGCCTGATCAGCCGCCTGTGGGGACGGTCGCCCCGCTGGACGGCGACGAACCCCGGGACCGCCATCCGCTCGCTGGTACGCGGCATGCAGAGCAACCTGGACCGGCTCACCGACACGGCCGACCAGCTGGAGGAGACCTTCCGCACCGCCGGCCAGGACCTGGAGGAGGGCGGCCAGTTCGAGGTCCTGGCGGGGCCCGAGGAGCAGGCCCGATGGTACGTCCGGCTGCAGCAGGAGGCCAAGGAGGAGGTGCTGACCTTCGACCGGCCTCCGTACGTGCTGGACTATCACAACCCGGTGCAGACCGGCCTGCTCCGCAAGGGCGTTCGCTACCGGACCATCTACGTGCCCGAGGCGTTCGACCACGCGGGGGCACTCGACGAGGTGGGCAGCCTGGTCAAGGCGGGCGAGGAGGCGCGGGTCCTGCCCGAGCTGCCGTTCAAGATGGCGCTCGTCGACCGGCGGCAGGCGGTCATGCCGCTGCACATGGACCCGCCGCTGACACGCGGCGTGCTGATCAAGGGGTCCACCATGGTGGTGGCCCTGGTCGAGCTGTTCGAACGCCTGTGGCAGGAGGCGCTTCCGATCTACCCGCAGCCCGCGTCCCGTGACGGCGCTCCGGAACCGGCCGGCGGACCCGGCCACACCGACGAACAGGGGTGGGCGGAGCTCGACCCGGACGATCGCCGGCTCCTGGCGCTGCTCTCGGCCGGGCTCAAGGACGACGCCATCGCCCGCCAGCTCGGCACCAGCCCGCGCAGCCTCCGCCGCCGCCTGCGCCACCTCCTGGACGAGCTGAACGCCGAGACCCGCTTCCAGGCGGGCGCCCAGGCCAGCCGCCGCGGCCTCGTGTGACCTCTGGAACGGAGGTTTCCGGGTTTCCGGGTGAGGGTCTTCGAACCGCGAGGGCCCGGCCACCGGGCCGTGCCCTCCCAGCTACCGGCGAGGCCTCTCGGGTTCGTAGGGCGCGCCGGTGAGCTCGCGCGCCTGGACAGGCTCGCCGTCGACGAGAACGAGATATCGATCCGAGCGGTCCTGCGCGCCTCGCTCCGCCCGCTGAGCGAACCGGTCCGCGCCATGTTCCGGCTGCTCGGGCTGCATCCCGGCCCCGAACCGTCACTGGCCGTCGCCGCGGTCCTGTCGGGCATGACGGCCGATGAGGCGCGAGAGCCGCTCGACCAGCTCGTGTCCGTCCACCTGCTCGCGCCCGTGTCCGGCGACCACTACGCGATGCACGACCTGACGCCTCCCCCAGGCCATGAGCCACTACCTGACCTCCCTGGAGGTCAGCGAGACGAGCTGTGGCGATCGGGACATCGCCCAGATCCTGGTCAGCATGAGCACGCTCCATTCACGACATGGGCGCGTGCGAGGAGGCGACATCGTGCGGGGAACGCGCCCTCTCTCTCGCCACCTGGACCGGTGACACCCTGCTGCGGGCGGAAGCGTACGAGGCGCTCGGCCTCGCCCACGCCTCGCTGGAACGCGCCGGGGAGGCGGTGGCCCGTCTCGAGGCCACCCTGGCGCTCTTCGAGGACCTCGGGCACCGCAAGGCCGGAGTGGTGCGCGACCACCTCGACCGGCTCGGTGCCGCCCCGCCGGGTTGACCGTCCTCCCGGGGCGGGGCTCCGGCGTCCCTCCGGGGGCGGGCACTCGACGTCGAGCGTAACCCCGACGCAGACCAAGGCCCCGTAACCCGTACACACGGGAGCACCCGTTCCCTTCGTGGGGGCGGGTGCTCTTTCTCGCGTCGGGACAGGGGCGGCGGGGAAACGGCACGACCGGTACACCGCCCGCAAGCGGTCGCCGCCGACCGGCAGGATGCTCGCGCGCGGGTCCGCGCGCCCAGATTCGGCCGGGCCCACCCGGTCGCCGGACGCCCTCCGAACAAGCAAGCGTGCGATTGGAATCAAGGCGATGCGCGATCCTCCAAGAAAACACGAGTCGGCCTCATAGAAATCTTGACGCCACTGGCGCAACATGTTGTGATCTAGGCAGTCGTTGTTCCATGGTCATTTAGTGGGAAATGGGGCAGTTGTGAGGGTTCTCCGGCGTGCGGCCGCGATGGTCGCGCTCCTGGTGGGCGCGGTCGGCGTCCAGGTCATCCAGGGCGGAGCGGCGCAGGCGGCTCTGCCCACCGCCGCCGTCGCGCTCGGCGACAGTTTCGTCAGCGGGGAGGGCGCGGGAGACTACCAACCCGTCGTCGACACCTCCGGGACGGCACAGGGCTTCCCCGGCTGGTCGGCGGCGAACAGCAACGCCTACTTCTGCCACCGGTCGGCGAACGCCTCGTTCTTCAAGGCGTCGTTCCCCGGCATTCAGGACCGCTTCAACCTCGCGTGTTCCGGCGGCCGGCCCGCCGACATCGCCAACGCCTCCAGCGCCCGCCCCAACGGCCGCTCCGTCGCCTCGCAGCTCGACCAGCTGCGCGCCGTCGCCCAGACCCACGACATCGACGTCGTCCTCATCGGCCTCGGCTCCAACAACAGCCAGTTCACCTTCGGCGACGTGGCCACGCTGTGCGCCAACCGCTTCATCGCCGACGCCTGGACCGGCTGGTGGGAGTTCTGGGCCTACCTGGGCGGCGACGTGCCGCAGGAGCCCTGCACCGTCTCGGACCTGGCCTCCGACGCCGAGGTGGCCGCCGCCACCACCGAGACCACCGCCGCCCTGCGCCAGATCCTCGACACCCTCGCCCAGGTCGACGCCGACGGCGTCCACCAGGTGGTCCTGCAGAACTACACCAACCCGCTGCCGCTCGACGTCGCCCCGGAGTACCGGGACGAGGACAACCGCACCGACACGCGCGACAAGTTCCGCGACCTCGGCGCCGAGCGGTACGCCGCCGGCTGCCCGATCCACCGCGCGAGCCTCGCCCCCGGGCACGTGTTCTCCCAGAACCTCGGCAACCTCGTCAGGAACGCCTACAACACGCTGGCGGCCGAGCGTCCGGCGGCCAACCTGCGCGTCCTGGACGTCCAGAAGGCCTTCGACGGGGCCCGGCTCTGCGAGAACCCCGGCAGCCCGGAGAACGCGCTCGCCACACCGGTCCGGATACAGGAGTCGCCGAACGGCAACTTCGTCACCAGCCTGTCCGGCTGGGACAAGATCCGCGTCCAGAAGGCGGCGAACACCTGCGGCACCTACTTCCAGACCTGTCAGGAGGCGTGGCACCCCAACGCCGCGGGCCACGTCGTCCTCGGCCAGTGCCTGACCGGCGCCCTCACCGCCGCACCCCGCACGGTCGTCACGTGCGCCCGTAACCCGAACGGCTCGCTGACCATCTCCTGACGTCTCCTCTCGACGCACGACGGCGCGCGCCCCTCCTCCGGGGCACGCGCCGTCCCGCGTTCCGCGACGACCGGCTCGGCCGATGCTCCCCATAGTGTGATCCCGTGACCAAGAACTTCGTGATCTTCCAGGCTTCCGTCGACCATGGGGATGTGCTGGGCGAGATCCACGCGGAGTCCTGGAAGGCGGCCTACGCGGGCTTCTTCGCCCCGGAGTTCTGCGCCGAGGCGGTGAGACACCGGCGCGGGAAGTGGCACGACGTGCTCGCCAAGGGGCAGGACACCGTCCTGCTCGCCGCGCTGGACGGGCGTCCGCTGAACTTCTCCTACTTCGGTTCCTCCCCGACGCGGCCGGGAGCGGCCGAGATCTTCGGCTTCTACGGCCACCCGGACGGCTGGGGCACCGGCAGCGCGGGCGCCCTGATGACCGCGACCCTGCGCAGGCTGCGCGAGACCGGCTTCAGCCGGGTGCACCTGTGGACGCTGCGCGATACGTCCCAGTCACGCCGCTTCTACGCCAAGAGCGGCTTCACCGAGTCGGGCGCGGTCCGCGGACACGACTTCGGTGACGGCAACCTGATCGACCAGGTCGAGTACGAGTTCGCCCTGACCGCGAGAACGCAGGAATGACCCCGCGGTAACGAACCCGTTCTCCGCCGAGTCCGCCTCGGCATGCCGGCCCGTCACGACACCTCGATGACCGGCCGGCCGTACTCGCCGCCGGCGACAGGGGCACACCGGAGCGGCACCGCCGCCAGGCACCTCCTCCCGTGGCCACCCTCCCCGATGCCGATTCCCGATCTTGACAAGTATCAGTCGGTGCCAAATACTCGGATCCGACTGATAGGAGGCGATCGATTGAGTACGACTGGTCGGCGCCCGGTGTCCAACTCGCTGGGGTTGGCGGTGCTGGGATTGCTGATGGAGTCGCCGGCGCACCCCCACGCCATGGCAGCCACGCTGCGGGAACGTGGCATGGACCGGGTGTTCAAGGTGACGACCGGCTCCCTGTACGACGTGGTCCGAGCGCTGGAACGCGCCGGATGGATCGAGACGCGGGAGACGGTCCGGGTCGGTGCCCGGCCGGAGCGCACCGTCTACCAGCACACCGCGCTGGGGCGTACGGAGTTCGTGCGCTGGGTGGACGAGCTGATCCGCGTCCCGGCCGACGAGTACCCGAAGTTCCTGTCGGCGGTCAGCTATCTCGGCGCGCTCGGGCCGGACGGCGCCGTGGCGGCGTTGCGGGAGCGGACCGGCCGGGTGCGCGCGTCGCTGGAGGAGGTCCGGCAGGGACACCGCGAGGTGTTGGAGGCCGGCGAGGTGCCGCGCCTGTTCGTGGTGGAGGCCGAGTACGCGGTGCGGATGCTGCAGGCCGAACTGGACTGGCTCGAGGAGATCACCGCCGATATCGAGACCGGCCGGTTGGCCTGGCCGGAACCCGTGACCGGCTGGGTCCGCACGAGTGGTGAGACCCGGTGAAGGAAATGTCGACGCGAGGAGGTTCGATGAAGGTCATGGTGGCCGGGGCGGGACCGGCCGGGTTGATGCTGGCGGCGGAGCTCGCACTGGCCGGGGTCGAGGTGACGGTGGTGGACCGGCTGCCGCGACGATCGCCGTTCTGCCGCGGCTTCACTCTCAACGCCCGCAGCCTGGAGCTACTGGACCGGCGCGGCATCGCCGACCGCTTCCTGGCCGAGGGCCCGGCCGTGCCCTACGGCATGTTCGCCGATCCGAGCCGGCCGCTGGACCTGACCGCCATGGACACCGATCACCCGTACGTGCTCGGCATCGCGCAGACCCGGGTCGAGGAACTCCTGGAGCAGTGGCTGGCCGAGCTGGGTGTGACGGTGTCCTGGGGACACGAGGTGACCGATCTCGCTCAGGACGGGGACGGTGTCGAGGTGACCGTCCGGGCCGGCGGCCGGCACCATCGCCGGCGGGTCGGCTATCTCGCCGGCTGCGACGGCAGCCGCAGCGTCGTGCGCAAGCTCGCCGGAATCGGCTTCCCCGGCACCGCGGCCACCACGTTCGGCCTGCTCGCCGACGTGGAACTGGCCGACCCCGCCGACCTGCCCTTCGGGATGACCGACGGCGAGCACGGCACGGTGTTCGTCATCCCGCGGCCCGGCTACGTACGAATCGTGCTCGACGAGCCGGCCCCGCCCGCCGACCGCGACGAGCCGGTGCGGCCGGCCTACTTCCAGCGGGTGCTGAACGAGGTGCTCGGCCGCCCGGTGGAGCTTCGCGACCCGCGCTGGCTCACCAGGTTCTCCGACTCGGCCCGGCAGGCGGACCGCTATGTCGCGGGACGGGTCGTGCTGGCCGGGGACGCCGCGCACATCCACCCGCCGGCGGGGGCGGTGGGGGTGAACGTGGCGTTGGCGGACGCCGTCAACCTCGGCTGGAAACTCGCCGCCACCGCGCTCGGCCACGCGCCGGACGGCCTGCTGGACAGCTACCACCGGGAGCGGCACGAGGTCGGGGCTCGCGTGCTGCGGACCACCCGCGCGCAGGCGATCCTCGGGCGACGCCTCCCGGAGCTCGGTCCGGTCCGGGAGCTGTTCGGCGAGCTCACCGGCCTGCCGCAGGTCGGTACCTACCTCGCCGAACTGGCCACCGGGGTGAGCACCCGGTACGACCCCAGGATCCCCGGCGAGCACCCGTGGCTGGGCAAGCTCGCGCCGAACCTGAAGCTGGCCATGGGCGAGAGACGCACCAGCGTCGCCGAACTGCTCCGGCCCGCGCGTCCGGTGTTCCTCCGATTCGGCGATCGCGTCCTGCCGACCGGCGCGGACGGCGCAGTGGACACCTACCACGTCCGCTGCCCCGAACACCCTGAGCTCGAGGAGCTGCTGCTCCGCCCCGACGGACACACCGCCTGGATCTCCACCACCACCGACCCGCAACCCACCGGCACCCTCGCCACCGCCCGGGCCACCTGGTTCGGTGTCCCGGCGCACTTCTCGCACGGCCCGGCCGAGCGGGCGAATTCCGGCCCCACCGTCACGTAAGGACGCGGGCACGAACCCCCGGGCGACCGGGGCCACCCGTGGTGTCCCGATCTTCGACGGGCCGATGCCGAGCAACGAGGCGCCGGACCGTCGATCGCCTCCAGCCTCGTACGGAAATCAGCCGCCCTCAGGTGATCATGAGGCCGATCTCATGGCATAACCTGCGAAGGCGGGCAAGTCGACGGGAAAAGGGAGCGGCGAAATGTACATGGGGATGACGGGCTGGTTCGCGCTGGCGGTCTTCTGGCTGATTGTCGGCCTTATTCTGTTTTTCATCATCTATGGAGCCGTGAGACTGGCTCTCAAGCATGACCGTCGAAGTCGAGGGCGCTGAAACGACGAAGAGCGGCCGACCCGGCAAGGCGGGGAAGGCCAGATTCTCTGCTGAGCCCTGAATGATGTGTCACCACACGAACAAAGGCAGCATGTTGGACTTCACGGTCAGATACGAGCCCACTCCCGATGAAGTGGCGCGAGCACTCGGACAGGGAATCAGGCAGCAACTCAAGATCGCCTATCTGGTGCTGCCGTCGGTCCTGATCGCGTCAGGGCTTGGCTGCGTTCTGATCGGCTCCACATCCACGGGCGTCGCCATGCTGGTGGGAGCGGTCGTCTTCCCGCTCGTGCTGACCTGGTCGATCCGACGTACCGGCAAGCGGCAGCTCGCCCACCTCTGCGTGCCGACCACCCTCCGGTTGACCAGCGACGGATACGAGTGCCGAACCGACCAGTCCGCCACCACGATGCGATGGTCGCTGTTCGGACGGATCGTCACCGGCCCCGAGTTCTGGCTGTTCTTCGTGAACAGGCAGTTCGCGGGCTTCCTCCCCAGGCGTGCTTTCAGCAGCGAGCAACAGACCGAGCTTGATGACTTCATAGCCTCTCGGCAGAACACGAGGATTTCCTGATCGCCGGTTTCCACCTCCTCTTTTCGCCCTCCTGGCGGGTTGCACAGCAGGCGCGGTTCGACCTTCCGATCCGTAGATCCTCGAACGGTCTCCAGGATCGTTCGGATCCGTCCGGCTCAGGTCGCAATCGCCTACTCGGGTAGCTTCCAAGATGGCTCCGCGGCACAAGGAGTGGGCTGGGGCGACGCTCAAGGTCAGGTCAGGGCGCTCCGGATGGTCACCTCCGTGAACGACCGTCGGCTCCGTTCGGCCGTCGCTTCTTCGAACCGCGGTGAGATCCTGCGACCGGACGCACCCGTGTGGAGCGGGCCGCGCTGATCGCTGGGCTCACCAAGTGATGGAGAGGTGATCGGTCGAGCCGGTCAGGGCGGGAAAGAGAAGGGGCTCGGATCCTGGCCGTTCGGATCGGTTCAATCTGGACCAGCGGACCAGCGCGCTCAGCCGGTCTGTCTGGAACGGCGTGGTGCGGCGGTGAACCGCAACCCGAACCGGGTCGTCACTTCACAGACACGCGTACCCCATCCGCCTGCTCATTCAGTCTGCCGCCGCCCTGCCCGCAGGGAAGCGGGGCGGATCCGAGGTCAAGGTGAAGCGCCCTGCCGGAGGTCGGCTGCCGGTTCCGCTACGTCTGGGCCTGGACCTTCGAAACCGTCCGTATGACGTCGGTGTTCGTCCATCGGTCGTGAAGCGCCCGGCCTTCAGGGTCGAGAAGCGCCCACACCCCATCCACGATGAGAACGGCGGGCCCGGCGAACGGCACGAAGATCAGGAGCGGGAAGATCAGCGTGCGAAGAGCCGTCCTTCCCACCGCCGGCCGTACCGTCGTCCTCGTGGAGACGAGGCCGATGCGCAGCAGGCGCTTGCCTGGTGTCCGTCCCCACAGGCTGTGTTGCGCCCAGAAGTACAGAAACACGAGGAACAGGACGAGTAACGGTTCGGGATCTGCGTTGTCCAGCGACAGCCCCGCCTCGTTCAAGAGCCCGTAGCCCAGGTGGATGGAGGGGAAGAACTCGTCGACGCCGGTCAGCACCAGGATGGGTTGGACGACGAAGGTGAGGACCACGATGACGATCGCGTAATCGACCAGTAGCGCCACCGGCCGGCGCCAGGTGACACCGGCCGACGAGGCGACCTCCGGCTGTTTCGAGGTGGCACCGCTCATCGTCTGGGTGACGAGCAGGACGAGCGCGGCGGCGCCCAGGAGGCAGAGTTGGGTGCTTCCCCAACTGCTCATCACCGTGGCGAACCACTCGGCACTGAGGATGGGGATCGGACCGCCGCACTCCTCCGCCGAGGTGTAGAGGGGAGTCGCCGGTTTGATGACCGCGATCAGAACGAGAACGCCCGCCGTTCGCCGGCCCACGCTCCGTGGATCCCTGCGGCCCAGGCAGGCGAGAAATCCCCCCAGGACCAGCAGCGCGGGGATGGCCCATGCCTCCACGTTCTGCATGATCCCGTCGAGATCGCCTCGCAGGGGGTCCAGGGGCGATGTCTCCCACACCCCGGAGCTCATGCAGACGTGCGTCTCGACCGGACCGGAGTGAAGCCGAAAGTGCCACTCCTCCCAGGTCGGGAAGGCGGCGACGGCCGCGGCCACCATCCAGGTCGGCAATGCCGGTCTCGACAGCCGGGGGAAGTTCGACAAGGTGGTCCTTTCACAGGCTGCGGCACACCTTAGCGATCTTGGGACGACATGCGCCGATGACCGACCGGGATCAGTGGAGAGGTGTTCCGACCGGTGGAACCCAGGAGGCTCATACTCCTGACATCCTGCTTGCGAAACGGCAGTGGCCTGGTCAGGCCGTCCGAGCTTTCATGGCGCGCCAGCCGAAGGTGGCGGTGCCGGCCAGGAGCACCACCCCGGACAGCACGCCGCTGACGAACGGTACCCAGGCGACGGCGGCCGTCGACGCCAGGACAAGACCGGCGGCGCCGAGCAGGGTGAGAACCACACCGGGTACGGCGATGCCCCGGTCCTTCCAGACCGGCGCCAACGCGATGAAGTGCACACCGACCACGAACGCCACCCAGGCCACGTTGGTCTGCTCCGGACGTCCCCAGGCGGCGAACATCCGGATTCCGCCGAAGAGCGGGATCGCCTCAGCGACGACGATCAGGTGGCCACGGCCGAACATGTTCCGGTGCGGGCCTGCGGTGGGCTGCTCCTTCCGGGCTGTGGCGGACCACATGGCGATGACGCTCGCGGCCCCCGGACAGGCGCGGCCACCCGCAGGAAGTTCACGGTCACGGTGTTCAGCGGGCTTTGCGCGTTGACGACGAAGACCGCGCCGACCAGTAATCCAGTCATCCGTTGCATGACCTCATTGAAATCGTGCCGGATTCCGCCCACATGGGGGCCAGGGCGAGGATGAGGTCCGCCTGGCACCACCGCGCCGCTCCGCGCAGCTACGCGAGCACCGCCGGCACCCGCCGGTTGTCGTCCTGAGTCACGGGCGGCTCGAGCTTGACGAACACGCCGGCCACATGCTTGCCGACGGCCGCCTCCATGATCGACAACGCGCGGGCGACAGCACTGTCGGAGCGCCCTTCGGCGAGCAGAGCGAGCACCTCGCGCTCGCGCGGGGTCAGCCGGTGCCGGCTCAGTGGCCTCCATTGCCCCTGGCCCAGGTCCGTTCGAACAGGTCGATGAGGATGGTGATCAGACCCTGCTGCCTGATCACCAGGGCGCCCGGCGAATAAGCCACGGGGATGATCCGGACGAACGCCGCTGTGCGCTCGAAGACGAGCACCTGCTGGATCGGCTCGTCGACGATCCGGTGCGAGTCACCGACGGCATGCGGTTCCCTGACCCGGGCCGCCTTACGAGGATCGTCCAACACGCGCGCGTGAACGATCGTGCGCATCGTCATGCCGCGCCGCAGGGCGTCGAGCACGCTGCGCCTGCTCTTCTGCTCCTGGCGGCCCTTCTCCGGCGAGCCCACCGGATGCATGGCGCGCAGCTCGCCCGCCGAGTGGGTGGCCTGCGCGATCCGCCGCCGGACGAGCTCATGGAGCGAGGCTCGACCGGCCCAGGCTTCACGACCTGCGCCATGCCTGTGCCTCGTTCCCGCTCACCTTGGGTGCCTCGCCTCGGGCCGTGACGAAGGCGCCGGGTCACAGCCGGATCGGGCTGATCATGAACACGTAGACGCATGTGCTCCCGGACGTCGAAGGAGACCTACCAAGACTTGAACCAGTCAATATCTTAAATTATTCATGTTCATGAGGGTATGTTGGAGTCATGACCGCATCCCAGCCCCCGACCACCGCCGAGGAGCTGCGAGGTGCCGGCCTACGGGTGACGGCGGCCCGTGTCGCGCTGCTCGAAACCGTCCGAAACGGCGACCATCTCGGTGTCGAGGCGCTCACCTCGGGAGTGCGTGACCGTATCGGCCAGGTCTCCCTGCAAGCCGTGTACGAAGGCCTCCACGCGCTCACCACCGCGGGGCTCGTCCGCCGTATAGAACCGCCGGGCAGTCCCGCCCTGTTCGAGGGGCGGGTCGGCGACAATCACCACCACATCGTGTGCCGATCGTGCGGTGTCGTCGCCGACGTCGACTGTGCGATCGGTGAGGCGCCCTGCCTGACGGCGTCCAACGATCACGGCTTCGTGATCGACGAGGCCGAGATCATTTACTGGGGCGTGTGCCTCAACTGTTCCACCGCCAGCTGATCCGGAAGGATTTCCATGACCGAGAACCACGACGCGATCGTCAACGACACGAAGAGCGGGGGTGAAGCAGGCGGCTGTCCGATCGCGCACGACTCCGTGACCGCGCGTGGCAGCGAGAGCGAGAACCCGGCCATCGACTCGCCGACTCCGAAGACCGGCGGTCGTCCGCACACGAACCGGGACTGGTGGCCCAACCAGCTCGACCTCTCGCCATTGCGCGCGCACTCCTCCAGGAGCAACCCGCTGGCAGAGGACTTCAGCTACGCCAAGGAGCTCGAGCAGCTCGACGTCGAGGCCCTCAAGCAGGACATCATCGAGGTGCTCACCACCTCGCAGGACTGGTGGCCGGCCGACTTCGGCCACTACGGCGGCCTGATGATCCGGATGAGCTGGCACGCCGCGGGCACCTACCGCATCCACGACGGTCGCGGCGGGGCCGGCGACGGCTCCCAGCGTTTCGCCCCGCTCAACAGCTGGCCCGACAACGCCAACCTCGACAAGGCCCGCCGGTTGCTGTGGCCGGTCAAGCAGAAGTACGGCCAGAAGATCTCGTGGGCCGACCTGCTCGTGCTCGCCGGCAACGTCGCCCTGGAGTCCATGGGGTTCAAGACCTTCGGCTTCGGTTTCGGCCGCGAGGACATCTGGGAGCCGGAGGAGATCTTCTGGGGTCCGGAGGACGCCTGGCTCGGCGACGAGCGCTACGTCACCGAAAATGAGATGTCGCCGGACGTCGGCGCGACCGAGATGGGTCTCATCTACGTCAACCCGGAGGGTCCCCGCGGCAACGCGGACCCGGCCGCGGCGGCGTATTTCATCCGCGAGACCTTCGGACGGATGGCGATGAACGACGAGGAGACCGTCGCTCTCATCGCCGGCGGCCACACGTTCGGCAAGACCCACGGCGCCGGGAGCGCGGACGGCCATGTGGGGCCGGAGCCCGAGGGCGCGCCGCTGGAGTCGCAGGGGCTGGGCTGGCTGAGCACCTACGGCAGCGGCAAGGGCAAGGACACGATCACCAGTGGTCTCGAGGTGACGTGGACCGACGTGCCGACACAGTGGAGCAACCGTTTCTTCGAGATCCTCTTCGGCTACGAGTGGGAGCTCACCACGAGCCCCGGTGGCGCGAAGCAGTGGGTCGCGAAGGACGCCGAGGCGATCATCCCCGACGCCCACGACCCGTCGAAGAAGCACAAGCCGACGATGCTCACGACCGACCTGTCGCTGCGCGTCGACCCGGCGTACGAGAAGATCTCCCGTCGCTTCCTGGAGCACCCCGACGAGTTCGCGCTGGCCTTCGCCAAGGCCTGGTACAAGCTGCTGCACCGCGACATGGGTCCGGTCAGCCGCTTCCTCGGACCGTGGGTCGCCGAACCCCAGCTGTGGCAGGACCCGGTGCCGGCCGTCGATCACGAACTGGTGGGTGACGGCGACATCGCCTCCCTGAAGGCCAAGGTCCTGGAGTCCGGCCTCACGACCGCCCAGCTGGTCTCCACCGCCTGGGCCTCCGCCGCGAGTTTCCGGTCCACCGACAAGCGCGGCGGCGCCAACGGCGCCAGGCTCCGTCTGGAGCCGCAGCGGAGCTGGGAGGTCAACCAGCCCGAGCAGCTCGCGACGGTCCTGGAGACCCTCGAGGGCATCCAGCGTGAGTTCAACGAGGCCGGCGGCGCGAAGATCTCGCTTGCCGACCTGATCGTGCTGGCCGGCTCGGCCGCCGTCGAGAAGGCGGCGCGTGAGGCCGGCGTGACGGTGACGGTGCCGTTCCGCCCGGGCCGCACCGACGCCACCCAGGAGCAGACCGACGTCGAGTCCTTCCGGGTCCTCGAGCCCCGCGCCGACGGGTTCCGCAACTACCTGTCCTCCGGCGAGAAGACCCCGCCGGAGGTGCTGCTCGTCGACCGCGCCTACATGCTCAACCTGACCCCGCCCCAGATGACCGTCCTCATCGGCGGCCTGCGCTCTCTCGGGGCCAACGTCGGCGGTACCCGGCACGGCGTCCTCACCGACCGGCCCGGCGTGCTCACCAACGACTTCTTCACCAACCTGCTCTCCCCGGGCACCCGGTGGAAGGCATCGGAGTCCGAGGAGCACGTGTACGAGATCCGCGACGTGAGCACCGATGAGGTGAAGTGGACCGCCACCGCGGTCGACCTCGTCTTCGGCTCCAACTCCCAGCTCCGAGCCCTCGCGGAGGTCTACGCCAGCAAGGACGCCTCCGACAGGTTCGTGACCGACTTCGTCGCGGCCTGGACGAAGGTCATGGAACTCGACCGGTTCGACCTCGCCTGATCCGTTTCCACCCGACGAGCCCGGTCGAGCCACCACGCTCGACCGGGCTCGTCCGCTGGCGGACCCGGCCAGACCACGCGCGGGTCACGGGAGACGCGCGGCGAGCCATGGGCGCCACCGGAGGCGGTGAAATGCTGCGCGATCGCCGCATCCAGATCGGCACGCCGCCGCTCACGAGCGGTGACAGCGCGGTCTTTCCACTTGTAGAACCAGGATCGCGAGACTCCCAACGCCCGGCAGGAAGTGATGCGGCTGATGCCGTGCTCGGTCTTCCGGGGGCGGGTGAAGGCCACCGTGCTCACCGGCCCATCGCCTCGTTGACCCATACACCGAGCGCTTGAGGACATCCCGCTCCATCTCCAGCTCGGCGCGTTCCTTGGCCCACTCAGCCCGCTGCCTGCGTAGCCTGGCGAGTTCCTCCCGCTCCGATTCGGCCAGTTCCCCGCCGTTGGTGTCCTGCTCGCGGGCCAGCCGATCCATCTGCATCCAGTTGGCCAGCGTGCCCGCGTTGATGCCCAGATCCTTCGCGACCTGCGCGATCGGCTTTCCTGTCTCCCGCACGATGCGGACTCCGCCCGCCCGGAACTCCGGGTCGAACCTGCGTCTGCTCTCTCCCACGACCCGACCTTCTCCTTAGGTCAGGTCTCCACGCTAGGAGGGGAAGTCCAGCAAAGGTAGGTGGACCTGTGCAGCAAGGGTTGTGTTGCCTTGCTGCACAGGAGCTTTGGCATCTGTTCCGTTTCTGTCCGCGTGGCCCTCGGCCGGGTGTCGTGGTGATGGTCAAGGAGCTGAGCGGTCGCGGGTCAGCGATCGATCAATTTGCGGTGTACGCACCCGAGGTTGCGTCCGCCTTCACGGCGTTTGTGTTGTGGCTGGGCAGGCCGGTGTTTCGAATGTCACGCCGTCCAGAAGGTTGCCGGTCGCCGGGTTACCACCTGCGGTCGACACCGACTCGAAGGAGAACCGGGTGACGGTCTGTCCCGGCGGGACGACGTAGGTCCCGGTGTAGCGGCGCCAGGCGGTGTTGCCGTCGGTGATGTCGGGGGAGGTGGCTCCGGCGGGGGTCTGGGCCACGGCCGCACCGGGAGCGCCGATGAGCACGTGCATCACGTCCGTGCCCGCGACGCCCCGGTGATACAGCGACCAGGTCATGACCGTTCCGGGAACGGTGGGCAGGTCCTGATACAGCGTGGAGAACTGGTTGGCGTTGAGTTCGGCGAACTGCTGCCCATCAGCTGATGGGACCCCGGTGTAGCCGGTACGCCAGAACTCCACCAGGCGGTCGCCGGCAGTGGTCTGCCAGCCGATACTCGGGTTGATCGAGGCATCGGGGAGCATCTGGAACCCGGTCACAGGTGGCGCCTCGAAGCTGCCGTTGACCAGGCGGATGGGCGTATCGGTGCAGGGGATGGTGACGGTGACGGTGGCAGTGGCAGTCCCGCAAGCAGTAGTGATGGTGTAGGTGAAGGTGTCGGTGCCGACGAAGCCCGGAGCGGGGGTGTAGACCACGTTGGTGCCGGAGATGGT
>NZ_JBPXMB010000049.1:0-46781 GCF_051918945.1 Streptosporangium sp. LJ11
GGTGTCGGCGGAGGCGGCGGGGGCCGCGGCGATGCCGGCCAGCAGGGAACCGGCCAGGGCCGCTCCGGCGAGAAGGGTGCGCGTGGTGCTCATCGTCATGCTCCTGTGCGGGTGGTGGAGGGGTCGTGCCGTTCGGACACCACGGACACTAGAAACAGTCGACGCTTCCTTCTGCGCAGGAATGCACACTCAGCTCCCAAAGTGCACTATTACGGACTCGCACCTGCGGGAGGGGCGACTCACCGTACGGCCAGGAGAGACGCCCGCGTCCCCTTCCGCGCGGCGTCCGGCCCCGCCCGAGCGGAACGTCTCACGTCTCCGCGGCGAGGTCCAGGCGCCAGTCGTTGCACCGCATGGCGTTTCCCGGCGGGTACTCGAAGTCGCACTCGGCGACGAACCGGAACCCGGCCTTCCGGCAGATCGCGTTCGACGCGGGATGGTCGACGGAGGGGTACGCGTGGATGTGGCGGTGCCTGCGCTCCGCCCTCGCCCTGGCGACAACGGCCAGGGCCGCCGCGACCGCGATGCCCCTGCCCTGGAACTCCGGCAGGACGCTCCAGCCGGTCTCGTACACGGTCTCGCCCCGCCAGGCGCGTTCCCAGTATCCGATGCTGCCGACCCGCTGGAGCCCGGGGAGCAGGACGACGCTGAACATCCGGCCGGTCTCCTTCCCCTCGATGTCGACATACCGTCTGTGCCGGTCGAGGAGTTTCTCCTCGGTCTCCGGGCCTCCCAGGTGATCGGTCATCTCCGGCGCGTTGATGCGACGCAGCAGGTCGAGATCGGTCTCCGCCCACGGGTCGAGCCGTATCAACGGTGCGTTCCCTCGATCTGACATCCGTCTCACTCCACCTTCGGCCGCTCACGTTCAGAACACGCGGATTCTGCCAGGAGGCACCGACAGTCGGTCCCGGCGTGTGCCCGGCCGGCGGCGGGATCGCGGTGGGATCGGGGTCCCGGCCCGGCCGGGCCGTTCATCGGATTCTCCCCGGAACCCATGAACGGCTCATTAGCGGGCAAAGGGCTGTGACGCCGTGTCCGGCCTGGCCGATCGTTGACAACCGGCCGGGTGGTTGGCGACGGTGAACTACCGCGAGCCGTGACGGGAGGGACGAGAGCTTGGGCGACGTCGAGCGAGAGGATCCGGCCTCCACCCCCAGGCAGGTCAGGGCCCTCTTCCAGAGGGCGGGTCGCCTCCGGTCCCACGCGCGCACGCTGCTCGCCGATGACGCGCGGGCGCGCGCCGACGCCCAGCGGGCGCTGGCCTCCGTGCGTACGCGCCTGGCACGCGAGGAACTGGGGTCGATTCCCCTGACGCGCCTGAAGGACGTCACCGTGGGGCGGCTTCGGATCAGGGCCCTCGAACAGGCCGGCTACCAGACGATCCTCGACATCCTGGACACCACGCCGTACGCGCTCCAACTGCTCCCCGGGGTCGGGGCGTGGAACGCGAGACAGGCGCACGCCGCCGCCGAGCAGATCGCCAAGGCGGTGGAGGAGACGGTGGCGCTGCGGATCGACGTCGACCGGCAGGACGACGAGACCACGGACCTGCTGATCGCGCTGAACCGGCTGGTGAACGCCGGCCCCGACCTGCCGCGCGCGGGCGGTGCCGCGCGGAGAATCGAGCGGAGGCTGGCCTCGCTCCTGCCCGACGCGCAACCCGCTCGCGGGTGGTTGCGGATGCTGCTCGCGGGCCGGGGAGGTCGTCGCCGTGCGCAGGAGGCCGTCGCGCGGATCGAGGACGTGATCGCGGAGGCGAACGCGTCCGACACGGCGCTGCTCTTCGGCCAGGCCTCCGTGGACCTGCTGCGCCCGCCGGTCTCCGGCATCGAGGCGTGGGTCGACTTCGAGCTCCGCGCGTCCGAGTACTACAACCTGCTCGCCGAGATCGCGGCCACGGAACCCGACCGTGTCGCCTCGGAGGGTTTCCTGCCCGACGACATCTCCGCGCGGGTCAAGGCCCAGGACCTCGACGACACCCACCGCCGGGTCTCCCTGCGCGGTTACCAGTCGTTCGGCGCCCGCTTCGCCCTCGCCCAGCGGCGGGTGATCCTGGGTGACGAGATGGGCCTGGGCAAGACCATCGAGGCCGTCGCCGCCCTCGCGCACCTCTGGGCGCGCGGCGAGAGGCACTTCCTGGTGGCCTGCCCGGCCAGCGTCCTGATCAACTGGGTGCGCGAGATCGAGGCCCGCAGCACGCTGCGGGCCTACTCCCTGCGCGGCGGCGACCGGACCGCCGCCCTGGCGGAATGGATCCGCACCGGCGGCGTCGCCGTGACCACCATCGACACCCTGCACCGGCTGGAGGTCCCCGACGACGTCGCGCTCGGGATGCTCGTGGTCGACGAGGCGCACTACGTCAAGAACCCGGCCGCCCGGCGTTCCCAGGCCGTCGCCCGGTGGTGCGGCCGTACCGACCGGGTGCTCTTCATGACCGGGACCCCGATGGAGAACCGCGTCGAGGAGTTCCGCAACCTGATCGGCTACCTCAGGCCCGATCTGCTCCCGGGCATCCGGAACGGCGACACCGCGGCGCTGGCGACGGTGGCGGGGACGGGAGCCGCGAGAGGGCAGTCCTTCCGCAGGGCCGTGGCATCGGTCTACCTGCGCCGCAATCAGGAGGACGTGCTCACCGAGCTGCCCGACCTCGTGCACGTGGACGAGTGGGAGGAGTTCAGCCCGGCGGACCTCACCGCCTACCGGAAGGCCGTGGCCGACGGGAACTTCATGGCGATGCGCCGTGCCGCCTACGCCGTGCCGGAGACGTCGGCCAAGCTCCAGAGGCTGCTGGAACTCGTCGACGAGGCGGCGGGCAACGATCTCAAGGTCGTGGTCTTCTCCTACTTCCGCGACGTCATGACCGCCGTCCACGGAGCTCTCGGGGGCACCGGCGCCCCGGGATCCCCGGGTGACCCCGGCGGCCGGGTCCACGGGCCGATCTCGGGCGACCTCGGCACCGCCCGCCGCCAGCAGGTCATCGACGAGTTCACGGCGGCCCCCGGCCATGCCGTGCTGCTCAGCCAGATCCAGGCGGGTGGGATCGGCGTCAACCTGCAGGCCGCCTCGGTGGTGATCATCTGCGAGCCCCAGGTCAAGCCGACCATGGAGAGCCAGGCTGTGGCCCGCGCCCACCGCATGGGGCAGGTCCGCAAGGTCCAGGTGCACCGCATCCTGACGGCCGACAGCGTCGACCAGCGCATGCTCGACATCCTCCGCGGCAAGGTCGGGCTCTTCGACACCTACGCCCGCCGCAGCGACCTGGCCGAGTCCACCCCCGACGCGGTCGACATCTCGGAACAGACCCTGGCCCGCCAGATCGTCGAGGAGGAACAGCGACGCCTCGCGACGTCGCGGCCCTCGCGGTCCTCGCACGCCTGAGGGGATCGCGGCCCCGCCGGACACCGGGCATCGGAGCGGCCGGCCCCTGTGGCGCGGAACGGGAATCGTACGGCGCGAAAAGAGAACCATACGGCATGGAACGCGAACCGTACGGCGTGAAAAGAGAATCGTGCGCTCCCGAACGATTTCGAACCTCGAACGTTCGCGATCGTGGTGAGGCAGATGTCGCGCCTGTCCGGGGCGTCGAACCGTCCTGGGAGCCGGGCCGTCTCAGGACCTGGCGAAGGCCAGCAGGTCGGCGTTGAACTCGTCCCTGTAGGCGCCGACCAGGCCGTGCGGCCTGCCCGGGTAGACCTTCAGGGTGGCGCCCTTGACCAGTTCGGCCGACTTCGGGCCGGCGGCGACGATGGGCACGATCTGGTCGGCGTCGCCGTGCGCGATGAGGGTCGGGATGTCGAAGCGCCGGAGGTCCTCGGTGAAGTCGGTCTCGGAGAAGGCCTTGACGCAGTCGTACGCCCCCTTGAGGCCCACCTGCATGCTCCACATCCAGAAGGCGTCCCTCGCCCCCTCCGAGACCTCCGCGCCGGGCCGGTTGAAGCCGTAGAAGGGCATGCTGAGGTCCCTGTAGAACTGCGAGCGGTCGCCCTCGACCCCCGCGCGGATGCCGTCGAACACCTCGATCGGCAGGCCCTCGGGATTGGCGTCGGTCTTCAGCATGAGCGGCGGGACCGCGCCCAGCAGGACGGCCTTGGCGACGCGGGAGGTGCCGTGCCGGCCGATGTAGCGGGTCACCTCGCCACCGCCGGTGGAGTGCCCGACCAGGATCACCTCGCGCAGGTCGAGGGTTTCGATCAGCCGGGCCAGGTCGTCGGCGTAGGTGTCCATGTCGTTGCCGTTCCAGGGCTGGCCGGAACGGCCGTGCCCCCGGCGGTCGTGCGCGACGGCCCGGAAACCGTTGTCCGCGACCAGCTTCAGCTGGTCGTCCCAGACGTCGGCGTTGAGCGGCCAGCCGTGGCTGAAGACGACCGGCTGCCCGCTGCCCCAGTCCTTGTAGAAGATCTCGGTACCGTCAGCGGTGGTGACGAAGGCCATGTCGGTTCCCCATCGAGGTGGTGTGCGAGCTGGACATACCTCGACGTTAGGTCAGCGGGTGGCACCCGCCATCGGCCAGATGAGCGCATCGCGCGAACTTCATGCTGCATTGACGAAACCATGGCTTCATGAGGGATTCGGTGGTTTCCGAGAGCTTTTGAGCGCGTCGCGCAGGGCCGAGCGCGAGGTGACGCCCGGCTGGGGAGGCACCCGGCAGAGCCGACCGCGGACCCGGCCGCCGTCCGAAACCGTCCCGGCGGCGTGATGACGGGCCCGCCAGGATCGCAGGCCGTCGCGCGGGCGGATCCCTCCGATCTCGGCCCCGCACGGGCCCTAAGGCTTCGCGACGCCGTAGCGCAGATGGGTGACGGTTCCGGTGACGGGTTTCCCCACCGGGATCAGTTCGGCCCGATCCTCGGCGAACAGCGGCGTGCCCTCGCCCATCAGCAGGGGAACGAGGTGGATGCTCACCTCGTCGAGCAGGCCCGCCTTCAGCGCCTGCCGAGCGACGTCCGCGCCCAGCACCAGGACGTCCCTGTCCCCCGCGGCCTCCCGCGCGCGCCGGACCGCGGCCTCCAACCCATCGAAGGCGAACGTCCCGCCGTTGTCGCCGAGGAGATCCTGCCTGGTCCTGTGGGTGACGACGAAGCTCGGGACGCCGGGCCACGGGGTGCCGCCCCACGGGCCCACGCCGAGGTCGAACGTACGCCGTCCGATGACGGTGGCCCCCACCGCCGCGTCCACCTGCCGGCGGATGCCGAGGTCGATCTCGCCGTCCGGTCCCTCCCCTGTCATCCACTCGTGCAGCCGTTCGCCGCCGTCCCCCATGCCCGCCTCCATCCTGACGTTCGGACCGGCGACGAACCCGTCCAGGGACATCGACACATCCAGCACGACCTTGCTCATCGCGAGCCTCCTCCGCTCCGTCGACGCCGCGATCGGCGCCGTCACAAAGAAGTCGGAGCCGGCCCGGCCGTCTCGACAGGAAGCTCGACGGAAAGTACGCGGCCCCCTGATCCGCGCCACCGGGCGGGTCCTAGGATCCGCCCGGCGCCGGCTCCCTCACCGAAGACCTGGCCGGCCGCCTGCCGAGACGTTGAGCGGGGGCCTCGATCAGGCGGTGGGTCAGGTAGCAGAGCGGCACCAGGGCGAGGAAGAACAGCGGGAGGTTCGGGCTGATCCGCAGCAGGAGCGGGTGCAGCAGATAGAGGGAGAAGCTGATCACCCCGAGGTGGGCGAGCCACCGGGGAAACGACCTGCGCCGCAGCGCGAACCCGGCCGCGAAGAAACCCGCGGCCAGCAGGAGTGCCGGCGCCCAGCCGGGATCGTCCTTGGCGAGGACCCCGCAGGCCAGGACCGTCAGTACGGTGGCGACGGCGGTACGCCACCGGATGGTCCCCCGCTCGGCGCGGTACACGGCCGTACCGGCGAACATCATGGCCAGGATGATCAGACCCTGCCACGCGCCGATCCGGCTGCCCAGGACCACCAGCGCCAGCCCGAGGAGACCGCCCGCCACCGCGGCGGCCGTACGCGTCCCGCCCCCCGCCCGCGCCGACACCACGATGACCGCGACCACCGCGATCCCGAGAAGCGCCGCGACCAGGTCGGCGCGGCCGCCGATGACCGGCCCCGGCAGCAGGAGGCCCAGGAGTACGGCCGACAGCGCCAGGACGATCGCGGCCGCGGCCGACCGGTGCGCCCGCCCCGTGGCGAACAGCCCGACCGCCAGCAGGTAGAACGCCATCTCGTACGAGAGCGTCCACATCACGTCGATGACGGCGGGCACGCCGAGCAGCTCCTGCAGCATCGTCACGTTCCCGAGGACGACCAGGGGCAGGGGGCGCACGCTCAGGCCCGGGTGGAGGACGAACGCCCCGGCGTACGCGAGAAGGAGCGCCAGGCCGAGCGCGGCGAGCAGGAGGGGGAGCAGGCGGAAGGCGCGGCCGATCCAGAAGGCCCGCAGGTCACCGCGCCGCTCCAGGGAGGCGGGGATGATGTAGCCGCTGACCAGGAAGAACACGAAGACGCCCCAGGTGCCGACGTCGATCCTGCGGTCCACCTCCGCCCAGAGGCCCGGGATGAAGGTCCAGCCGGAGTGGTGCAGCGCGACGGCCAGCGCGGCGGGTCCGCGCAGGGCGTCCAACCAGGCCAGCCGCGAGGGGATCGGGGCCATTCGCCCGACTTTAGACGATAGGCATGGTTGCCCGGCTATCACCTGGCCTGCGACATCGCCGCGGCCCCAGGCCCGCCCGGCGCCCGGCCCGCGACCTCACCACAACCCCGGGTCCACCCGCCACCTGGCCCGCGACCTCGTCGGAACCGGGAAAGGACCAGCCGGGCGACGTCCTCAGCGCACCGGGTCGCGAGGGTTGGCGCGGGCGACGAAGAGCGGGTCGACCGGCGTGAAGGGGAACCGGGGGAGGTCGCGCTCGGGCATGCCGAAGCTCGCGGCGAGAACCTCGCGGGAGAACGCCGACGCGCTCGCCCGGTAGCCGATGTCGGCGGGCATGGCCTGGTCGAAGAAGATGAGGAAGTGGATGTCGTCCTCGCCGAGGACCTCGATGTGGTGCGGGAAGGCGCGTGGCACGAAGTACACGTCACCGGGGCCGAGCACGTACTCGTCGAGGGTGCCGTCGGGGTCCAGGACACGCATGCGGGCGTGCCCCTTCTCCACGTATCCCATCTCGGCGGTGACGGGATGCCAGTGCGGTTCGCGCATCCCGCTCTCCTTGATGCGCAGGGAGTACATGGAGATGTCCTCCAGGGCGGCCCAGTACTGGCTACGGGCGAGGCGGGCGCTGCCGTAGGCGTAGGACAGCGGCGGGTGCTGGCCCTCGAGGTCGAACAGGTGGGCGTTGGGCAGGCCGGCCGTGGCCGGGATGTCGGCGGCACCGGTACAGCGGACGATCTGCTGGGCCGGAGACCGGTCGAGGGCGGCGAACGCCGAGGCGGGCAGGTCGTAGGTGTTGCCGAGCACCGCGTCGGTCATGGCGTTGAAACTGTCGTGCAGCGAGAAGTGCCGAGGACGTTCGTCGCGCAGCGCGAGAACGAACTCGGCACGGTCGTCGCCGACGTTCTCGATGTGGTAGATCGCGCCTGACTCGACGTGGTACATCTGACCCGCGGCGACGATGAACGAGGAGAAGGCGTCGGCGTTCCCCAGGATCGACACCAGCGCCGTGCCGGAAAGGCAGTAGCCGATCTGGTTGGCGTTGACGTTCCACTGCGGCTCGCGGATCGCACCGGGTTCCAGGGTGACGTGCTTGATCGAGAGCCCGCTGAGGATGGGCATCGCGCCGGCGTCGACCAGGGTGACCGATCCGAGCTCGCTCTCGAACGCGGGGGACGCGGTCGCCAGGGATGTGACGTGGCGTGAGGTGCTGGTCATGACGTCCCCTTCGTTGTCGCGACCCCCGTGGTCGCGGTCGAAGAACGTACGCCGCCCTCGAACTCCAGCCTGGGTCACATGGTCACGTCCACACTGATGGTGTACGCCTGTTTCTGCAGGTTAAGCAGCAGGTACCCGCTGTGTCGGGTCCTGCTGCGGCGTGTCGCCGACATCACTCACATGTGACTTTTACCTGTGGCGGCTGACGTCGGGCGGCTCGCTTCCGGGCACGCCGCACGGCGACGTGCCGCGAGATGTCTCCGCCGGAACCGCCCGCCGATAGCGGTCGGCCAGCACGCGGATCCGCGCGACGAGTTCGGGCGGCTCGGTGACCTGGAAGTCGGCATCGAGCATGCCGAGGTATCCGGCCAGCATCTGCGGTGTGTCCGAGCCGACCTCGGCCACGCAGGCGTCCTCGCCCAGAGGTTCCACCGGAACGCCGGGCGGCAGCCGGGCGCGCACGTGCTCGGCCGGTGCGCGCACCGTCACCCGCGCCCGGTAGCGCCAGGGCGCGGTGGCCAGGCCGGCGGCGACGTGGCCGACGAGGTCACCGCCGGGATCCTCGCGCGGGGCGAACCGCGGGCCGTTCGGGGTCCGCAACCGCATCCGGTCCACCCGGAACGTGCGCCAGTCGGACCTCGCGACGTCCCACCCGACCAGGTACCAACGGCCTCGGCTGTGCGCGAGCCGGTGCGGCTCGACCTCGCGGCGGCCGGCCGACCCGTCGTGGCCGGTGTAGTCGAACCGGAGCCGCTCGTGGTCGCGGGAGGCCGCCGCGATCGCGGTGAGCGTGGCGGCGTCCACGCTGGGGCCGGCGTGCGGAAGCGGGACGAGGTACGCGCGCAGGCCGTTGACACGACGGCGGAGCCGCGACGGCAGCACCTGTTCGAGCTTGGTCAGGGCACGCAGCGCCGCCTCCTCGATGCCGGTGACCGCGCCCTGTGTGGCGCCCACGCGCAGCCCGACGGCGACGGCGACCGCCTCTTCGTCGTCGAGCAGCAGCGGCGGCAACGTCGCCCCGGCCCCGAGCCGGTAACCGCCGGTGACGCCTCTGATCCCGTGCACCGGATAGCCGAGGTCGCGCAGGCGCTCCACGTCGTTGCGCACGGTGCGTGTGGTGACGTCGAGGCGCTCGGCCAGCTCCGGCCCGGTCCAGTCGCGCGGCGCCTGCAACAGGGAGAGCAGCCGCAGTAGTCGTTGTGCCGTGTCCAGCATGTTTCAAGTCTGCCCGAATACAGGAACGGGGCTTTCCTGTATCGCTCCTACGTTTCTCGCCATGGACAACAACACCGGCATCCGCCCGTTCCGCGTCGACATCCCGCAGGCCGAGCTGGACGACCTGCGCGATCGCCTCACCCGCGCCCGCTGGCCCCGGCAGATCTCCGGAACCGGCTGGGAGCGCGGCGTTCCCGTCGATTACCTCAGGGAACTGGCCGACTATTGGACGAACGGCTTCGACTGGCGCGAGCAGGAGAAGACGCTGAACGAGCACCCGCAGTTCGTGACGACGATCGACGGCCAGGACATCCACTTCCTGCACGTCCGCTCGCCCGAGCCGGACGCGCTGCCGCTGATCCTGTGCCACGGCTGGCCGGGCTCGTTCGTGGACTTCCTGGACGTGATCGGGCCGCTGACCGACCCCCGCGCGCACGGCGGTGACCCGGCGGACGCCTTCCACGTCGTGATCCCTTCGCTGCCCGGCTTCGGGTTCTCCAACCCGGTGCGGGAACCGGGCTGGGGCAACCTGTTCCGGGTGGCCGCCGCGTTCGGGGAGCTGATGAGCCGGCTCGGCTACCAGCGGTTCGCCGCGCAGGGCGGGGACGTCGGCGGCGGCGTGACCACGCTGCTGCCCATGGCCGCCCCCGGCCATGTGGTCGCCACCCACCTCAACGGTCCGTCGCCGTACCCGTTCGGCCCGCCCATCGAGCTGGACGGCCTGTCCGACGCGGACCGGGCGCGCGCCGAGCGATTCAACGCCGCCCGCCAGGACGGCCTCGGCTATCTGCACCTGCAGTCCACCCGGCCGCAGACCCTCGCCTACTCGCTGACCGACTCGCCGATCGGACAGTTGGCGTGGATCGCGGAGAAGTTCAAGGAGTGGACCGACCCGGCCGCCGGACTGCCCGAGCACGCGGTGGACCGCGACCGGCTGCTCACCAATGTGAGCCTGTACTGGTTCACCGGCTCCGGCGCGTCCTCGGCCGACATCCTCTACGAAGGTATGCGCGCCTACCGCGAGATCGCCGCCGCGCAGTCCGGCGACGACCAGGGCGGGTGGCCGTCCGCGCCGGCGCCGCCGCAGGGGATCGCGGTGTTCGCGGCGGACATGACGATCCGCGCACTCGCCGACCCGGCGAACACCGTCGGCCACTGGTCGGAGTTCGACCGAGGTGGCCACTTCCCGGCGATGGAGACCCCCGACCTGCTCGTCGGCGACCTGCGTGAGTTCTTCCGCGTCGCACGGTGATCCCGGCGGCGGGCCCATCGTCCGGCGGGAAGCGGGAAGAATCGCGTCATGACCTTCACGACACCGCCAAGGACCGCCGCCTGGCGACATCTCGACGCGCGGGACGGTTTCGAGGTGGCGTACTTCCAGCCTTCGGACGACGGCCTTCGCATCGAGGGATGCACGACGGCGGTCGAGGAGGGCGAGACCTGGATCGTCGGCTATGCCATCGAGCTTGACGCCTCCTGGACCACGCGAAGCGCACGGATCACGGGACGTTCGGCCTCGGGATCCCGGCACACCGTGCTGGAGGCCGACGGCGCGGGCCGCTGGCGCGTCGACGGCACACCGGCTCCCCACCTGGACGGCTGCCTGGACGTCGACCTGGAGTCCTCGGCGATGACCAACGCCTTCCCCGTGCATCGGATGGGACTCCGTGTCGGCGACCGGTCGGCCGCCCCCGCCGCCTACGTACGCGCCACCGATCTCGCCGTCGAACGGCTCGAACAGGACTACGTCCGCGTCGCCGACGAGGACTCCCGGCCGCGCTACGACTACAGCGCCCCGGTCTTCGACTTCGCGTGCCGCCTGGTCTACGACGAGTCCGGCCTCGTGCTCGACTACCCCGAGATCGCCGTACGCGCCGCATGAGGGCTTCTCGCACGAACCGAAGTGGCGCGGCGGCCCGGGAGGGTGACGCTCTCGTGCCGCCGCGCCGTTTCAGCCGCCGGGCGGGTGACCGGCGCTCAGGCTGAGTGCGATCTGCGCTTGGCGGACCAACACCGTGACCAGCCGTTCGGGTGAGGCACGGATGAGCATGCGTCTGATGCCCGCCTTCACCTCCTGATCGGTGAGCGGTCGACGCCGGAGGGCGGTCCAGCGGCGCAGAAGAGGGTCGTGGACGATGTGCCATTCGGGAAAGGTCTGCTCAAGCGTGGCGCGCCGGCGCTCCTCGGGTGCGCTCACGATGACGGCGACCCGGGCAGCTCTCATGGCGATCATCCCGGCACGCTCCGGTACGGATGAGATGAGCGACGAAGGACGTCCGCTGCGGCCGGCCCGCGGGATCACGGAGGATGGGTCCCGCTCACCCCGCCTCGGGGATGGATCCGCACAGGTAGGTGGAACCCTCCAGCAGTTCCGGTGTCAGCCTGATTCCGGTGAGATGCTCGACCAGGAGGAACGCCGGCCCCTCGGAAGGGTAGGTGTGCCCGTCCTCGGGGGCGATCCGCCGTATGACCTCCACGATCTCGTCCGGCACTTCTTCCGGTACCTCTTCCGAGTACCCTTCGTCGGCGATGAAGCAGAACCGGATCTCTCCGTCATCAATCCAGTAGAAGCACTCGACGCCTTCGACGTCGCGGAAGTGGGAGACAAGGCGGGTCCCCGCCGACAACGACGTGATGATTTTCTCATCGATGCCGAGCCCGCCGTTGGGTTCGACGACGAACACCCAGTCGCCGATGGCCGTGACGCCGAGGAACACGGTGTCATAGCTCTTCCTGTAGCGAGTCTCGACCAGTTCATCAAGCGTCATGGGCGTGAAATCCTCCGGCCGGCCACCGAACCGGGACACCAGTTGCCCGGGTGTCAGGCCCCGGATGTAGGTGAAGCAGTAGGCCTCGGCCAGCTCGGGGAAGCGCTCGTAGGAGAACCAGGCGTAGTCGTCGGGGGTCGCGATCATTTCGTCATGCTCGCAGCACCGGCCGACAAGATGAGTCCGTTCCGACCTGGTGACGCGGGCCGCGTGCCTGTCATGGATCGCCGGACGTGGTGCCGGAACGGGGAAGCCTCTGGCAGGAGGGGTGCCGACCAGGATCAGCCGTCACGCCAGAGGCTCGCGTGCTGTTCGTGCCGTGCCGCCGTTGAAGGAGGAAGAGGCGTCAGGGCTTTCTCCGGGGGCCGTGGGGCGGCTCCCCGGCCTCCAGGCGTTCGATGTAGCCGGCGATCCTGCGCGCCCGCGTCTCGGGCTTCTTCGCCTTCTGGATGGTGAGCAGGATCTGGTAGCCGCTGCTCTTGCTGAGGGCGGCGAAGGCTGCCGCCGCGACGGGAGAGGCGTCGAGCGCCGCCCGCAGGTCAGGGGGGACCTCCGCGGTGCTCGGCGGGGCGTAGGCCGCGTCCCAGCGGCCGTCGGCCTTGGCCAGCTCGATCTGTTCGAGCCCGGCCGGCCGCATCCGGCCGTTGGCGATGAGCTTCTCGACCTTGGCGCAATTGATCTTCGACCATGAGCTGCGGGCCCTGCGCGGCGAGAAGCGCTGGGCCCACCAGCCGTCCGGCGCGTTTCCCGAGAAGGCCTTGCCGTCGATCCAGCCGTAGCACAGGGCGACGTCCAGGGCCTGGGACCTGGTGACCGAGGGCACCTCCGTCCCCTTCTTCGGCAGGGCGACCCAGACCTCGCCGGCGGTCCGGTGGTTCGCCTCCAGCCAGGTGTCGAACTCGTCGACCGAGGTGAAGTGCAGATTCTCGTCCGTCATCGAATACCTCCAGCGTGGAGACCTCCGGCCCCGGCCGTGGGGATGTCGACGTCTTACCGCCGGGGCCGCTCATCCGAGGTCACGTGTCGCGTTTCGCCCGTTCGTCCGTACAGCACCGATGACCGTCCGGTACGTCACCGATGATCATCACGGTTCCCTTCACACCTCCAGAGACGCGTGCTGCGGCACCTTCCCCTCCTCGTCCGCGGTAGGCCGGGCAATCTGTTCGGCGGCGGCCTTGACGCGCTCCAAGGTCTTGTGGATGCCGTCGCGCAGCTCCTCGGTGTGCCCCTCGTAGCCGCCGAGCGCCAGGTTGGCGAAGGACGCGGTGCGCTTGCGCTGCCCGGCGCTCTGCCCGGAGACGTCCCACCGCTCGGTGAGAAGGGTGCCCCCGCCCTCCTGCTCCAGCCGGTAGCTCCAGCGCACGCCGTTGGTCCTGGTGCGGAACGCGAAGGACTTGCCCGGCTCCGCCCGCTCGACCTCGTTGGTGGTGACCCACACGACCCAGCCACGGCGGTTGACCCCGACGAAGCGCGCCCCGACCCCGCGCCTGCCACCGATCCAGATGCATCGACGGCATTCGGGACTCCACTGCCCCATCCGCGTCACGTCGCTGACGAGCTCCCACACCACGTGGGGATCGGCGTCGATCCAGACCGAGACCTCCTCCGGCCGGTAGCCGTCGGGGTGCCGGTCCGCGGCGGCCTTGGCCTCGGCCTTGGACGTCGCCAGCGCGAGCCGGGCTCCGTCGCGCCGCGCACGGTCCAGCTCGGCCAGGTAGGGGTAGTGGTCCACCTGCATGGTGTGGCGCTTGGAGGCCACGTAGCGTTTGGAAAGCTTCGCCTTGTAGCGGGCGATCTCCCGGTGCATCTGCTCCGGCGAGGGCAGCGCGGCACTGCCGTCCAGCAGGTCGGCCACCCAGTGGGACTGGGCCTCGGACAGCACCGTGGTCGCCCCCAGCGGCTGGAAGAGCCCGACGAAGTACAGGCCGGGGTGGTTGGGATCGACCACGCGGTGGAACAGGGAGACGTCGTTGTCGGTGGGTGCGATCACGGTCTCGTCCAGGAACGGGAAACTGATCTTGTAGCCGGTGCTGTAGATGACCGCGTCGATGGCCTCGCTGCTGCCGTCGGTGAAGTGCACCGTGTCACCGTCGAAGCGGGCGATGTTCGGCTTGACGGTGATGTCGCCGTGGCCGAGGCGGGCCAGCAGGGACTCGGAGACGGTCGGGTGGGCGTTGAACAGCTTGTGGCCCGGCTCCGGCAGCCCGTAGTCGGTGACCTTGCCGACCGTGAGGCGCAGCAGGCCCGCCATGACCCACCGCTGCGCCTCCCGCGGCAGCACCCTGGTCAGAAAAGGGCTGATGAGGTCGTCGCTGGGCTTGCCGAACATGAACTTGGGAAAGACGTATCCCCCGCGGCGCACGGCCATGAACGTGCGGTCGGAGACGGTGGAGGTCTCCACCGCGATGTCGGACGCCGAGTTGCCGAGGCCGAGCACGAGCACCCGCTTGCCGGCGTACTCGTCGGGGACCTTGTAGTAGTGCGAGTGGGTCTGGGTGCCGGTGAAGGTGTCCACTCCGGGGAAGGGCGGCTCCGGGTAGCGGGGGACCGAGTGGTGTCCGTTGGCCACCACCACCGCCCGGTAGCGACGGCTGGTCTCGACTCCGGTGTCGCGGTGGCGCACGGTCACGTTCCAGCCCCCGCCGTCGGCGGGCTCCACGTGGGTGACCTCCGTACGGAAGACGATCGCGTCACGAAATCCGAAGTGGTCGACGAAGTCGTCGAAATACCGTGCCATCTGGAAGTGGGTGGGGTAGGCCGGATAGTCGTCAGGCATGGGATAACTGCGGTATTCCGTCAGATGCCGAGAAGTGTTGATGTGCAGCGACCGGTAACCCGAGGACAGGCCGTTGTCGTTGAGATAACGCCAGTTTCCACCGACGTGGGAGCCGGCCTCATAACAGTCGAAGGCGATACCGCGCTCGTGCAGGACCTGGCAGGCGGCAATCCCCGACGAGCCCGCTCCGATAATGCAGACGTCCTCCATAATTACTTCCTCCTCGTGATCGGTTTCCCGACGCCGGTGGACCGGAAGGTGCGGTGGCGTGCCTCGGACCTTCCGTTTCCCCTTCTTTCCATCCGACTACGTTTACCTGCCATCAAGTTATGCCGGTAACACCTTTAGGGACAACGAGCACGCCATAAGGATTACTTATTGAGCCGGGTGATAATTTCTTATTGAATCCGCAGAAACCCCCGCTCGTCCCGGGTGGCGAATCCGGATCACCACCGGGATTGATCGGTACGAAAGACACCCCTTATTGCGACGTCATTGCCCGCCCGTCGTCACGGTCGTAGCCTCGTGATCGGAACATCATTTCCCGTCACCGCGGTCATGGTTTCGCGAGATCGAGATCGTCCCTGTCCGCCCCCCGCACGGCAGAAAGGAAGAACCGATGTCCACCACTCA
The DNA here is from genome assembly GCF_051918945.1 of Streptosporangium sp. LJ11. Lineage (NCBI taxonomy): Bacteria > Bacillati > Actinomycetota > Actinomycetes > Streptosporangiales > Streptosporangiaceae > Streptosporangium > Streptosporangium sp. LJ11. Next base: position 15,218 of record NZ_JBPXMB010000049.1, read on the forward strand.
CCCCGAGGCCGAACTGGAAGTGCGTTACAGCGAACCGGGAGTGGAGCCCACCTCGTGGCGGGAGACCCTGGACATGCTGGAGACGGCCGAGCTGTTCTGGCTGACGACCGTCCGCGCCGACGGCCGCCCCCACGTGACACCGGTGGTCGCGGTGTGGCACGACGACGCCGTGTACTTCACCACCGCCTCGATCGAGCAGAAGATGCGCAACCTGGAGCACAGCGGGAAGGTCGCGGTGACGACGGGGAACAACCTCTGGACCAAGGGACTCGACGTCGTCGTCGAGGGCACGGCCACCGAGATCACCGCCCCCGAGGCCCTGCCGGCGATCGTCGGCGCGTTCGACGCGAAGTACGGCGCCCACAACAGCTGGAGCCTGGAGCTCGTCGACGACGTCGCCCAGGTCGCGGGCCACCCCGCGGTCGTGTTCCGCATCGAGCCGGCCAAGGTGTTCGCGTTCGGTAAGGAGCCGCCCGCGCAGACCCGCTACCGCTTCGCCGGGACCTCGTCCTCGTCCTAGCCGCGCTCGCCGGGCGCCGGTACGCGAGCCGCCCGGCGACGGTGTCCACGTCCTGGCGGCGGTCGCCGGGCGCCGGCGCGTGAGCCGCCCGGCGACGGTGTCCCCGTCACCGGTCCGGCGTCGATGGGCGCAGGACGTCGGCGAGCGCGGTGTCGAAGTCAACGTGCCGGAACGTGAACCCCGCGTCGCACAGCACCCGGGGAACCACGCGCAGGCTGATGAGCGCCAGCTCGTCGGCCGCCTCGCCGAGCACGGCCCTGACCACCGCCTTCGGCACGGGCAGGAGCACGGGCCGGCGGAGTGCCCGGCCGAGCGCCTTGGTGAACTCGCCGTTGGTCACGGGGTCCGGCGCGCACAGGTTGACCGGCCCCGAGATGTCCGGATTATCCAGGAGGAACCTGATGGCGGCGATCTCGTCCAGCATGCTGATCCACGCCACGTACTGCCTGCCGTCGCCGAGCCGCCCGCCCAGTCCCCACTGGACCGGCGGTCTGAGCAGGCTGAGCAGGCCACCGTCGGGCGACAGCACGAGACCGGTGCGCAGCAGCACGACCCGGCTGCCCGCGTCACGCGCCACCACGGTCGCGGCCTCCCAGTCGACGACCATCTCGGCGAGGAAGCCGGAGCCCTCGCCCGATGTCTCGTCGGCGGCGACGTCGCCGGTGTTCCCGTAGAAGCTCAGGCTGGACGCGTTGAGCAGGGTGGGGATGCCGTGCTTGGCGACGGCTTCGGCCAGCGTCCTGGCCGGCTCGATGCGGCTGGCACGGATGCGCCGCTTACGCGTCGCGTTCCACCGGCCCTGGAACGACGAGCCGCACAGGTTTATCACGGCGTCGACCCCGTCGAGCGCGTCCCGCGCGATCGTGCCGGAGGCGGGATCCCACTCGTGCTCGTCCTCCGCCTCCGGTTCGCGCCGGACGAGCCTGCGCACCTCGTGACCCGCCTCGCGGAGCTCGGAGACCACTGTTCTGCCGATAAGACCGGTCGATCCCGCGACGACGATCAGCATGTGATTCACGTTACTTCGCTCGCGTCGTCCCGCGTCAAGCCGACGAGAGGTTTTCCCGGCGGGAAAGATCGGGAATCGCCTGGCCGGCCCGCCACCGGTTCGAGGGCCCGGCATCCGGCGATCTCCACCGGCGCGACGGGCGGATAGCCTGATCCGTATGGATGAGCGCGACGGAGTGGAGATCATCGCCTTCGTGGACGCCGAGGCGTTCGAGAGCTGGCTCGCCGAGAACCACACGCGCCACGAGGGCTTGTGGATCAAACTGGCCAAGAAGAAGTCCGGCATCCCGACGGTCACCTCCGACGAGCTGGTCGACGTCGGGCTGTGCTACGGCTGGATCTCCGGCCAGCGGCTTCCTCTCGACGAGCAGTACTACCTGCAGAAATACGTGCCGCGCCGGCCCAGGAGCCTGTGGTCGCAGGTGAACGTCGACAAGGTCGCGATGCTGACCGCCGCCGGGCGGATGCGCGAACCCGGGCTGGCCGAGGTGCGCAAGGCGCAGGAGGACGGGCGCTGGGCGGTGGCCTACGAGTCGCAGAAGACGGCGACGGTGCCCCCCGATCTCGCGGCGGCGCTCGACGCGAACCCGAAGGCGGGGAAGGCGTTCGAGGCGCTCGACAAGACCGGGCGTTACCTGGTGATGCTGCCGTTGCTCCAGGCGCTCACGCCGGAGAACAGGAAGGCCCGGCTCGACAAAATCCTAGAAATGCTGTCCGAGAGCGAAAAATCGGGATAAGGGTCGAGTGGTTCGACGGTGCCCCACTGATCGGCCGCCTGCCGTACCCCGGGTCGCGCTGACCGGGTAGCCGAGCTCGCGCGGCCGGCCGACGTCGCGGCGGAGGGTCCGTCCGGACACTTCGAGCCGGTCGGCCGATTCCGCGCCGGGCCAGTGGCGATGGGTATGCAGCAGCGAGGGCAGCCTGAGGGTCCGTGAGCCGGTGTTCGCCATACCGACATCCTCGCCCGAATTCCGGTCAGAAAGTGACCGGAAGCCTCCTTAGAGTCGGTCTCGAAGGCCGTACCGACGCAAGGAACCTAAAAATGATCACTGTGGTGTTCGTCTCCGGCGCGGCGGGCGGAGTCGGCTCGCTGTCCAGCCGGCTCGGCGACGCGGCGAAGCGCTTCCCCGAGCCCGATCACGTCGCGGCCCGGGCCCGAGGCGTCGAGCTGACGCCGTTCTCCCGCCACCACACCCCCGGCAAGATCGCCGCCTGGTGGGAACACTTCGGCGCCTGGCCGGGCGAGGGCCGCTTCGTCTACCCGCAGACGGTCGTCAAGGGCGGGATCGAGGACGTGCCGCAGGCGTTCCCGTCCCTGCTCCAGGGGTCCTACCGGGGCGATGTCTCGGTGCGGCTGTCGTGACGACCCTCTCGGACAGGGCACTGAACCGGGCCCTGCTGGGCCGCCAGTTCCTGCTGGCCCGCACCGATCACACCCCGCTGGAGGTGATCGGGCGCCTGGTCGCGCTGCAGGCGCAGGAGCCCAACTGGCCCTACGTCGGGCTGTGGAGCAGGATCCGCGACTTCACCCACTCCCAGCTCGCCACGCTGCTGCAGGACCGGAAGGTGGTCCGTTCCGGCCTGCTCCGCAGCACCCAGCACCTCGCCGCGGCCGACGACTTCCGCCGGCTGCGGCCGCTGCTGCAGCCCGTGCTCGACCGCACCGCCCGCTCGGCGTACTTCGCCCGCAACAGCGCGGGCCTGGACACCGCCTCCCTGGTCTCCACCGGGCTCGAACTGCTGGCGGGCGGAACGACACCGCGAAAGGAGCTGGCCCGGCGGCTGGCCGAACGCCACCCGGGCCGCGACGGGCGCGTCCTCGCCGGAGAGGTCGAACTCAGAGCCCCCCTCGTCCACAGCCCGGCCACCGGCGCATGGGGCTCCTGGGGCACCCGGCCGGCCGTCTCCGTCACGCCCGCCGAGACCTGGCTCGGCCGGCCCATGGCCCCCGCGACCGCCAAGGACCTGATCCGCCGCTACCTGGCGGCGTTCGGCCCGGCCGGGACCATGGACGTACAGGCCTGGTCCGGGCTGACCCGCCTCGGTGAGATCGTCTCCGACATGCGCGCCGAACTGCGCCACTACCGCGGTCCCGACGGCAGGGAACTGATCGACCTGGCCGACGCGGAACTGCCCGATCCCGACACGCCCGCGCCCGTACGGCTGCTGCCCGCCTTCGACAACGTCCTGCTCGGCCACGCCGACCGGACCCGCGTCATCAGCCACGAGGACAGAAAGCGCGTGATGCCCGGCCATGCACAGGTACGGCCCACCTTCCTCGTGGACGGCCACGTGCACGGAAGCTGGTCCCTCGAAGGCGGCACCCTGCGCCTGGCTCCGTTCCGCCCGCTGTCCGCGACCGATCGGGCGGCCTTGGAGCAGGAGGCGGAGCACCTGCTGCCGTTCGTGGGAGGCGAGAAGGTGTCCTGCGGCAGCCCGATCGCGATCGGGCCGTTCTGAGCGTCCGCCCCGGGTGCCTGCTCCGCTGCCGGGGCGCTCCCGCGCCCGTCCACGCGACCTCCGGGTCGGCCCGGGTGACCTTGGTCGCCGCCTGGACCTGTCCGTCCCCTCGCCGCGCCCTCCTCGTTACCCTCGAAGGTGATGCCGTCCGCGGTATGAGAGGTGAGATTCGTGACGGAACGCAAGCCACCGGGAGTCAGTTTCGAGACGTGGATCGACAGGCAGATTCGTGAGGCCACCGAGCGCGGGGAGTTCGACAACCTGCCGGGCGCGGGCAAGCCCCTCCCCGGCGAGGGGAAGCCGCAGGACGAGATGTGGTGGATCAAGCAGAAGATGCTCGAGGAGAACCTGGCCTTCCCGCTGCCGGGAACGCTCGCGCTGCGCAAGGAGGCCGAGGAGTCCCGGGCGGCGGCGGTGGGAGCGCGTACGGAGGCCGAGGCTCGCGGGATCATCGACGGCATGAACGACAGGATCCGCGAGAGCTACGGAAAGCCTCTGTCCGGCCCGCCGCTCTTCCAGCCGCTCATCGACGTGGAGGAGGTCGTCGCCGACTGGCGGGCCCGCCATCCGGCCGAGGAGAAACCCGTCCCCACCCCCGAACCGCCACGTGAACGGCGCTCGTTCCTCTCGTTCCTCCGCCGGAACCGGAAAAGGCACGGCTGATCGCCATCGGCCCGGCACGCTCCGGACCTTGCCCGAGTCGATCCTTCGCCGGCCGGGAAGGCCGGAAAGGCCGGAAAGGCTCGGGAGGGAGAGATCCGCGGCCGAATCGGGTTCTCCACGGAACGCGCGACCACCTCGGTTCGTCGTTCTTTTGAAGACGCGGTTTCGAGAGCACCGCGCGTTCGAGAGCGTTACGGTTCTCGAGAGCACCTCGTCCCGAACGGCGGCGAGGCTTCCCGTGTCGTCGTTGGGGTGACGCCGTGTCGATCGGCAGACCACCGGGGCGATGGTTCTTCGCCGCCGTCGGGGTCGCGGCGTTGTCCGGCTCGATCTGGTCGACTGGCCCTTCGCCTCGACGAGGTGCTTCATCTGGATGCCCGAGGGCCGGCCGCGGCCCGAGGACCACGAGTACGGCCTCAGACACCTCACCGGCCCCTGGTGGGGTTGCCGGGGCTGGGACGGCTGGTGACCGGTCCTCCCGAACCGGACCGCGCGATCTTCGCTCGCTGAGCGGACAAGTAGCCGTTCTCCGGCGCGATCACCGGCCGTGAGACCGGTCACGGGATGAGATCTGTCGGTTCTAGCTGATATCGATTGCCCTGCATTGTTTCCACCGATCCATGGAGCTGCGGGATGGCGACGGTTACCTTTCGCGACGAGACGGCAATGGGGAAACCGCTGCACGAGTTCGCTCTTCCCGATCTCCCGGAGAGCATCTCGGCGCGTGAGCTCGTACGGCTGCGTGTCCGCGAGGAGGTCGCCCGGTTCAACGCCGATCCCTCCGCCCGGTTCAACGGCCTGGTCCGTCCCGTGGACGCCGAGGTGGAGCTGAACGGCTACCGGACGGGCGCCGGTGCCAGGCGGCGCGTCGGCTGGGAGAGGCAGGCGGACATCGCCGAACGGGCCTTCCAACGCAACGGGTTCGTGCTGCTGGTCGGGGAGCGGCAGATCGACGACCTGTCCGAGACGATCGACCTGACCGCCGATCCGGTGGTGTCGTTCATCAAGCTCGTCCCGCTGGTCGGCGGCTGACATGATCGGAATCGACGACACCAATCGCGCCTACATCCACCTGACCGGATACCTGGACGAGGAGACCGGGGAGAGGTACCGCCGCTTCGAAGCGCTCTTCGCGCAGGGCCTGCAGCCCGGTCCGGACGTCGACTGGCGGGAGTACGGGCACTGGGCGCAACTGAAGCTGAGCCTGGGACGGGACGGAGGCCACGATCACGACGAGCGCGTCCTGCGGTTGATCCGTACGGTGGCCGAACGCGACATCGACTGGACCCCCGGAGACGCGCGCCTTCTCGTGCACAGAGCCCAGGAGATGGTCAACGGGGGCCACACCCGCTACGAGGAGATCTTCCGGATTCCGTTCGCGGCGGCACGCCGTTTCGGCTTCCAGGAGCGTCGCGAGATCATCGGATGGCTGCGGGTGCCGCCCCTGCGTCCTCCGTTCCGGATGGCGGTGTGGGACGCACGGGCCGGGCAGGTGCGAGAGGCGCTGTCCGAGCAGCTCGACGAGCTGCTGGTCGAACCGGCCGAGCACGGCCCCACCGGCGTGGTGCGGAACATCATCTGGGAGGGTGACCCCTTCGCCCGGCTGCTGGCCGAGGAGTACGGCCCGCGCCTGGCGGACCCCGCGGTCCTGCCGCTGCTGCGCCACTGGAACACCGCCCGGTCCACCAGACCGAGCGCGAAGTGGCTCAGGACCGCCAAGGCGCTGCTCACCCCCGGCACGGTCGACCTGGTCCGGGAGATCCTCACCCGGCTGGCGGCCCACCGGGAGCGGAAGATCACCCGGAGCAGCGATGATCACGAGTGGAGGGAGACCGTCTTCCTGCACGAGCGCACCATCCTGCCGATGCGCGGCGTGATCTGGACGTGCGAGGTGATCGAGGAACGGTGGGTGACCTCGCTCCTCGGTGACGTCGCGCTGAACTGCGGCACCGGGAGCAACGGGATGGGCTCCACCTGCCGCAGCGAGAGGCTCACCAACACCGCCGTCGGTGCGCTGGCCCGCCGCGGCGGGATGGCGGCGATCGTGCCGCTGGCCCGCGTCCAGGCCAAGGTCCGCGCCAGATCCGTGCTGAAGAATGTGGCGCGCACCCTGGACGAGGTGGCCGCGCAGGCGGGGCTGACCCGCGAACAGCTGATGGACCGCACCGTGCCGGCCTTCGGCCTCGGCCCGGACGGGGTCAGGGAGGAGAGGATCGGCGACTACCTCGTACGGCTGTGTGCCGACGGCCCCGCGCTGCGGTTCGTCAATCCCTCGGGCAGGACCGTCAAGTCGGCCCCGCAGGCCATCCGCAAGGACCCGGCGCTGGTCGAGCTCAGGATCACCCTGAAGGAGCTCAGGCAGGCGCTCGCGGCCGAGCGGTTCCGGCTGGAGCAGGCGCTGATCAAGGAACGCGGGTGGAGCTGGCAGGAGGTGACCGAGTTCTTCCTCGACCACCCGGTCACCGGCCGGTACGCCCGCGCCCTGGTCTGGCAGGTCTCGCCGGACTCGGCTGGGCTGCCGGTCAGGACCGAGGCGGGCTGGGAGCTGTCCGACCCGCAGGGACACCGCGTCCGGCCGGATCCCGACACCCCGGTCGGGCTCTGGCATCCGATCCACGCGACCGCCGATGAGGTGCGGACCTGGCGCGACCACCTGCTGGAGCACATGATCCGCCAGCCGTACAAGCAGGTGTTCCGCGAGGTCTATCTGCTGACCCCGGCCGAGGAACGCGCCCGCACCCATTCGGCCCGCTTCTCCGGGCACGTGCTCCGCTACGGCCAGGCCAAGACACTGCTGAACCAGCGCGGCTGGACGGGCCTGTCCATCGGCCACTGGGACTACGAGTGCGGCGGCGACCAGGGCGAGGCTGTCAGGGAGCTGTCCGGCTGGCGGGCCCGCTGGGGCATGCACGTGGTCGGCGACCCGGCCGCCGACGGGTGGGACACCGCCTCCTTCTGCGCCACCGAGGAGATCACCTTCCACCGGGCCGGGCCGGGAGAGCTCTCCGGCCACGACTCGGCAAGCGACCGGGTCGCGCTGGTCGAGGTGCCACCGCTGGTGCTGTCGGAGGTGCTGCGCGACGCCGACCTGGCCGTGGGGGTCGCCTCCCTGGGCCTCGACCAGCGGGCGGTGGCCGGGCACGAGGACTACTGGCGCTCCTCCGGGTTCGGTGAGCTCACCGAGACCGCCAGGACCCGGCGCGACGCGCTGGCCCGGCTGCTGCCCCGGCTGAGAATCACCGATCGCGCGGAGCTGACCGACCGGTTCCTGCGCGTACGCGGCGACCTGCGGACCTACAAGATCCACCTGGGGTCGGGCAACATCCTCATGGAGCCCAACGACGCCTACCTGTGTGTCGTCCCCGGGCACGACCGCGACGCCGCGTCCGTCTTCCTGCCCTTCGAGGAGGAAAGCGGCATGCTCTCGGTCATCCTGTCCAAGGCCTTCCTGCTCGCCGCCGACACCGCCATCACCGACCCGTCGATCACCCGGCAGCTCGGCGGCTGAACGCGCCACGGCGGCCTCCCCGCGTGCTCGCCGCCGCACGTCGCCCCCCGACGGGGCCGGCCGGCGACGTGGTGCATCCATGACAAAAGGCCGGAGGGAATGCGGGTTCACCTCGGCGGGGTACCCCCGGTCGGCCGACCGGCCGGCGTGAAAGTTTCACCGCCGGTTGACGGATATGAGGCGACCGCTGACGATCATGTTGCCTCCGGGTCAGGGAGGGGGTGTCGAGTGAACGCCACTATCCGTTGCGAGGTACACCGATGCCGAGAACTCCGTTACGGGCAGCGTCCGCCCTTCTGCTGACGCTGGCCGTCCTCACCGTCCCCACGGCGCACGCCGACGAGGTCGCGCCGGTCGCGGTGACCGTCAACGCCCGCGCCGCGCTCGCCACCGCCCCCGAGACCGGTATCGGTACCAACCACGCGATCTGGGACAGCCGTCTGGGCACCGACGAGACCGCCGACCTGCTCAAGGACGCGGGCATGAAGGTACTGCGCTACCCCGGCGGCTCGTACTCCGACATCTACCACTGGGCCGACCACACCGCCCCCGGCGGCTACGTCGCTCCCGACACCGACTTCGACACCTTCATGCGCGGCGTGCGGCGCACCGGCGCGCAGCCGATGGTGACCGCCAACTACGGCACCGGTACGGCGGCGGAGGCCGCGGCCTGGGTGCGGCACGCCAACGTCGTCAAGGGCTACGGCGTCAAGTACTGGGAGATCGGCAACGAGAACTACGGCAACGGCCGCTACGGTGCCGCCTGGGAGGCCGACGACCACGCCGACAAGAGCCCTGCCGAGTACGCGCGCCATGTCGTGGCCTACTCCGACGCGATGAAGGCCGTCGACCCGACCATCAAGATCGGCGCGGTGCTGACCACGCCCGCCAACTGGCCCGACGGGATAGTCGCCGAGGGCGACGCCGGGACCTGGAACGACGTCGTCCTGTCGACCGCCGGGTCGAAGATCGATTTCGTGATCCTGCACTGGTACCCCGGCGCCTTCGACAGGACCGCGCACGTTCCCGACATGATCCACCTCACCCGCCGGCAGATCGCGGAGCACGTGGGAACCGGTTCCGAACGGATCGGCATCGCGATGACCGAGTTCAACACCGGGTCGAGCAGCGGCGGCACGACGACCCAGCCCGGCGCGCTGGCCGCCGCCGACGCCTACGCGACGCTGCTGGCCAACGGGGTCTTCACGGTCGACTGGTGGAACGTCCACAACGGCATCGGCAGCGTCACGCAGGTCGAGGGACACACCGACTACGGCGACTTCGGCCTGCTGTCGAGCGAGACGTGCACCTCCGACGGCAGCGTCTGCGAACCGTCGGCGAACACGCCCTTCGCGCCGTACTACGCGCTCCAGATGGTGAGCAGGTTCGCCCGCCCCGGCGACCGGTTCATCCGGGCCGCGACCGACCAGGAGAAGGTCGTCGCGCACGCCGTGCGCCGCCCCGACGGCGATCTGGCCGTCCTGCTGATCAACACCTCGTCCGACACCTCCTACCCCGTCACGATCGGCTACTCGGGCTTCAGCCCGGCGTCCGGGGCTCCCACCGTGCTGACCCACACCAACGGCGCCACGAGCATCGCCACGTCGACCGCGGGCAGCGCGACCGGCCAGACGCTGCCGCCGCTCTCGCTGACCACGGTCATCCTGCGTCCCGCCTCCGCCCCGGCCGGCCTGCCGGGCGCGCCGGGGCAGCCGACGGCCTCGGACGTGACGGACGAGGCCGCCACCGTCTCCTGGCCCGCCGCCTCCGCCGGCGCGCGCCCGATCGTGAAGTACGAGGTCCACCGCCAGAACGGGGCCGTCAGCGAGCAGCTCGGCGAGACCACCGGCACCTCGTTGAGCGTGGGCAACCTGAAACCGGGCACGCGCCACACGGTCAACGTGATCGCCCGGGACAGCGGCGGCGGCGTCTCGTCACCCTCCGCGCCGCTGACGTTCACGACCGGCACGCCCGCCTCCAGTTCGTGCTCGGTACGCCTGAGCAACCAGTCCGACTGGGCCAGCGGCTACGTCGGCGCCATCGACATCACCAACCACGGCGCGCCGATCGACGGCTGGACCCTGAACTTCAGCTGGCCGAGGACGTGGCAGAGCCTGGGCAGCGGCTGGGGCGCCGTCTGGACGCAGAACGGGCGGGACGTCAGGGTCGTCAACGACTCCGGCAACGGCTCGCTGCCCACGGGCGCGTCGGCCACGATCGGCTTCGTCGGCAACTACAGCGGCCCGAACACGCTGCCCGCGGTCTTCACCCTCAACGGGACCGTCTGCACGACCAGGTGACGGTTACGGCCGACGAACCGGGCGACGGCCCACGGCCGTCGCCCGGCGCGCAGGTCCCGGAGACCGGGGTTCGGGGGAGCCGGACCCCGCGGATCCCTACCCCGGCGGGGTGAGGCGCGGTTCGCCCGCGGTACGCATACTTGGCTCCATGACCGAGCACGGGCACCTCGCCGACTTCCTCCAGGCACGCCGTGGCCTGCTGCGACCCGAAGACGTCGGGTTGCGGACCTACGGCGAGCGACGCAGGGTGCCCGGGCTGCGGCGGGAGGAGCTCGCGATGCTCGCGGGCATCAGCGCGCCCTATTACACCCGCCTGGAGCAGGGCCAGTCACGCAACGCCTCGCGCGAGGTGCTCGACGCCATAGCGAACGCCCTGCGCCTGGACGAGCCCGAGCGTGCCCATCTGCACGCCCTGGCCGGCGCGCCGAGACGCGGCCGGCCCGCGAGCCGGCCGCGTCCCGAACGCGTCACCCCGGCGACCGGCGCCTTGCTGGCGGCCTTCGAGAACACGCCCGCCATCGTGGTCGGCCGCCGCAGCGACGTCCTGGCCTGGAACCGTCAGGGTCACGGCCTGTTCGCCGGCCATCTCGACCCGGACGGCCCCGGCGTCCCGGAGCGACGGCCGAACATGGCCAGGCTGGTGTTCCTGGACGCGCACACCCGCGACCTGTACACCGACTGGCCCGCCAAGGCCAGGGCCGTGGTGGGCAACCTGCGCCTCACGGCCGGGCGGCACCCGGACGATCCGCTGCTGGCCGGGCTGATCGGCGAGCTGACCATGCGCAGTCCGGAGTTCGCCTCGATGTGGGCCGATCACCGGGTCCTGGCCTGCGATGTCGCCGACTACGAGATGCGCCACCCCCTGGTCGGGACGCTGACGGTCACCCAGCAGACGCTGCAGAGCCCGCGGGGGAACGGCCCGGCCCTGGTGGTGGCCACGGCCGATCCCGGCTCCCCCTCCGCGACGGCCCTGACCCTGCTCTCCCACGTCACCGCGCCGCGGGAGGCGACCCGGCCGCGCCACGACGCCGGAACCCGCACCACCTGACCCGAGGGGATCGCGACCTCTCCTCGACACCCCCGACGCCCCCACGGCACTCCCCCGACACCCCTCACCCCACGGCGCCGAACCGCGGCTGCCGCATGCCGGAAAACAGTGAAGGAATCATGCCCAAGCGAAGCATCAAGATCACTATGTCGGCCGCCCTGCTGGCCGCCGCCGCCCTGACGCCGACCGCGCCGACCGCGATGGCCGGCGCGACGGCCGCCGGGGGACCGCTGACAGATGTGCGGATCGCCACCCACTTCGACCTGTCCGCGGGCCAGATGCCGGAGAACATCTCCCTGCTGCCCGACGGCACGGCGAACGTCACCTTCGCCGCCGGCCGCCAGGTGGCCCAGGTCACGCCCCAGGGCAGGACGCGCGTCCTGGCGACGCTGCCCGCGCCCGCCGACGGCGGGGTCGACACGCCGGTCCTCGGTTTCCCCCTGGCCACCGGTATCGCCCACACCTCGGAGGGCACCGTGTACATGCTGTACGCGACGGGCACGGCCGATCTGACGGGGCTGTGGCGGCTGCGCCCGGGGAAGGCCCCGCGGCGCATCGCCGCGCTGCCCGCGAACGGCCTGCCCAACGGGCTGGCACTGGACGGGCGCGGCGAACGGCTCTACATCACCGACTCGGTGCTCGGCACCGTGTGGACCGTCCCCGTCACCGGCGGCACACCCGTCGCGTGGTCCACGGCTCCCGAACTCGCCCCGGCCGGCTTCCTCGGAGCCAACGGCGCGAAGGTACACCGGGGCGCGCTGTGGGTGACCAACCTCGACCGGGGCACCCTTCTGCGCATCCCGATCCGCTCCGGAAACCGCGCGGGAGCACCGCAGGTCAGGGCGTCGGGCATGGTCGGTATCGACGATTTCGCCTTCACCGGACGCGGTGACGAGATCCTCGCCGCCCTCAACGCCCCCAACAAGGTCGTACGCATCCGGTCCGACGGCACCGGCACCACCGTGCTGGACGCCGCCGACGGCCTGCAGAACCCCACCTCCGTCGCGCTGCGCGGCGACGACGTGTACGTGCTCAGCGCCGCCTACACCACGGCCACCGACCCCAACCTGCTGCGCGCGCGCCTGCGCGACCACCCGTAGGTGAGGAGCGCCGGGACCGGCCGGGACCGATGGAGGCCGATGCGCTCATCCTCGGTGCCGGCCTTCTCGGTCCGATCCTGGACGCGGCGATGATCGGAGGGCGTCGTCGACGCGACCGTCGCGGGTTCACGCGCCGGGCCGGGACGCGGGATGCAGGGAGCCCACCAGCGCCACGGCCTCGCCGAGGAGTCGTTTCTCGGCCTGGCTCAGCGTCGGGTTGGCGGCCCGGATGGCCAGAGCCCTTTCGAGGTCGATCGCATGGTCGACCTCGCTGAGCAGGGAGGCCAGGACCGTGCGGGCCATGGACGCCTCGGCCAGCGGACCCACCGCGACCTCCGCCAGGATGAGGGCGGACATCCCCCAGTCCAGCGCGGGCGGGCCGTCCTCGGCGTTGGCCCAGTCGATCACCACCGGCCCCTCGGGCGTGAGCATCACGTTCTCCGGATGCAGGTCGAGGTGGAGGACGCGATCCGCCGGGTCGGCCGAGACCCGCGCCGGGAAAGCGTGCAGACGACGCAGCAACCCCGCCAGGACCGTGCCGGCCTCCTCCAGAGTGATCGCGCCCTGCGTGAGCGCCTCGACCATGGTCGGGCCGGACAGCCGCTCCATGATCAGATCCCCGCCCACGGCCGGTCCGACCCGCGGCGCCGGATATCCCCGGCCGGAGACGTAGGACATCACGGCCACCTCGGTGGACGCGTCACCGCCGTCCCGGTATCGGCGCAGCACCCACGCGTCGTCGATCGCGAACACATCCGCGGTACGGCCGGAGCCGAGCAGAGGACCGATGCGCATATGCAAGAGCGTCGCGTACGACCGCCCGAACGGCAACCGCCTCTCCGCTCCGCCGTGCCGCCTCGATCACGTTCCGGTTGCCCTCACTCCACGATTCGGCGGTCAGCCCGGATGCCGACACCCACAGGGTCACGCGGGCCCCTCCGGGGTAGACGGCAGGGGTCCGGTTCAGGCGTTGTAGCCGCCGTGGGCGTCCAGCACCGCGCCCGTGACGTACGAGGCGGCGGGGCTCGCCAGGAAGGCGATCGCCTCGGCGATCTCCTCGGGACGGCCCATGCGCTGCAGGGACAGCGAGCTGACCAGGGCCTTGAGGGTCTCGGGGTCCGGCGGTTCCATCCCGCCGTCCATCAGTCCGGCCTCCACGACGTTGGCCGTGATGCCCCGGTGCCCGAGGTCCCGCGCGACGCCCATGGTGTACCTCTCGACCCCCGACTTGGTCGCCGAGTAGTCGGCGAGGCCCGGGAGGCCGACCCGGGAGCCCAGCCCGGAACTCACCGTGATGATGCGGCCGTTGGCGCGCAGCACCTGGGAGGCGGCCCGGATGACGGCGATCACGCCGAGGTAGTTGGTGGCGTGCATGCGGTCCAGCGCGGCGGTGTCGGCGTCCGGGTCGTCCACCCTGCGGCTCACCGAGACCGCCGCGTTGTTGACGAGGATGTCCAGGCCGCCGAAGGACGCGACCACCTCGTCGATCAGCGCCGGAGCCCCGCTCGTGTCCGCCTGGTCGGACTTGATGGCGACGGCCTTCGCTCCCTTGGCGCGTACCTCCTCGACGACGGCCCGCGCCCGCTCGTCGGAGCTGACGTAGGTGAACGCGACGTCGGCGCCCTGCTCGGCCAGCAGCCGTACGGTCGCGGCTCCCAGCCCGCGGGAACCTCCGGTGACCAGGGCGACCTTGCCCGTGAGCGGCTTGTTCATTCTTCTCACCTCACTGATCGATCCGTCCGAACGGTCGTAACACTAATGGTTACGACGGAGTGGTCGCAACATTTGTTGTTACGACTGGGCGGTCGTACCATACGGTGTCGCGGCCGAGAGATGAGGGTTCATGAGCGCCAACAGCAAGTTGACCATCGCCGCCCACGCGCTGGCCTGGATCAGCCTCTACCAGCGCCAGGGCCACGAGGTCGCCACGTCCGAGCAGATCGCGAGCAGCGCGAACACCAATCCCGTGGTGATCAGGCGGCTGCTCGGCGAGCTGCGCAGGGCGGGGCTCGTGGAGTCCCGGCGGGGCGTGGGCGCGGGCTGGTCGCTGGCGCGCGAGCTGGAGTCGATGACCCTGCTCGACGTGTACGAGGCGGTGGAACCCGGCCCGCTGTTCGCGATGCACCGCGCCACCCCGGACCAGGGGTGCGTGGTGGGTTACGGCATCCAGCCGGCGATGCAGGGCATCTACGAGGGCATCGAGGAGACCCTGAGGCGCGAGCTGGCCCGTGTCACGCTGGAGGACGTCCTCCGGGACGTCCTCGCGGCACCTCGCTAGCCCTGTACCTCACGGATGGCCGGTTCCGGGGAGTCCCCGGTGTGCCGGCACCCCTTCGGGGACGGCCGCGCCGGGTGACCGCACCGGGTTCGGCGAAGGCTCCGGTCCGGCGAGGAGAGCCGGGCCGGAGCCTTCGCCGAACGTGCGCCGCCAGGGGCTCGGCCCCCGGGCCCGCGGACCGGGAGCCCTCACTCCTCCTCGGTGAACACGACCTCGCGGCGCCTGCGGATCGCCGGGAGGACGGCGACGACGAGCGCCGCCACGGCCAGGGCGAGGAGCACCGCGGAGATCGGCCGGGTCAGGAAGACCGACGCGTCGCCACGGGAGATGATGAGCGCCCGCCGCATGTTCTCCTCGAGCAGGGGGCCGAGGACGAAGCCGAGCAGCAGCGGCGCCGGCTCGCAGCCGCACTTGATCAGGACGTAGCCCAGGACCCCGAAGAACACGATCGCGTAGACGTCGTACGCGTTGAACTCCAGGGAGTACGTGCCGATCGCGGCGAACAGGATGATCATCGGGAACAGCACCTGGTACGGGATGCGCAGCATGCGCACCCAGAGGCCGATCAGCGGCAGGTTCAGCAGCACGAGCAGCACGTTGCCGATCCACATCGACGCGATCAGTCCCCAGAACAGCGCCGGTTCGTCGACGATGACGTTCGGGCCGGGGGTGATGCCGTGGACGATGAACGCGCCGACCATCAGCGCCATCACCGGGTGGGCGGGCAGCCCCAGGGTGAGCAGCGGGATGAACGACGTCTGCGCGGCGGCGTTGTTCGCCGACTCGGGGCCGGCGACGCCCTCGATCGCGCCGCGCCCGAACTCCTGCCGCCGCTTCGAGATCCGCTTCTCGACGGCGTACGAGGTGAACGAGGCCAGCACGTGGCCACCGCCGGGCAGGACGCCGAGCGCGGCGCCGAGACCGGTACCCCGCAGGATCGGGCCGACGATCCGGCGCCGGTCCTCACGGGTCGGCCAGAGGTTCCTCACCTTGCCGACGATCGCCGCGCGGGTCTGCTCGTTCTCCAGGTTGCGCAGGATCTCGGCCAGCCCGAACATGCCGACGGCGACCGACACGAAGTCGATGCCGCCGTACAGCTCGCGCTGGCCGAACACGAACCGGGGCGTGCCGGTGTAGAGGTCCTGGCCGACCGTGCCGAACAGGACGCCGAGCGCGATCATCGCCAGCGCCTTGAGCGCCGTGCCGCGCGCCAGCGCGATCGACACGATCAGGCCGAGCAGCACCAGCGAGAAGTACTCGGCCGGGCCGAACCGCAGCGCGACGCGGGCCAGCGGCGGGGCCGCGACGGCCAGCACGACGGTGGCCGCCGTACCCGCGACGAAGGACCCGATCGCGGCGGCGGCCAGGGCCGGGCCGGCCCGGCCCTGGCGGGCCATCTCGTGCCCGTCCAGCGCGGTGACCGCCGCCGACGACTCACCGGGCAGGTTGATCAGGATGGCGGTCGTCGAGCCGCCGTACTGCGCGCCGTAGTAGATGCCGGCCAGCATGATCAGCGCCGTCACCGGCTCGAAGCTGAAGGTGATCGGCAGCAGCATCGCCACCGTCGCCGTCGGCCCGATGCCGGGCAGCACGCCGACCGCCGTCCCGAGCAGCACCCCCACGAAGCAGTAGAGGACGTTCTGGACCATGAGGGCGGTCGAGAAACCCAGCGCGAGGTTGTCGAGAAGTTCCATGCCTCAATCCGGATGCCGCGTCAGAACCCCAGCCACGGGCCCAATAGCGGGATCCGCAACTGAAGTCCGACGACGAAGATGAGCGTGCCGGCCACGGTGAGCCCGGCGGCCACGGCGACGGCCGTGAGCAGCCGTACGCGCGTGCTGGCCAGCGCGGTGAGCAGGGCGGTCACCGCCGACGTCGGTACGAACCCGAGGCCCCGGACGGTGAGTCCGAAGAACAGGACCGCGAGCACGATGAGGGCGACCGCGCGCCAGGGGATCGGCCCGAACTCGATCACCTCGCCCGCGACGAGCCCCTTGACGACGATCGCCAGGCCCAGGGCGGCCACGATCGCGCCGACCAGCAGCGGGAAGGCGCCGGGGCCCATCCGCAGCGGGGTGCCCAGCTCGTAGCCGAGCGCCCCCACCACGAACGCGCCACCGATCAGGACGAAGACTCCCCCGGCGAGGACGTCCGGGAGGGACCGGCGGCGCTCCACCTCAGGAGGCCTTGACGCCGGCGTCGGCGATGACCTTCGCCCAGGTGCCGAGCTGCTCCTCGAGCTTGGCCCGGTGCGCCTGCGGGGTCGCGTCCTCGGCCGCGACCGGCGCGGTGCCGAGCTTGGCCATCTGGTCGACGACCCCCTTGTCGGCGAGTGCCACCTTCAGCGCCTCGGACAGCTTCTGGACGACGTCCTGCGGCGTGCCCTTCGGGACGTAGAGACCGTGCCACACGCTGACCTGGAGCTGGGGCAGCCCGGCCTCGGTCGTGGTGGGCAGGTCGGGCAGGCTCTTCACCCGCTCCGGCGTGGTGACCGCGTACGCCTTCACCTCGCCCGCGGAGATCTGGCCGCTGGTGTTGGTCGTCTGGTCGCACATGAAGTCGACCTGGCCGCCGACGAGGTCGGTCAGCGCGGGGCCGGTGCCCTCGTACGGGACCTCCTGGAGCTTGACCCCGGCGGCGGACTGGAACAGCAGGCCGCACAGGTGGGACGCGGCGCCGATGCCGGCGTTGGCCAGCGTGACCTTGCCGGCGTTCGCCTTCACGTACGTCACGAGGTCCTGGAGCGTCGCGGGCGCGAAGTCCTTGCGGGCGACGACCGTCATCGGCACCTCGGTGACGAGCCCGACCATCTCGAAGTTCTCCAGCGGCTTGTAGCCCAGGTCCTTGTACAGGGCGGGCGCCGTCGACATGCCGATGTGGTGCATGAGCACGGTGTAGCCGTCCGGATCGGCCCGCGCGACCTCGCCGGCGCCGACCGTGCCGCCCGCGCCCTCGGCGTTCTGGACGACGACCTTGGCGCCGAGCTTGGCGGCCATCGGCTCGGCGATCATGCGGGTGACGGTGTCCGTGGGACCGCCCGCGCTGAACGGCACGACGAACGTGATGTTCTTGTCCGGGTAGCCCCCGGCGCCGCTCGCGCCGGTGGCGCCCGCGCCGGGGGCGCCCCCGTTTCCGGAACAGGCCGCGACGAGCGAGACGACGCCGATCGTGGCGATCATCCGCGCGACGGCCCGGTATCTGCTGGTCGTTCTCATATCGCGGCCTCCTCCTCAGCGCACGCGCGTTTGTCGGTAAGTGCGCGGCCTCAGTCTCGGCTGGCGGGGACGCGGATGGTGTCAGAGAAATCCCAAGAATGCGCCGGATGCCAGAGAAATTCCAAGAAGCGGAGGGCTGACCAAGTGCCGATCCGGGCCGTACAATCCGCCGGTATGCGGATCACCATCATCGAGGATGACGACCGCGTGGCGCGGGCTCTGGTGACCGTCCTGGCCCAGGCGGGCTTCGAGGTCCACCGCGTCGCCACCGCCTCGGAGGCCGTGCGCGCCGCCCCGTCCGATGTGGTCCTCGTCGACCTGGGTCTGCCCGACGGCGACGGACTCGACGTGATCCGCAAGCTGCGTGACCGCCCGGAGACCGCCGTCATCGCCGTGACGGCGCGATCGGAGGAGCACGAGCGGGTCCGTGGCCTGCGCGCCGGCGCGGACGACTACATCGTGAAGCCGTTCGGCATCCCGGAGTTGCTGGCCCGGATCGACGCCGTCCTGCGGCGCACCCGGGTGGCTCGTGCCCTGAGCCACCCGGACGAGCCGCTCGTCCTCGGCCCGATGCGGATCGGCGTCGGCACCCGCGAGGTCACCGTCGACGGCGCGCTCGTGACGCTGACCCGCAAGGAGTTCGAGCTGCTCCTGCTGCTGGCCAGGCGGGCGCCGAACGTGGTGAGCCGCGACGTCATCCTCGACCAGATCTGGGGAGCGACCTGGGAGTCCTCGAGCCGCACCCTGGACACCCACATCGCGGCGTTGCGGCACAAGCTCGGGCCTGTCGTGCTCATCCGCACGATCCACGGAGTCGGCTATCGGCTCCTGGCCGACCAGCCGGAGCTGATCGGCTGACGCGCCGTGCACCGTCGCCTGCTCGCCGTCCTGGTGCCTCTCGCGGTGCTGCTCGTCGCGGCGCTCGGGGTGCCGCTCAGCGTCACCGTGGCGGAGCGGGAGATGCAGGAGACCTACGTCGACCGGCTCAACGACGTCGGCCGGTTCGCGTCGCTGGCCGAGACCGCGCTGTCGACCGGGCGGACCGAGGCGCTCCACCAGGAGCTGACGCACTACCACAGGCTGTACGGCATCCCGGTCGCGGTGATCGACATGTCGGGCACGGTGCTGCTCGGACCGGCCGGCGCGTACCGGGAGGCGGCACGGGCCGAGCCGGCGCTGCCCCGGATCGTGACCGCGGCGCTGGCCGGGGCGAGGTCCGAACCGTCCTGGGAGTGGGCGCCGTGGGACGACTCCGCGCTCGTGGTCGCGGAGCCGGTGGGCCGCGACAGCGAGGTCGTCGGCACCGTCGTGACGATCTCCGACCTGTCGAGGACGCGCCATCGCATCCTCGTGCGATGGGCCCAGCTCGCCGGGCTCGGGCTGCTGCCGTTGATCGCGCTGGTGGCCGTCGCCTGGCCGGTGTCGGCGTGGGTGCTGCGGCCGGTGCGGGAGCTGGACGCGGCGAGCTCCCGGATCTCGCGGGGCGACCTCACCATCCGGGCGGACGCCGAGGCCGGCCCGGTCGAGCTGCGGCGGCTCGCGGAGTCGTTCAACACCATGATGGACGCGGTCGAGAACGCCGTGCAGCGGCAGCGGGCGTTCGTGTCCGACGCGTCGCACCAGTTGCGCAACCCGCTGACCAGCCTCCGGCTCGCCGTGGAGAGCCTGGAACCGCATCTGCGCGCGTCCGGCGACGGGCGGCAGGTCTACGACGTCGCCGTCGACGAGCTGAAGGCGATGCAGCGGATGCTGAACTCGCTGCAGGCCAGTGCGCGGATGGAGAGCATACGGACGGCGTCGCCGGTGGATCTCGACGCGGTGCTGGCGACCCGGGTGGACCGGTGGCAGGCGTTGACGGCGACGGCGGGGCAGACACTGGCGGTCGACGTGCCGCCGGGGCTGCGGTTGCTGGAGCCGCCGGGCGGGCTGGGCAGCATCCTGGACGAGCTGATCAGCAACGCGTTACGGCTGTCGGACGCGCGGGTGGTGGAGGTGACCGCCCGGGTCGTCCCCGGTCGCGCGGGCACCGGCCGGGTCGCCCCCGGTGGCGCGGGGGCCGCCCGGGACGCCCGCGATGGCGCGGGGACCGCCCGGGACGCCCGCGATGGCGCGGGGACCGCCCGGGACGCCCGCGATGGCGCGGGCGCCGGACCCGGCGACGCCTCCGCGGCCGGAGACGTGGTCACGATCGCCGTCCGTGACGACGGCCAGGGAATCGACGCGTCCGAGCGAGCCCAGGCGCTACGGCGGTTCTGGCGGTCGCCGCGGCACCAGAACGTGCCCGGCACCGGCCTGGGACTGGCGATCTGCGCCGACCTGGTCGGGGCGGCCGGGGGCGAGCTGCGGCTGGAGGAGGGCCTGCCGCGCCCGGACGGGTCCGGGCGCGGATTCGCCGCGGTGGTCGCGTTGCCGGTCGTTCCGCGGGTGGCGTCGCCGGCCGGCGACCCGGCTCCGTCACAGGTCTGAGAACCTGCGCCCGTCGCATGTCCGAGGCCCCGGGCCCCGTCGCAGGCCCGTCACTGTCGCAGGCCCGTCACTTGTCGCAGGCCCGTCACCGTCGCAGATCTGTCGCCGTCACCGGCCTGTCGCCGTCCCGGGTCAGCGCTTGCGGTCGCGGAACCAGGCCGCCGCGCCCGGATGGAGCGGGATCGACGCGGTGGAGATCCCGGTCCGCACGTTGATCTGCCACGTTTCCGGAACGGCCTCGGGAACGGCCTCGGCGTCGCGACTGGCGGAGATGATCGTGCCGGTGTGCGTGAAGATCGTGTCGGTGATGGCGTGGACCAGGTCGTCGGGCAGGTCGTTGCGCACGAGAAGCACGTTCGGCACGGCGACGGTACGGGTGGCCGGGACGCCGGCGTAGGCGGTCGCGGGGATCATGGCCGGAGTGTAGGGACCGGGGAACGCCGTGAAGAGCGCGTCCGCCTGCGCGTCCAGCGGGATCAGCCGGATCGGGTGCCGCTGCGCCAGCTCCGTGACGGCGGGGGTCGGGACGCCGGTCAGGGAGAACATCGCGTCGATCTCGCCGTCGCGCAGTGCCGCCGCCGATTCGGCCTGGCTGAGGTACCGGCCGTCGGCGTTCACCCGGCCGAGCTCCAGGACCCGCAGCGACGTGAACTCGGTGCCCGAGTCGCGGGCGCCGAGGGACACGCGCCTGCCCTCCAGGTCCCGGAACCCGTCGATCGCCGAACCGGCCATGACCACGAGATGCAGGTGACTGTCATAGAGCCGGCATATCGCCGAGAGTCCCTCGGGCGCGCTGCCGTCGGTCGTGATCAGCGCGTCCAGGCTCGTCAGCCCGAGGTGAACCTCGCCGGTCCGCAGCATCCGGATGTTGTCGGTGGACGCCCCGCTCGGCACGGTGACCAGGGTGGCACCCGGCACCTGCTCGGAGACGTGTTCGGCCAGCGCACCGCCGATGCGCCGGTACACCGCCCCCGCCGGCCCGGTGGCCAGTCGCAGGTGGACCTTGCCGGCCTCTGGCTGCCGGGAGCAACCGGCGAGCAGTCCCCCGGCGGCCATGAGCACCGCCCGCCGGCTGAGCCGTGGCCCCCGGTCCAGCACCGTGCCGGGACGGTACGGACGGCGACCACCGGTCGCCGACGACATCGGCGTCTCGTCAACACACCGCATCCGCGCCACCCTCCGGCAAGACCTCGTCGGCGTCAACCCCGCCCAATCCGCCCACCGCCGTCTTCGGGACCCGGTCGCGTACCACCGCGGCACCCAGCCAGCGATCATGAAGAACCCGGCCTTCGGGATCGAGGAGCATCCACAACCCGTCCGCGAGGAGACACCACAGCCCGACCTCGGGAACGAAGGCGAGGAGGGGGAAGGCCAGCGTGCGGAGCGCGGTCCTGCCCGTGCCCAGCCGTCCGCCCGTCCGCGCGGCGACGACCCGGACACCCAGCAGCCGCTTGCCGAGCGTCCGCCCCCACAGGGCGTGCTGCACCCAGAAGTAGAGGAAAAGCCCGCCCAGGACGGCCAGTTCCGCCGGCCTCACATTGCTCCGGAACACGTACGCGTCGGCCCGCTCCAGAAGCCCGGCTCCCATATGGACCTTGAAGCCCCTGCCGATCAGGGGCCAGGCCGCCCCCACAACAGCGCTGAGGGCCGTGACAACGATCAAATAGTCGGCCAGGGCCGCCGCAGGCCGGCGCCACACCGTCCCGGCCGGTGACCCGCCCGGCTCGTCCGCGGTGACGGACCGCGTCGCCCGCGGCGCGGCGAACACCAGCGTCGCGGCCACCAGGAGACACAGCTGGGTGATCCCCCATCCGCCGGCCACCCCTGCGAACCAGCCGGCGCTGAACAGAGGGGTCTCGTCGCAGCCGTTCCGATCGCTGTGTAACGAGGCGAGCGGTTCGATGAGCGCGACCAGGACGAGGAGCCCCGCCACCCGCCGGCCTGTCACCCCGGGATCCCTGCGGCCGAGACACGCGAGAAGGCCGAGAAGGACCACGAGGGCCGGAAACGCCCAGTTCTCCGTGATCTCCATGACCGCTTCGAGATCACGGCGCAGCGGGGCAAGCGGTGACAGCGTCGTTCCACTGTTGTACTGGCACACCAACCCGTAGATGTCCCCGGGGACCCCGGTGGGCTCCTCACGATCGAGTCGCTCGCGCCACGACTCCCAGGTCGGCAAGGCGGCGACGGCCGCGGCCGCCACCCACGCCGACAGCGCTGACCGCGACAAACGGGAGGACTGCGGCACAATGATCCTTTCGCCCTGGGAGCGACACCCTACGACGCCCCGGCACGCGACACGGACCCGGACGCCGCCCTCGCCGTGGCCGAGCGGCTCCAGGCCGGCACCGTTTGGGTGAACGAGATCATGCACCTGTCGCCGCTCGTGCCCTTCGGCGGCCTCAAGCAGTCCGGTATCGGGGTCGAGAGCGGTCAGGCCGGCCTGCTCGAGTTCACCGAGCGGCAGACCGTCACGGTCAAGCGGTGACCACGATCGTCCTGCCGGCCACCCGGCGCGATCAGTGCGCGTGATCGTCGCCGATGCGTTCGGAGATCTCGAACATGTTCCCCCACGGGTCACGGAAGAAGGCGAGGCGTGCGCTGATGTCGTCGATCTCGAACGGCGGGTTGACGATGTCCACGCCGCGCCGGCGGAGCTCGGCGAGGGTGTCGTCGACGCTGTCCACGGAGAGACAGACGTGGTTGTAGCCGTTCACCGACAGGCTGGCGTCGACGTCGCCGAACCTGGGCTGGGCCGCCGCACCGGGGCCGCCGAGGATCTCCAGGCGGAAGTCGTCCTGGGCGGGCGGCGCGGGAACGGCCGGCCTCCGGCGTTGACGGCGCGGGAGCGGGAGATCGCGGAACTGGCGGCGGCGGGGTTGACGAACAAGGAGATCGGTAAGCGGTTGCACCTGTCGCATCGGACGGTGGGTTCGCATCTGTACCAGCTGTTCCCGAAGCTGGGCCTGCGTGGCCGCGCCGGCCTTCGCGACGCCCTGCTGGCACTGACCGAACCGGCGGCGGACCGGCTGTCCTCCGGTTCCTGAGCATCCGCGGCGCCTCGGGGGCGGGCCTCGGATGAGGAGCGTCCGAGGCGTCCCGGCGGAGGTGGACCTCCACGGGGAGCGTCCGAGGCACCCCGAAGGTGGGCGCCACGAGGGACCTCCCGCCGGACCGGCGGGAGGTCCCTTCCGTACGGCTCAGGCGACGTGGTCGGTCGAGCGGGCCAGTTCCCGCCAGGTATCGAGCTCCGCGCCGACGGCCGCGAGCTTGGCGCGGATGTCGGCCAGTGTCGAGGAGCCCAGCGGGATCCGGGCCGGCATCTCGTCGAGATCCGCGACGGCCAGGATCGCGGCCGCGGCTTTCACCGGGTCGCCCTCCTGCAGTCCGTGGTTCTCTCCCGCCCAGACGCGCGACGCCCCGCCGGTGACGGCATAGTCATCGATGATCCGCTCCACGTGCTGCAACGACGTCGAGCCGAGGAAATCGGTGCGCAACGGGCCGGGTTGCACCGAGGTCACCTGGATGCCGAGCGGGGCGAGCTCCAGGCCCAGCGCCTCCGTGAGGCCCTCGACCGCGAACTTCGTCGCGCTGTAGACACCCCAGCCGGCCCACGCGACCACGCCGCCGGTCGAGCTCACGTTGAGGATCCTGCCGCGACCGGCCGCGCGCATCACCGGCACGACCGCTCGGATGACCGTCAACAGGCCGAAGACGTTGATGTCGAAGACGCCGCGCGCCTCGGCGTCGCTGGTCTCCTCGACCGCGCCGACCAGCCCGCGCCCGGCGTTGTTCACCAGGACGTCGATGCCGCCGAACCGGGACACCGCCGCTTTGACGGCCGCGTCCGCCTGTCCCTGATCGGTGACGTCCAGCGGCACCACCAGCAGGTTGTCCGGACGGCCGGGCAGTGCTTTCTCGATCGCCCGAGGATCCCGCGCGGTCGCCGCGACCGAGTCGCCGCGCTCCAGCGCGGCCTTCACGATCTCCAGACCCAACCCACGCGACGCACCGGTGACGAACCAAACAGACACGATGTTCTCCCTTGCCGGATGTTGCTGACGCATCCCATTAGGGCCCCGCCGGGAGGCGAAACGAAGAGGCTGGCTGGTACCCGTTGTCCTGGCTCCGACAGAGCCACGGAGCCGGCCGGATGCCGGTCGAATGACTGCCGACTCGGCCTCTCCCGGTCGCTGGGGTCGGCGCCACTGACACGTCTCTCCCCCGATGAGGAAGCCATGACTCCGGTTCCGGTGCTCCGCCGGCTCTATCTCGTCCGATTCGGCTTCGCCCTGGTCTGGGCCGGCCTTCTCGCGCTCACCCTGCCCGATCTCGACGTCGCCGCGGGCGTCCTGCTCGTCGTGTACCCCGCGGTCGATGTCGCCGCCGCGATCGTCGACGCACGCGTCGCGTCCGCCACTCGCGTCCGCTTCGCCGTGTTCGGCACCATCGCGGCCGGCTCCCTGGCCGCCGTGGGGCTGGCGCTGGCGTCCCCGTCCGGCGTTCCCGCGGCGCTGAGGGTGTGGGGAGCATGGGCCGTCGTCGCCGGGCTGCTCCAGCTCGTCGTCGCAGTGCTGCGACGCGGCGTCGGCGGCCAGGTGGCGATGATCCTCAGCGGCGGCGGCTCCGTCATCGCCGGCACCGCCTTCATCCTCATCGCCTCGACCGAGGATCCGACGCTGTCGGTCCTCGCCGGCTACGCCGTCGTCGGGGGCACGTTCTTCCTGGTCTCCGCGCTGCGCCTGCGCGCGGAGGCCGGGCTGCCTGGCTCCGGCAGTACCACCCGGAGCCCGCTCCCCGACGGCCTGGCCAGCCATACTGGTTCGCATGGCGACCGGTAACGAACTGCGCGATTTCCTCACCTCGCGACGCGCGGCGCTCTCCCCCGAGGACATGGGACTGCCCAGCCCCACCACGGCCCGCCGGGTCAAAGGGCTGCGCCGTGAGGAGGTCGCGATCCTCGCCGGGGTCAGCGTCGACTACTACGTCAAACTCGAGCAGGGCCGTGTCGGCAACGTCTCCGAGCAGGTGATCGACGCGGTCGGGCGGGCGCTGCGGCTCGACGAGGTCGAGGGCAGGTATCTTCGATCACTGCTGCACCCGGGCATCGAGCACGCCGCTCGCCGCGGGCCCGCCGCGGCCAAGGCACGGCCCGCCCTGCTGTCCATGATCCACGCCATCGACGTGCCGGCCGTCGTCCACGGCCCGCACCTCGAGGTGCTCGGCGTCAACCACGCCGGCAAGGCGCTGCTGGACGACTTCGCCGCGATGCCGGTCGCGGAACGCAACACCGCCCGATGGATGTTCCTGAACCCGCGCGCCCGCGTCGTCTACCGCGACTGGGCGGAGATCGCCGCCGACATCGTCGCCGTCCTGCGGGCCGGCGCGGTGCCCGGCACCGACAACGAGACCCTGTCGAGAATCGTCGGCGAGCTCAGCACCCGGTCCGAGGAGTTCGCGAGCATGTGGGCCGACTACCGGCTCTCCGAACACCAGCACGGCGTCAAGCGGTTCTTCCACGAGGCCGTCGGCGACATGCGGCTCAACTATCAAACGCTGCACCTGCCGGACAGCCACGGACAGACCATCGTCATCTACACCGCCGACACGGGATCACCGTCCGAGGAGAAACTCCGGCTCCTGGCCAGCTGGACCGCCGAGGCGCGCTCGGAACCCGCGCGAAGGACCGCATGAGATGAGGCGCGGCCGGTCCTGAGGCGGGCCGTGCGGCCGGGTCGCCGTACCGTCGCCCAGGACGATGCCGGGTGTTCGCGGGCGGGCCCCGTCACGTCGCCCCCCTGTCGGCCGTCGGGACCAGCAGAGCGGCAGCGGCCTGCTCCGCCAGCCAGGCGGCGCCGTCGGCCCAGTCCCAGCCGAGCTCGCGGACCGTTTTCCACCCGCCCCGGCCGAAGTAGAACCAGAGAACCTGCTCGGTCCTGACCCGGTCGGTGCGAACGGCTCCGAGCGTCACCAGGTGTTCGGCGATGCGGGCCAGCCGGCTCCGGTAGCGCTGGACGGCGCGCTCGGCCACGGCCGCCACCGCGGGGTCGGCGGTGGCGTTGTCGAACAGCAGGTTCAGGACGCTCTCGTGGCGCCGTGTCATGTCGCCCGTGCCCTCGGCCGTCCGGCGCAGGATGTCACGGCCGTCGGCCGAGCCGAGTGCGGCGTTCAGGGTGGCCTGGATCCGCTCGTCGCCGGCGCTCTCCGCGACCAGTGCCTCCATCAGCGCCGCCTTGCCGCCCACACTCGTGTACACGGTGTTCAGGGCGACTCCCGCTCGTTCGGCGATCCCGGCCACCGTGGCTCTCGCGTACCCCTGCTCGGCGAAGAGCTGCTGCGCGGCTCGCAAGATCGCGGCGCGGGTCTCCCGAGCCGCGACGGCCCGGACCGTCGAGGTGTACGCACGCTTTGCCATGAAATCACTATGACAGCAGAACATTGATAGTAATGAACATATATTCATAGTATATCGATTACTATGAAAGTATGTTGATCGACCCGAACTCCCCTGTGGACAAGCCCGAGACCCAGCAGATGAAGGTCATCCACCGCGCGATGCGCCGCGAGTTCGCGCAGCTCCCCGAGCTGATCGCCGCCGTGCCCGCCGGCGACGTCGCCCGCGCGCGCCTGCTCGGCGCCCATCTCGACCTGGTGCTCGTCATGCTGCACGAACACCACGAGGCCGAGGACGAGCTGCTCTGGCCGATCCTCATCGAACGCGTCCCGCTCGAGAAGGACCTGATCGAGGTCATGCGGCGGCAGCACGACGTGATCGCCCGAGCCGTCGGCGTCGTCGAGGCCGAGCTGCCGAGCTGGACCGCGGAGGCGAGCCCCACGGCCCGTGACCGCGTCGCCGGCGCCCTGCGCGACCTCGGCCCGGCTCTCACCGAGCACCTCGAACTGGAGGAGAGCGCGGTGCTCCCGCTCATCCACGAGCACCTCACCGTGCCGGAGTGGCTGGCGCCGCAGGAGCACGCGATGGAGCACGGCCCGAAGAGCCTCACCGGCAAGCTGACCATGGCCGGTATGGTCCTGGAGGACGCGACACCGCGCGAGCGGACCTGGTTCCTCAGCGAGATGCCCGCTCCTGCCCGGTTTCTGTGGCGCGTGATGGGTGCCCGGCGGTATGAGGCCCACGTGCGCGGTGCGCGCCGGAGCGCCGGGCTAGGCACGGATCGGTCACCGACCGACGAGGTTTCCACGGTTCGGCCCCCGCTGGGGTGGCTCACGTCGCCGGACCAGTCATTCGACCTACATCCCCGTAGGCCCTCGCCGCTCTACTGGTCGCCAATGATGTTGATACGACGCGGATGAGGCGAACATCTGCCGACCGGCCACGACATGTTGTAGGACGTTCATGAAACTTGAGATATACGCCGATGTGCTGTGCCCGTGGTGCTAC
Source organism: Streptosporangium sp. LJ11 (assembly GCF_051918945.1). NCBI lineage: Bacteria > Bacillati > Actinomycetota > Actinomycetes > Streptosporangiales > Streptosporangiaceae > Streptosporangium > Streptosporangium sp. LJ11. Next base: position 43,186 of record NZ_JBPXMB010000049.1, read on the forward strand.
ATCGGTAAAAGACGCCTGGCGGCCGCTTTGGCGCAGCACGCCGACCGCGACAGCCTCGAAATCGTCTGGCGTGCCTACGAGCTCGCTCCGGAGGCGGGCCGGACCCCCGGCCCGACCGCCGCTGAGGCCATGGCCGGCTGGTTCGGCGAGCAGGCCCCCGCCCGCATCGCCCAGATCCAGTCGCTGGGCGCCGCGGAAGGCCTGGAGCTGAACCTGCAGCTGGCCCGCCCGGTGAGCACCTTCGACGCGCACCGGCTGAGCAAGCTGGCCGCCGACCACGACCGCGCCGACCAGATGATGGAGCTCCTGCTGCACGCGTACCACACCGAGGGACTCAACGTGGCCGACCCGCAGGTCCTGCAGCGCCTGGGCGGCGAGGCCGGGCTGGACGGCGATGAGACGCGCGCGGCCCTGGCCGGTGACGACTACGCCGAACAGGTGCGCGCCGACCGACGTCGCGCGGCCGAGCACGGTGTCACCGGCGTTCCCAGCCTGGTGATCGACGGCCGGCCACCGGTCTCCGGAATTCAGCCCATCGCCGACCTGCTGCGGCTGCTGTAGCAGGGAAGCGCTCTGGCCCGATGTTCTCGATGTAGCCCGCCGAGGCGCCGCCGCTGGCGCCCGGATGGTCGGCCCGTCGTCGGTCGCGGGTAGAGCCGAGGCCTGCGCCGAGAGGAGCGCATCCATACCGGCGAGCACCGCGACCACGCCCAACAGTGCGATGCCCGGTCTGGGACGGAGGGCCGCCCGGCCGGCCGCCGGCTCTGTTCGCGCTGACAGCAGCGTGCGACGCGGACTCACGCGACGGTCATTGTCGATCGTTCACATCGGAGAAACCTGCTCGGGGAGGGTCGAACCGTCAGCCGAGGGCCTCGAGCAACTCGCGCTCGCGCTGGACGCTGAGGCCGGCGCGTCTTGCCCGGTCCAGACCCTGCTCGCGTTCCCAGAGCAGCGTGTCGGCCAGCAGTTCCGCCCTGGGCCGATGACGGAGCCCCGCGGCGCGCGCCGCGGACCCGTTCCGGGCCGAGAATCCTTCCCAGCCCGGCTCGACCAGCCACATCGGCAGCGACTCGGCCCCCATGTACTCGGCCACGCCGTTCGCGAGGAGCCATGTCGAGTCGGCGGTGACCACCGGGCCGGTGTGCCCGCCGACAGCGCGGGACAGCTCGATCCACTCCCCGAAGGGAACGAGCGGACCGACGGCGTCGTACGTGCCCGTGCTTCCCGCCTCAGCGGCGGCGAGCAGCCAGGCGGCGAGGTCTCGCACGTCGACCGCCTGCGTCGGTCTCGCCGGTGCGTCGGGAACCAGCATCGGCCCCTGCGGATCGCGTGCGGCACGGGCCACCCAGTAGCCGGAGCGTCCGCTGTGATCACCCGGGCCACCGATCAGACCGGCGCGTGCGATGAGAAGGCGGTCGCCCACCACGGACGCCGACGCCTGCTCGCAGGCGACCTTCGCCTCGCCGTACAGCGCGCGGTCGACCTCGCTTCGGTCGGTCGGAGCGAGCAGGGCCGCGGACTCGTCCGCGCCCGGCACGGCGTGGGAGGCGTAGGCACTGACGGATGAGACATAGACCCAGTGCCTGGCCCTGCCGCCCAGTACGTCGAGCGCCTCACGAACGAAGCCCGGCTGCCACGACACCTCGATGACCGCATCCCATTCGCGGTCGAGCAATGGTTCGTACCCCGAAGGATCACGCCGGTCGGCGGCCACCAGCCTCGCTCCCTCCGCGACTGCTCCGCTTTCGCCGCGAGCGAGACACGTCACCCGATGACCGAGCTCAATCGCCTGCCGCGACACTTCCCGGCCCACCCACGCTGTTCCACCCAGAATCAAGATCTCCATCCCGACACCCAAGCACCGTGATCGCCGAACACCCGGGCGGGTTCACTCACAGCGGACCCGATGCGCTGACAGCGGACCCGACATCGGCGACATGCATCGTCGGCTGACGGCGATGATGTCCATGGTGACGCCGCGACGGGTCTGACCCACCGCTGACGCCTGTTCCCCGCCGTGCGACGCACGGCGGGGAACCAGGGGCGGAGGACGGCCTGCGGGGGTCAGGAGGTGAGAGCGATCCCCCGGTAGTAGTGCCTGAGGATCCTGGAGGAGCTCCAGCCCGCCTTGGCCTTGTCGCGGGAGCCGGTCTGCGACATCCAGTCGCCGGTGACCCAGTGGCCGCACGCCGTGGTCGTGGAGCAGTACTGGGCCCGGAAGATACTCCCGTTGCGCGTCATCCGGGTGCCCCACGTCGCGTCCACCGCGGCGTTCGTCGCCGCCGTCGCGGAGCCGGGCCTGTACACCTGGCTGTTCGTGTTGTCGGAGACGTCGTAGCACTGGCCGCTCGGCGTCTTGCTCGCCGACCTCAGCGCCCAGTACCAGCCGAAGTTCTTGACGGCGATCGCCCCGGCCCTGAGGGACTCCTTGGGCCAGTACGACGGCCACTCGTTGGGCAGGACGTTCTTGATGTAGGTCTTGAACTCCACCCGGTCCACGCGATTGAGGGATTTCCGGTAGACGAGGATCGTCGTGGGCAGCCTGCTGTGCGTGCCGTCGGTCTTGCACCCGGTCGGCGATGTGGAGCCGCCCATGAACTGGTGCGAGGCGTTCTGGTTCTTGAGGGTGGGGCTCAGGTTGCCCCTGGCGCCCGCCTTGAAGTCCTGGTAGGTGCCGGTGTGGCCGGTGTTGAAGTAGACGCGGACGGTCTTGCCACTGCGGTTCCAGACGGAGGCGGCGGCGTTCTTGATGCACTTGCCCTTACCGGCGCCGGCTCCCTTGAAGTCGTAGCAGGAGGGCTGCGTGGTGGCGTAGTCACCGACCGATCCGGTGAAGTCGGAGACCGACCCCTGGTTGTTGCTGTTGAAGTAGTAGCAGAACTCACCGCTCTCGCACACGCCGTTACGACCCGCCGCCGAAGCGGGCGCCGCGGAGGCGAGCACCGCCCCGCCGAGCGCCATCGCGGCGGCCGCCGCGGTGAGCCGCGAGATCAGCTGAACAGTTCGTGAAGGCACAGTTGTCTTCCTCGCTTCTCAGAGGTCTCGGCGCGTTATCGGATGCTGTAGCCCTGGGAGTTCCAGAACGAGGTCGGGTTCGGGTTCTCCAGGTGCGGGTCGCCGACGCTCTTGGCCGCACGCGTGTGCCGTCCGGGGCGCATCTCCACGTGGGTGTGTGCGGATGAACTGCTCGACACCCCGCGCCACGCCTCGTCGGCGATGACCTGGTTGCGGCTGACCTGCTGGCCCACGCGCAGCGAGGACCGCGGAGCGGAGTGCAGATAGATCACCGTCTTGTTCAGCGAGGCGTTGTAGACGGCGATCGTGGAGAGTCCCGCCCTGCCGTTGTATCCGCGTACGACGTTGATGACCTGGCCGCCCACCAGGGCGTGAACGTCCGCGCCCACGCCGCGGACGATGTCGATGCCCTCGTGCCGGCCGGCGGTGGAGGTGTAGCCGTCGAAGCCGCAGCTGATCCTGCCGCTGGCCGTGTACAGCGAGAACGACATGTTGCTGCGCGATGACGACGGCGGCGGCGTGGAGCCCAGGAACTGGTGCGAGGCGTTCTGGTTCTTGAGGGTGGGGCTCAGGTTGCCCCT
>NZ_JBPXMB010000050.1:0-37961 GCF_051918945.1 Streptosporangium sp. LJ11
CCAGGGTGCGCGCGACCTTCAGCCCGCGCCCGCCGCCGCCGTACGCGGCCTTGATCGCGATCGGCAGGCCGTGCTCGCGCGCGAAGGCGACGACCTCCGCCGCGCCCTGTACGGGCTCCTTGGTGCCCGCCACCAGTGGCGCGCCCACCCTGGCCGCGATGTGCCTGGCCTGGACTTTGTCGCCCAGTGCCGCGATCGCCTCGGGGGGCGGTCCGATCCAGGTGAGCCCCGCGTCGATGACGGCGCGGGCGAAGTCGGCGTTCTCCGCCAAAAAGCCGTAGCCGGGGTGGACCGCGTCGGCGCCGGACCGCGCGGCGATCCGCAGCAGCTTGGCGATGTTCAGGTACGTCTCCGCCGGCGACTGACCGGCCAGCGCGTACGCCTCGTCCGCCATCCTGACGTGCAGCGCGTCCAGATCCTGCTCGGCGTAGACCGCCACGCTGCACAGGCCGGCATCCCTGCAGGCGCGGGCCACCCGTACGGCGATCTCACCGCGATTGGCGATCAGGACCTTCCTCATCACGCGTTCCTCCGTGAACGTGGTGACCGACGACCTCGGGTGTGGCTCGGGCTCCGCACCGCGCTCGGTCTCTGCGCCGTGCCCAGACCCTGTACTTCGCTCGATCTCTGTACTTCGCTCGGTTCCTGTGCCGCGCTCGGACTCGTACCGCGCCCGATCCCCGTCGCCGCTCAGACTCTGTACTGCGCGCGCTCTCGGTAGCGCGCCTGCTCCCTGTAGTGCGCCCGGTCCCGGTGCTGCACGCGGTCGGAGCGCGCCGATATGGCGATGGCGGTGAGGATCAGCCCTTCACGGGCCATCCAGCGGCCGCGGAACCCGGTCAGCGGGCGGCCGAACATGCTGGGCCCGGTCACCAGCAGGCGGGCGTAGAAGGTGCCGCGCAGCGGGTCGAACGTCACCGTCGCGCTCTCGAAGTCCAGCCAGCGTCTGGTCAGCGGGAACCACGCCTTGTAGACGGACTCCTTGGCGCTGAAGAGCAGGCGGTCCCAGGACGGGCCCGGGTGCTCCCGGTTCAGGGCCCTGATGGCCTCTCGCTCCTCGGGTTTGGAGATGGCCTCCAGCACCCCGCTGGCGATGCCCTTGTCGGGCTCCGCGTCGATGCCGATCGTGAGCCCCTCGCTGCTCGCGCCGACCACGGCCGCGCGGTAGCCCGTGCAGTGGGTGATGCTGCCGACGACGCCCTTGGGCCACTGGGGCTCGCCGCGCACCCCCGGCAGCACCTGCTGCGGGGGCAGGCCGAGCGCGCTCATGGCCTTCCTGGCGCACATCCGGGCGGTCGCGAACTCCGCGCGCTTCTGCTCCACGGACCTGCTGATCACCTCTGCTTCCGCGGGAAAGAGCATGGCGTCGGCGTGGTCCTCGAAGGTGTCGGCAGCCATCGCCCATGGGGGCAGAATGTTCGCGATCAAAGCCTCGGCGTTCACAATTTCACTGTAGGGAGGCCCTGAACGCAGGAGAATCGTCACGACGCCCTTCTGGGGTCGCGCAGAACTTGATCAGGGGGCGGACGGGGTCATCGTGTCGGTGTGATCAGCGAGGCGTCGATCGCCCGGTTGACGGCGTCGATGCGTGAGGCCGCCCCGAGTTTCACGAAGATGTTGCGCAGGTGGCGCTTGACCGTGGCTTCCGTGGTGTTCAGCCGGGAGGCGATCTGCCTGTTGCTGTACGCCTGGGCGACCAGTTCGAGCACCTCCCGCTCCTTGGTCGTCAGAACCTCGGTGCGCGTGGTCTCCATCTGGGCGAGGCTCTCCGGGGAGATGACCAGGATGAGGCGATCGGGTTCGTAGTGCACGCTCCTGATCGCCGCGACGAGTTCGTAGCGGTGCACGGTCTTGAGCAGGTAGCCCCGGATGCCGGCGGACAGCAGTTGCCGCAGGAGATGCGGCCCGTCGTACATGCTCAGGATGATGATCTGGGTGGCCGGCGAGATCACGCGTGCCCGGGAGACGGTGTGCGTGACCGCGTCGCCGGGGATCTCGACATCGAGCAGGAGGACGTCGGGGCGCTTCTGCGAGACCAGTTCCAGGGCGGTGAACGAGGTGCCGGCCTCGCCCACGACCACCAGGTCCTCCTGCGCCTCCAGGATCTCTCGCACCCCCTCGCGGAACAGGGCGTGGTCGTCGACTATCGCTATCCTGATGGGGTGGTCACTCTTGATCATCGAAGGACCCCGGTAATGGCACGGCGAGATCGATTCGGGTGCCCCGTCCCATTTCGGTGCTGATGGTGACCATGCCGCCGAGCAGGGCGGCGCGTTCCTGGATCGAGGCCAGCCCGAGGCTGTGGTGTGCGGGACGGCTGTTGACGTCGAAGCCGCAACCGTCGTCGATCACCGACGCCCGCAGCTCGTGCGGCGCGATGTCGACCCTGATGTAGATGGACGACGGCCGGCCGTGCCTGAGCGCGTTGCGGATCGCCTCGCTCAGGATCAGCAGGCACTCCTCGCTGATGGCAGGTGTCGCCCAGACCTCGTCACCGTTGACGACCAGCTCCGCCGTCATGTCCTCGACGCCGATGGCCTCGAGATGCGCGAGCAGCGCCTTCTCCAGGCTCTGTATCGGTTCGAGGGGGTGTAGGTCGGAGGTCAGCTGGCGCAATCGCCACATGGCCTCCTGGATCGCCTCCTGCACCCGCTCCATCTTGACGACCGCCTGGGCGGGGTCGCTGGTGCGGTACATGACGCAGAGCTCGGCCTGCCGGTGGGCGACGCTGAGGCTCTGCCCGATGCGGTCGTGCAGTTCCCTGGCGATGCGCCCGCGCTCGGCCACGTGTGCCTCGTGCACCTTGCTGAGCAGGAATCCGGCGTAGCTGGTCGCGGCTTCCCTGATGCGGAGCGAGACGGACTGCTCCAGCGTGGTGACCACGTTCCTGAGCAGGCGGTCAGTCTCGGAGTCGTCCTGGATCCACTTGCTCAGAATGGTGAAGGCCGCTCGGAAGAACACCGAGGCGGCGAGTAGGGACTCTTTCGGATGGACACCGGTGGCCGCTCTGGTCAGGCCGATATCCCAGGACAGGAAGCGGAAGGACTCGTCGGAGTGGGGGAGACCGTTGTCCAGCGCGGCGGCTATGTCGGTGAGGATCTGGTTGGCATTCGCCATGACCTGGGCTTTCGCCTGCTCGTCCTGGACAAGGACGCTACCGACGACTTCCAGGTCCTGTTCGTACTTGGCGAGGATATCCGCTCGGCACTCTTCGATAAGAGCTGCTGACGGACTCTGCGTGCGGGCTACTCCATCGTCGTCTTCCGCCATCCTGCCCCCTGCTTCCCTGCTGCCCCCTGCTGCGTTTCCGGGTTTTCCCCAGATGTTCACATCATGGTTCATGGATGCCGAGTAGGCAACCGACACCGGGTGAACAGGGCAGTCAAGCAGGCAAACCCGAGCCTAACTCAATTATCCCGGGACCCTTTACTGAATATCTCACAAATAGTCAGCATTTTTATATTGGAAGCAACTCGCCGGCGGCGAATGTGAGGTCGGCGCAATGCCGCGAAGCGCGAACCGCGCGCCCGTGGCCGCCGCCACGAGTGCGCAGTCCCTGATCAGACGCGCGGCGCGGGGCATCAGACGTGCGGCGTGACGATCACGGCCGCCTGCTTGCCGCCCCGTCTGAGGGCGACCCCGACCGCCGACAGGGCCGCGCCCACGGCGGAGGTGTCCACGCCGACGCCCCAGACCGTCGCCCCCCCGACCCGGTACTCGGCGTAGACCGCGGCCCCCGTGAGCGCACCGCCGGCCGGGTCCGCCTCGGCCGCGCGGTGCACGGTGCGCACGTCGATGCCCCAGGGGGCGAGCTTGGCGCCGATGGTCCTGGCGTCGTGCTCCCCCGCGCCGTCGAGGTGGAGCGTCGCGGCGACCCGCCCGCCGGCGGTGTACGGCTCGCCGACCGGGCCGTCGGAGGAGATGTACTCCTTCTCGAACAGCTCCCAGACCTGCTCGGGCGAGAGCTCGCTGCCGAGCAGCTCCGCGCTCGACTGGACCACCGTCGCGAAGTCCTTCTGGAGCTCCTTCGGCAACCGCATGCCGTACCAGGCGCTCATGATGTAGGCGACGCCGCTCTTGCCGGACTGGGTGGTGATCCGCACGATCGCCTCGTAGGTGCGTCCCACGTCCTTGGGGTCGACCGGAAGGTACGGCATCCGCCACGGCTGCTCGTCGATGCTCACGCCGGCCTCGACCGCGTCGCGCTCGAGGTCGTCGAAGCCCTTCTTGATCGCGTCCTGGTGGGAGCCGGAGAAGGACGTGTAGACCAGCTCGCCCCCGTAGGGGTGCCTGGGGTGCACGGGGATCTCGTTGCACCACTCGACGGTGTCGCGGATCCTGTCGATGTCGGAGAAGTCGATGCCGGGGTCGACGCCGTGGCTGAACATGTTCATCCCCAGTGTCACGAGGCAGACGTTGCCCGCCCGCTCGCCGTTGCCGAACAGGCAGCCTTCGATGCGCTGGGCGCCGGCCAGGAGGGCGAGTTCGGCCGAGGCGACCCCGGTCCCCCGGTCGTTGTGCGGGTGGATGGACAGGCAGACGTGCTCCCGGCGCGACAGGTTCCGGTCGAGCCACTCGATCTGGTCGGCGAAGACGGAGGGCAGCGAACGCTCCACGGTCGTGGGGAAGTTCAGGATTATCGGCCGGTCGGCAGCGGGCTCCCACGCGTCCATGACGGCTTCGCAGACCTCGAGGGAGAAGTCGGCCTCGGTCTCGTTGAACAACTCAGGTGAGTACTGGAACCGGAAATTGCCACCACTGAGCTCTTTTTCGGCATATTTCTTCACCAGTTCCGTGCCCCGGACGGCCAGGTCCTTGCACTGCTCCCGGTCCATTCCGAACACCACCCGCCGGAACAGCGGGGCCGTCGCGTTGTAGAGGTGGAGCGTGGCCCTGGGCGCCCCCGACATGGAACGGATGGTGCGCTCGATCAGCTCGTCGCGCGCCGGCACCAGAGCCGATATCCATACGTCGTCCGGGATCCGGTCCTCCTCGATGAGGAGCCGGACGAAGTCGTGGTCGTCCTGGCTCGCGACCGGGAATCCGATCTCGATCTCCTTGTAGCCGATGTCGACCAGAAGCTCGAACATCCGAAGCTTCCTCGCCGGGGACATCGGGTTGGCGAGCGACTGGTTACCGTCTCGGAGGTCGGTGGACAGCCAGCGCGGCGACGAACTAATCCGCCCGTCCGGCCACGTCCGATCGGGAAGAACGAGGGGAGTAAAATCGGAATAACGCTCTACAGGCCGGTTCGCGCCCATTCCCCAATCTCCTTCACTGAGATTATCCGACTGCCTCGGATGTTCACCATTACCAAATAGCCATTGAATTCCCCGGTCAAGACAAGTGGTCAGGAGAATTCCCCTCCCGTACCGAAGGATCACTCCGGGTATCGAAAGTTCGACCTGGTGCGCCCGTCCGACCGCTCCGGGGTGAAACATCGGATGTCTGCGCGGGGGTGCCGTATGTGACACTAGATCGAAACCTGGCGTCGATCTGCGACCACCCTGTATCGGTAAACGCTTCCCACGAATGCGCCCCAGGCGAGGGGCACGACTGGAAACGATCACTAATCGATCTTCGGTTTGGCGGAAGGGCTGACAGTGATGACGACGAGCATCAGTTCCCCGACTGGGTTTCTCCCCCTCAGGCACAGCGGGCTGTGCCTGGCCGAGGCCCGTCCCTCCGTGCAGTTCAACTTCCTGCTGCGCTTCCTCACCGGGGCGTCGCTGAGTTCCGCCGTCGCCGGCGAGGGCGACCTGGGCAGGACCGCGTGGAGCGCGCTGACATGGACGCTGGCCGTCTTCGCCGTCTATCTCTACAACGGCGTCACGGACGTGTGCGAGGACCGGCTCAACGGCTCGCGCCGGCCCATAGCGAGGGGGGAGTTACCGCCCGCCTTCGCCACCGGGGTCGCGGCCGGCGCCGCGGTCGCGTCCGTCGCGATCAGCCTGGCGCTGGGGCCGGTGAACGTGGGGATGGTCGCCGTCATGCTGGCCCTCGGCTACCTCTACTCGGGTCCGCCCTTCCACCTCAAGCGCAGGACCAGCGGAACGGTCGCGATCGGGCTGACGGCCAGCATCCTGACCTACTACGCAGGCGCCCACGCCTACGCGGGAGGGATCGACATCGGGACGCAGCTGATCGTCTTCGTCCTCGCCGCCTCGCTCTGGACCGCCCTGGTGGGCACGACGACCAAGGACCTGCCCGACCTGGAGGGCGACGCGGCGGCCGGCCGCGTGACGTTCGCCGTCGTGTACGGCGAGCGCGCGCTGCGGCTGGCCATCATCAACGTCTCGCTCGCCCTGCCCGTCGTCGTCACCGGGGGCGTGCTGCTGCTGGGGGATCCGTCGCTGTACCTGCCCGCGGCCGCCATGTGCCTGGGCGGGCTGGCCATCGCCCTGCTCTGCCGCGCCCCGATCCCGCCCGGACCGCGCCGGCGGCGGCCGTACGCGGTCTTCATGGTCACTCAGTACGTGCTGCACGGCTGCGTGATCGTGCCGCAGATGGTGCGCGACTGGCCGCTCGTCTGAGCGACCGGTCACGCCGCTAGCGGCCGGCGGCCGGCCTGACCGGGTGTGCCCCCTCACGTGCGAGGCCGGGAACGCGGCCGGGCTGGGCCGTCAGGTCCGGCGGCAGGTCCGAGCGCTGGGTGATGTTCAGCTTGCGGTACACGCGCGTCAGGTGCTGCTCGACGGTGCTCACCGTGATGAACAGCTTGGCGGCGATCTCACGGTTGGAGTAGCCCACCGTGGCCAGGCCGGCCACCCTGCGCTCGGCGTCGCTGAGGATGGCCACCACCCTGTTCGTCTCGCCGTCCCCGTCCTCCGCGCCGCCCTCGTCGGCGAGCGCCTGGCTCAGCGGGCGGGCACCGCACTCCTGGGCCAGGGTCCGCGCGCGGCTGGCGATGATGCCCGCCCTGCGGAACTCGCCCACGCTGTGGTAGGCCTCGGTGAGGTCGATCAGCGACCTGGCCAGCTCGTAGCGGTCCCCGCACGCCTGCAGGTGCTCGGAGGCCTGGCGCAGGAACATCGGCCGGTGCCGTACCTCGCTGGTGGCGGCCAGCACCCGCAGCGCCACGCCGTCGGTGCGCTCCGAGCCGGCGCCCGACCGGCTCAGCTGCTCCTCGACCAGCTCGCGGGCCTCGTCGTGCCTGCCCAGGGCGATGAGGGCCTCGGCCACGTCCGTGCGCCAGGCGATGAACCCCGGGGTGTCCATCTTCCAGGCGGTCAGCAGTTCCCCGCAGAGCCGGAAGTCGCGCAGCGCCGCCACCGGGTTGTCGACGGCGAGCTGGTAGCGACCGCGGGCCTGCAGGAACCGCACGCCGCACCTGGTCTGCAGCATCGCCTCGGGGAACGCGTGGTTGAGCTGCGCGAGCGCCTCGTCGTAGCGTCCCATCGCGGTGGCGGCCAGCATGAGGGTGGCCACCGGTCCGGCCACGGCCACGCCCCAGCTGCTCGGCGGAATGATCTCCAGGGCCAGCCGGGCGTACGACGCGGCCTCTTCGAGCTCTCCCTGGCGCAGCGAGAGCTCCGCCCGGATCGCGGTGAGTCGCGCCCGGCGGGCGGGCGAGCCCCCGGAACGCAGCTCCCCGATCAGCGCGTCGCACCGCGGCACCGCCCGGTTGGACCGCCCGGCGTACACGAGGGCGAGCAGCGCGCTCTCCACGGTGTCCATGGACATCTCGTCCAGGTTGGAGCCGCGCAGGATCCGCTCGGCCGTGGCCACGATCCGGTCGTGGGGGCCGCCGGTGAGCACGCCGACCAGCGCGTTGATCGACTCCAGGCGCCGGCTCACCTGGAACGGCAGCACCGCCTCGCTGATGTTCTTGCCCGCCCAGGTGTTCATGTGGGCCAGGAGCGGCGGCGCGGAGCAGCGCAGCCACATCCTGGTGCTCACGCCCTCGGCGACCGTGTGCGGGTCGCTGTCGCCGAATTCCGCCGTGCGCTCCAGGACGTCGCAGGCGACGTCCATCCTGCCGTGCCACAGCAGCGCCCTGGCCAGGATGATCGCGTCACTGCCGCGCAGGCTCCCGTTGTGCAGCGCGTCGGTGAGCTCCTCCATGTGGCTGATCGGCGCCTTCGGGTCGATACGCCACTCGGCGCGCATCAACATGGTCGCGATCGACGTGCGCTCCTGGTCGTCCAGGCGGCCGCGCAGGGCGAGTTTGAGATAGTCGACGGCCGACTCGACCTCGCCGTCGATCAGCCTGCGGCGGGCCGCCGACCGCAGCACGGGCACGGCCCAGGAGGCGTCGGCGTCATCGGCCTTGCTCAGCTGCTCGGCGATCGCCAGGTCGGAGGCGCCCTCGCCGTTCAGCAGCTCGGCCGCGCGCCGGTGCATGTACTGGCGCTTGTCGGCTCCGAGATCGGCCAGGACCGCCTCCTCGCCCGCCTCGTGGTGGAACCGGCCGTCCTCCAGCAGCCCCGCCGTCTCCAGCCAGCGGATCGACAGGGGGACCGACGGCGTGTCCGAGCGGGCCAGCCGGTGGACGAGCGCCGGGTCGTCGATCGCCGCCGCCCATCTGGCCACGTCCAGCAGGGCCGGGTCGACGCGGTGCAGGCAGGACAGCACGGCCTCGCCGTACCTTTCCGCCGGCGCTCCCGTGCCGTTCCTCGCGAAGTCCTCGAGCAGCCCGGCCACCAGGATCGGGTTGCCACCGCTGAGGTCGTGCCACTCCGGCGCCAGCCGCTCGGCCGTCTCGTGCCCCAGGCTCTCGCTCACCATGCTCAGCACGGCGCCGCGCGAGAGCGGATGCAGCCGGATGGCGGTGCAGTGCGGCTGTCTGATGATCTCGGTGGGGAAGAACCTGTCCGTCTGGTGCGGGTAGTCGGCGTGCCCGAACACCGTCATCACCGGCGACGACCTGGCCCGGCGCATGAAGTAGGACAGGCACATCTGCGAGGCGCGGTCGGAGTCGTGGACGTCGTCGACGACGATCACCAGCGGGAGCTGTTCCGCCAGTGACAGCAGCACCCCGCAGAGCCCCTCGACGACCTGGGTCTCCAGTCGCTCGCCGCCCTCGCGCAGGAGGTCCATCGCGCGCTCGCGCAGCCGCTCGCCCAGAGGGGCGTTGTGGAAGAGCTGTCCCAGCACGCCGAGCGGGAGGTCGCTCTCCCCCCGCGACGCCGTCGCCACGAGCGGGAGCGCTCCGCGGTCGTAGACCTGCTCGGCGAAGGCGTGCAGCAGCTCGCTCTTCCCCGTGGCGACCACTCCGGTCACCATCGCGACCCTGCTCCTCCCCTCGATCGTCTCGGTGAGGAGTCCCCGTAGGGAGGCCATCGCCGCGTCTCTTTCAAAGAACCCCATACCGAACACCCCTCACGAGAGTGAGAACGATTGCCCATGGTCCGCATAACCGGTTCACGATTAATAAGCTACGCCGCCCCTTATAGGCCCACAACGGGGTGACCCTTAATAGCATCCGATCTACAACTTTCGATTCCCGGTCACCCAAAAAAAGCGCCGCGCCCGGATTTCAGGGGGCGCGGCGCACGGAGTCGGGCGTCTGTCGTCTTTGATTATTCAGCGATCCTCGTCCTGGTCGTCCAGCGGTAGATCAGGCCCTGGCAGTCGCCTTCGAGGTGGTAGTGCTCCTCGGTACGCTCGAAATGCTCGTAGCCGCTCCGGTACTGGATCTTGACCTTCCCGTCGGCTCTTTCCAGCCGCCGGGACCGGGCAGTCTCCGGGAATTCGGCGGGTCCGCCGAGGAGAAAGATGTTGACATCGTACGGGCCGTGGTCGGAAATTATGCAATCCGCTTTAACCTCTCGTGTGGAGCCGGGGGCTATAGTCACTGGCACCTCCATGGATCGGTCTTTACAACATATTAAAAAACAGTTTTCCAGAAGGCACCCCCGATCGACCCCTACGACTAGCTGTCGCGCGCGGTCCAGCGGAACGTCCGCAGGCACAGGACCAGGCCGACCACGCACCACAGGCCCAGCGCCAGGGCCACCATCGGGAGCTCCCAGCTGCCGGCCGGCTCCAGGACCACCGCCTGCTCGGGCAGGAACACCGACCGCATGCCCTGGGTCATCCACTTGAGCGGGAAGATCGACGCGAAGATCTGCAGGATCCACGGCACGTCGGAGAAGGGGATGTAGACACCGGAGCAGAACTGCACGATGAGGAAGGGCAGCGTGATCACCGCGTTGGCCCCGCGCGTGGACTTCGGCAGGCTGCCGATCGCGATGCCCAGGAACGTGCAGGCCATGCCGCCGAGGAGGAGGACCCAGGTGAACGTCAGCCACTGGTGGACGGTGGTGGGCAGGTTGATGCCGAACATCAGCACCCCGACCGCGATCAGGAGGATGACCTCGGCGATCATGCACACCAGGACCTGGATGATCTTCCCGCCGAAGTAGGCCGTGCGCGGCATGGGCATGCCGTACAGCCTCTTGAGCGTCCCGTCGTGGCGCTCCAGCGTGATGTTGATGCCCAGGTTCTGGAAGGACGTGCCCATGATGCCGGCGCCGATCATGCCGGCGGTGAGGATCTGGGCTCCCGTGACGCCGGGCAGTCCCTGCCTGCTGCTCGACATGGCGCCCAGCAGCATCAGCATGATCGCCGGGAGCGAGAAGATGACGATGAACTGGCTCTTCGTGCGGAAGAAGCCCTTGAGCTCCATCGCGCCGCGCTTCAGGGTCAGCCGGCCGGCGCTGGGCAGTCGCACCGCCTGCACCGGTCGGATGTCGGTCGGTTGCGTCGGTTGCATCGGCAACGTGGTTGTCACAACTGCTCTCCGATAAGGCCTAGGTAGGTGTCTTCGAGAGTCGGCCGCCTGACGGTCAAGTCGGGGATCTCCCCGTCGTACTGCGCGATGAGCTCCGCGACGACCTTCGTGGGCGTCGGGGTCTTCACGCGGCGTTCCCCGTCCGGGGTGGACCAGCTGACCGTCGCGTCCGCCTCGGCGCGGCCGGCCAGCGTGGCCGGCTCGCCGATCGCGACGACCCTGCCCTTCGCGATCACCCCCACCCGGCTGGCCAGCGCCTCCGCCTCGTCGAGGTAGTGCGTGGTCAGCACGATGGTGGTGCCCTCGTCGGAGAGCAGCGAGATCAGGCCCCAGAACTGGCGGCGGGCCTCGGGGTCGAACCCCGTGGTCGGCTCGTCCAGGAAGAGGAGCTCGGGGTTGCCCACGACGCCCAGGGCCACGTCGACTCTGCGCCGCTGGCCGCCGGAGAGGTGGCGGATGTGGGCGTCGGCCTTGCCGGCCAGGCCCACCAGCTCGATCACCGAGTCCGGGTCGCGCGGGCGCGGGAAGTAGCTCGCGAAATGGTGCACCGTCTCGCGGACGGTGAACTCGGCGGCGTCGGTGGCCGACTGCAGCACGATTCCGAGCTTGGACCGCCAGAGGCGCCCGGCCCGGCCGGGGTCCTCGCCGAGCACGCTGACCTCACCGCCGTCCCGGCGGCGGTGCCCTTCCAGAATCTCGACAGTGGTCGTCTTGCCGGCGCCGTTGGGGCCCAGGAGCGCGAAGACCTCACCCCGGGCGATGTCCAGGTCGATGCCGTCGACGGCGGTCAGGTCGCCGTATTTCTTACGCAGCTCACGTACACGTACTGCTGAGTCGCTCATGCTCCATAGGGTTCGAGATTGGCAGGGTTTGCGATATTCATCCTTCGGAACCCCGTCTCTACTCCCTTCGATACCCCTACGGCGATCCGCGCCTGGTCAGCGGCCTGATTCGCCGCGTCCACCGACGGAACCCCGACTGGAACGGCCGACCCCCATCAACCGTTCGGTGGATTACGGAGACCCGGTGCAGCGGGGATTCTCGACACATGACAGTCATCGAGATCAACGGCCTGCAGAAGAGCTACGGGACGCACAAGGCACTGGACGACGTCACCCTGACGGTCGAGCGAGGCGAGATCTTCGGCATCCTCGGCCCCAACGGAGCCGGCAAGACCACCGTGGTGGAGTGCGCGTCCGGGCTACGCAAGCCCGACGGCGGCACCTTGCGCGTGCTCGGCATGGACCCGCAGACGCAGCGGCGCGAGCTGCTCCAGCGCATCGGCACCCAGTTGCAGGAAGCCGCGCTGCCCGACGCCATCAGGGTCGGCGAGGCGCTGAAGATGTACGCCTCCTTCTACGACAAGCCCGCCGACTGGAACGCCCTGATGGAGGAGTGGGGGCTGACCGAGAAGAGGCGCGCCCGCTTCTCGGGCCTGTCCGGTGGCTGGAAGCAGCGCCTGTTCATCGCGCTGGCCCTGGTCGGCAACCCCGAGGTCGTCTTCCTCGACGAGCTGACCACCGGCCTGGACCCCTCCGCCCGCCGGATGACCTGGAACATGATCCGCGCCATGCGCGACCGCGGCGTCACCGTCGTGCTGGTCACCCACTTCATGGACGAGGCGGACGCCCTCTGCGACCGCATCGCCGTCATCGACCAGGGGCGCGTCGTCCACCAGGGCAGCCCCGGCGACCTCCTCACCAGGGACGCCTCCGGCTCCCTCGACGACGCCTACTTCGCACTCATTGAGAGGACCGTGTAATGAAGGGTCTCGGCAACGTCATCGCGATCGAGCTCAAGCTGGCCATGCGCGACCCGATGGCCGCCTTCTTCGCCCTGGCCTTCCCCATGGTCATCCTGTGGATCAAGATGCGCAACGGCGGCTCGCTGCCCAGCGGGCTGCCCATCATCGAGGCCGTCGTCCCGATGCTCAGCGTCTTCGTCATCGGCCTGGCCTCGCTGGTCGTCCTGCCGGCCACGCTGGCCCAGTACCGCGAGCGCCGCGTGCTCAAGCGGCTGCGCGCCACCCCCGCCTCCCCCACCATGATCTTCGGTGCCCAGTGGGTCGCGCACATGCTGCTGGCCGTGCTCGGCGGCCTCCTGCTCGGCGTCGTCGGCCTGGCCGTCTACGGCATGAACGGGCCGGCCGACCCGGTCGGCCTCGTCCTCGCCTGGGTCCTCGGCGCCGCCAGCCTCGGTGCCATCGGGCTGCTCATCGGCGCCCTGGTGCCCAGTGGCCGCGCCGCCACGGTGATCGGCCTGGCCGCCTTCTTCCCCATGGTCTTCGTCTCCGGCGCCATGAGCGCCCGCGAGACGCTGCCGGAGTCGATGCGCTCCGTCGGCGACTTCACCCCCATGGCCCCCGCCGTCCAGGCCGTCCGCGCCGCCTGGGAGGGCCAGCCCGCGTCCCCGCTCACCCTGGCCGTGCTGGTCGCGATCACCATCGTCGCGGGCGGGGTCGCGCTGAAGGCGTTCCGCTGGTGACGACCATCGAGCCCAACGTCTCGCGATGGGACCGCGCCTGGCCGGCCCTGCCGTACCTCTTCGTCCTGCTGCCCACCGTCTTCGCCCTGCTGCGGGACTGGCGGCCGGACGTGGTGGTCCTGGCGGTGTGCACCGGGGTCTGGCACTGGTTCATGGTCTCATCGCGATTCAGCCGGATCGAGCGGCCGGTGGTGGCGATCGTCTACTTCGTCGTGATGCTCGCCTTCATCGCGGCGCTGATCAGGATCGATCCGGTGTTCACGGTGGCAGGCCCCGGTGCGTTCATCCAGGCCTTCACCCTGCTGCGCGGGTGGACGGCCTACGCGGGGGTGGCCGCCACGGCCGCGGTCCTGGTCGGCGTCCGCCCCGGGTCCCGGCCGCCGCAGGAGCTGATCTTCTCCTTCCTCGTCGCCGTCCTGATCGCCTCGACCGTCGGCCTGTTCATCCAGACCATCTCGAAGCAGAACCAGCAGCGCAAGGTGATGATCGCGCAGTTGAAGGCGACCGGCACCAAGCTGGCCGCCATGGCGGAGGAGAACTCGAACCTGCAGTCACAGCTGCTGACCCGCGCCCGCGAGGCGGGCGTGCTCAGCGAGCGCCAGCGGATGGCCAGGGAGATCCACGACACGATCGCCCAGGGGCTGACCGCCATCCTCACCCAGCTCGAAGTCGCCGAGAACGTCATCGAGGACGTGCCCGCCGCCCGCTCCAGGCTGAACACCGTGCGCGGGCTGGCCAGGGACAGCCTCAACGAGGCTCGCCGGTCGGTGCTGGCGATGCGTCCCGCTCCGCTGGAGGAGGCCCAGCTCGCGACCGCTCTGGAGGACGTCGCGGCCACCTGGTCGCAGACGTCGGGCGTGCCGGTTCCGGTGTCGGTCACCGGTGACGCCAGGCCACTGCACGCCGAGGTGGAGATGACCCTGCTGCGGGTGGCGCAGGAGGCTCTGGCCAACGTCGGCAAACACGCCTCCGCCAGCAGGGTCGCCGTCACCCTGTCCTACATGGAGGATGTGGTGGTGCTCGACGTACGCGACGACGGATCCGGATTCGACCCCGAGAAGGTGGAACCGTCCATCGCGGGCGGGTTCGGGCTCGTCGCGATGCGCCAGCGCGTCACCCGGCTGGCCGGGGACTTCGAGATAGAGACCGCTCTCGGCCAGGGAACGGGTGTCTCTGCTACGGTGCCCGCCATCACCGCCGACTCCAGAAACGCGTGAGGCATGCCGATTCGTATCATCGTCGTGGACGATCACCCGGTCGTCCGCGACGGGTTGCGCGAGATCTTCTCCACCGACGAGGCCTTCGAGGTCGTCGGCGAGGCGGCCGACGGGCCGGAGGCTCTCGTCCTGACACGCCAGACCAATCCCGATCTCGTGCTGATGGACCTGCGGATGCCGAAGATGAGCGGCACCGAGCTGATCCGCCGGCTGCGCGAGCAGACACCGGACATCAAGGTGCTGGTCCTGACCACGTTCGACAACGACGCGGACGTGCTGCCCGCCATCGAGCAGGGCGCCACCGGCTACCTGCTCAAGGACACGCCGCGCGTCGAGCTGCTCCGCGCCGCGCAGGCGGCCGCCCGCGGCGAGACGGTGCTGTCCCCCACCGTGGCCGGGCTGCTCATGCAGAAGGTGCGCGCGCCCGAACAGCAGACGCTGAGCCGGCGGGAGCTGGAGGTGCTCGGGCTGATCGCCCGCGGCGCCACCAACCGCGAGGCCGCCGCGAAGCTGTTCATCACCGAGGCGACGGTCAAGACGCACCTGCTGCACATCTTCGCCAAGCTCGGGGTGAAGGACCGGGCCTCGGCGGTGGCGGCGGCCTACGAGACCGGGCTGCTCAAGCGGGCCTCCGATACCTGACTTAAGGGCGCCTAGGGGTGGGCCGCCTCGTCCGGTGCTCCGTAGCGTGAACATGTCTGCCCTGTTCATGCGAGTGGACACCCCCTGGGACGAATGGAGATGGTCCATGAACACGCTTGCGCTGGCCGACCCTCGTACCGAGCTGGCGAACGTGGGAGGCAAGGGCGAGTCCCTCGCCCGCCTGGCCCGGGCCGGGCTCCCGGTTCCGCCGGGCTTCCACGTCACCACCACCGCCTACCGCGCCTTCGTGACCCACCACGATCTGCGGGACCGGATCCTGTCGAGCGACGCGGCCGAGGCCGCCGCCCTGTTCGCCGCCCACGAGGTGCCTCAGGGCATCGCCGACGACATCCGGGCCGCCTATCGCGAGCTGGGCGACGAGCCCGCGGTGGCCGTACGTTCGTCGGCGACCGCGGAGGACCTGCCCGGGATGTCGTTCGCCGGGCAGCAGGACACCTTCCTCAACATCCGCGGCGCCGAGCAGGTCCTGGACGCGGTCAGGCGCTGCTGGGCCTCGCTGTGGACCGAGCGGGCCATCGCCTACCGCGAGCGCAACGGCGTCCCCCACGACGAAGTGGCCCTCGCCGTCGTCGTCCAGGAGCTCGTGCCCGCCGACGCGGCGGGCGTGATGTTCACCGAGGACCGCGACCACCTGAGCATCAACGCCGCGTGGGGACTGGGTGAGGCGATCGTCGGCGGGCTGGTCACGCCCGACACGATCACGCTCGACCGCGCCGACCACACGATCGTCGAGGAGCACATCGCGGCCAAGACCGTGATGACCGTCCGCGTGCCCGAGGGCACCCGCGAGGTGCCGGTGCCGGACACCGGGCGCGACCTGCCCGTGCTGTCGCGGGCGCAGGCCGTACGGCTCGCCGAGCTGGGCATGACGATCGAGGAGCTGTACGGCCACGCCGTGGACGTCGAGTGGGCCATCCACGAGGGCAGGCCGTACATCCTGCAGGCCAGGCCCATCACCGGGCAGCGCGAGGTGTGGAACGACTCGCTCAAGGGCGACTACCTGTGGACCAACGGCAACCTGGGCGAGGCGATCCCCAGCGTGATGACCCCGTGCACCTGGTCGCTCGTGCAGGCGTTCATCGACGAGATCATGGTCGCCGGGCACCTCGGCGGCCACCCCCAGTGCGGCAACATCGGCGGCCGGGTCTACATGAACATGAGCCTGACCGCCTCTCTCGGCAGGGCCCTGGGCATGACCAAAAAGATCAGGGACACCCAGGAGCCGGTGTACGGGCGGCTGCCGGAGGGGGTCGAGACCCCGCTGCTGCCGATGTCGCGCTGGCAGACCCTCAAGGCGGCCAAACCGCTCCTGGCGGGCCGCCGCGCCATCCAGCAGCTCGTGGGCCGGATCCCCGAGTACGTCGCGTCCGCGCCCCGGACCACCGAGGCCATCCGCGTCAGGATCGCCGGGACGGCCGACGGCGCGGACCTCGCCGCGCTCTGGGAGAGCGAGGTGGAGCCGAGGTTCCGCGAGTGTAACCGCATGCTCGCCGCCGCCGCCCGCCAGGACGCCGGCTCGCTGATCTACCTC
Source organism: Streptosporangium sp. LJ11 (assembly GCF_051918945.1). NCBI lineage: Bacteria > Bacillati > Actinomycetota > Actinomycetes > Streptosporangiales > Streptosporangiaceae > Streptosporangium > Streptosporangium sp. LJ11. Next base: position 16,631 of record NZ_JBPXMB010000050.1, read on the forward strand.
GGCTCGCAGCTGACCAAGCTCGTCGGGGAGGCCGACGCCGCCGTGCTGATGTCCGGGATCCAGGCCGCGGACGGCCGGCTGGAGAGCCTCGGCCCGCTGCTCGGCCTGGCGCGCTTCAAGCGCGGCGAGATCTCCCGCGAGGAGTACGTCCGCAGGTACGGCCATCGGGGCCCGGACGAGTTCGAGGTCTCCGTGGCCCGGCCGGTGGAGGACCCGACCTGGCTCGACAGGCAGATCGCCGGGCTCACGGTCGACCCGACCGAGCTGCTGACCCGCCAGGACGAGGCGAGCGACGCCGCCTGGCGCAGGTTCCGCGAGCGGTATCCGAGGCAGGCGGAGAAGTTCCGCCGCAAGATCGACCGCTGGGAGGAGATCGTCCGCGCCCGCGAGGAGACCCGCTCGGAGATGATGCGCGGCTTCTGGATGGTGCGCGACTTCGTCGTGCGGGCCGGCGAGGTGACCGGGCACGGCGACGACCTGTTCTTCCTGACGATCGAGGAGGTCCTGGACGTGCTGCGCGGCTCGCGCCGGCCACTCTCGCAGGTGGCCAAGCGCAGGACGACCTACGAGCTGTACAAGGCGCTCCCGCCGTACCCGGGCATCATCCGCGGACGGTTCGATCCGGAGCGGTGGGCGGCCGACCCGAACCGCCGCGGCGACGTGTTCGACGCCGGAGCGACGGTGGCGCCCCCCTCGCAGACCATCAGCGGCTTTCCCGGCGCGGCCGGCGTGGTCGAGGGCATCGCCCGGGTGATCTCCTCCGTGGCGGACGGCGACCGGCTCGCGGAGGGCGAGATCCTGGTGACGACCGTGACCAACGTGGGCTGGACGCTCCTGTTCCCGCGTGCCGCGGCGGTGGTCACCGACGTCGGCGCGCCGCTGTCGCACGCGGCCATCGTGGCGCGCGAGCTGGGCATCCCGGCCGTCGTCGGCACCAGGAACGCCACCATGCGGATCCAGGACGGCGACCTGATCCGGGTCGACGGCGGCCAGGGCAGCGTCGAGATCGTCCGGGTGCCGGCGGTGGTCTGACCCGGGAAAGGCCGCGGTCCCGTCGGGACCGCGGCCTTTTCCGTGTCTTGCTGTCTCGCCTGTCGTCGGTTCGGCTTTCCTGTCGTCGGATCAGCGGGTCGCGGTGAGCATCCGCATCCCGAACGGGAGCTCGACCAGCTTGCCGGGGAGCAGGTCCGCGCTCTCCAGCAGCGTCCGGTACTCCTCCTCGGTCCGCTCCCGCCCGCCGGTCATCACCATCATGTGCAGGTCGTAGGCGAGCGGCAGGTGGCTGCCGGCGGAGACGACGCGTTCGATGATCAGTAGTTCCGCCCCCGTCTCCATCGCCCTGGCGCAGTTGCGCAGCAGCCGGACGCACCGGCCGTCGTCCCAGTCGTGCAGGATGCGGGAGAGCAGGTAGACGTCCCCGCCCGCCGGGACGGACTCGAACAGGTCGCCGCCGACCAGCTCGCACCTGTCCAGTACCTCCATCCGGTCCAGGTGCGCGGGCGCCTTCGCGACGACCTCGGGCACGTCGAACAGGATCCCCCCGGCCTCCGGGTGGTCCCGCAGGATGGTGCCGAGCAGGGCGCCGGTGCCGCCCGCCAGGTCCACCACGGTCCGGGCGCCGGAGAAGTCGTGCGCCATGGGGACCTCGCGGAAGAACGCGGCGCCCGCCGCCATGCCGGCGTTGAAGACGGAGGCCTTGCCGGGATCGTCCGTCAGGTGCGCGAAGACGGGCCTGCCGAAGACGTGCTCGAAGGCCGTCTCGCCGGTGCGCAGGGTGTGCGGCAGCCCTCGCCACGCGGCGCCGAAATAGTCCTCGCCGTAGAGCGCGGCGAGCGGGCCCAGCTCGTCGCGGCCCAGCAGGGCGCCCATCGGGGTGAGGCCGTACCTGCCGTCCTCGTCGGTGTCGACCAGGCCGACCCCCGCCAGCAGGCGCAGCAGACGGCCGAGCGCGTCGGGGTGCGCGCCGACCGTTTCCGCGATCTCGCAGGAGTACAGGCGGCGTTCCGCGATCGTGTCGGCGACCCCGAGCCGGACGGCGGCGAAGGTCGCCTCCGCCACCCATCCGCCGGTGAGGATCCTCATGAGCTCGTGTTCCATCATCGAATACCTCCGGCGTGGAATCCCCCGGCTCCAGCCGCGGGAAGGAAGTCGAGGCCTTCCCTACGGTGTGGAGGGCCAGGCCATGGAGACGGTGCGGAGCACGTGGGCGACCACGTCCGTCCGCCGGGGCACGAGGTAGAAGTGGTCGCCGTCCAGCACGCGGGCGGCGAACCGGTCACGGGTCAGCTCGCCCCACCGCGCGGCCTGTTCCGGGGTCACCTCGGGATCGCCGTCGCCGAGCATCGCGGTGACGGGGCAGTGCAGCGGGCCGCCCGGACGGTGCCGGTAGGTCTCGTCGACCCGGTAGTCGTTGCGGACCACCGGCAGCGTCAGCTCCCTGATCACCGGATCCGCCAGGTGCGCCTCCTCCACGCCGCCGAGGCGTACCAGGTCGGAGATCAGGTCCTCGTCGGTGGTGTGGGCGTCGCCCGGCCGGTGGTCGTGCGGCGCGTGCCGCCCGGAGGCGAACAGGTGCACCACGCCCCGGCCGCGCGCCTCCAGCTCGCGCGCCACCTCGTAGGCGATGAGGGCTCCCATGCTGTGCCCGAACAGCGCGACCGGCCGGTCGAGGAGGGGCGCCATCGCGTCGGTGACGAGCTTGGCGATGTGGTGGGCGTCGTCGATCAGCGAGTCGGCGCGCCGGTCGGCGCGTCCCGGGTACTGCACGGCGCGCACCTCGACGGCCGGCGGCAGGGTGTGGTGCCAGGACCGGTAGAAGTTCGCCGAGCCGCCGGCGTGCGGGAAGCAGAACAGCCGCAGTCCCGACCGCGGCCTGGGGTGGTAGCAGTGGAACCAGCTCATGAGATCTCCGCTGCGGAAAGGGGGCGTGGTGCGGTCTGGACCAGTAGTTCGGGACGGCCGATCGCCGCGGTGGCGTCCAGCCAGAGGCGGCTGAGCGTCAGGTAGTACTGGCCCTGCCGCATCGGGTCGACGGCCTCTTCTGCGGCCTGGCGCAGGTCGGTCAGCGCGCGCCGGACACCGCTCGGCCACAGTGATCCGACGATTTCCTGAAATGTCGGCGCCTGCTCCGGTCCGAGGAGCGTGGCGCTCGGCAGGCGGAGATGATCCCCCTCAAGGGAGAAGCGGTCGTCGGCGTCGCGGCCGACGTACATGCGGGGACTCCACACGATCGGCCCGTGCGTGTTGACCAGCGTGAGGTTGCCGCCCTCCGTGCCCAGCGTGATGCGGTGAAGCAGATGCAGGTGGGCGTCGGGGTCGTTGGGGGCGATCTGGTTCTGCACCCGCAGGGTCAGCGGCACGCCGCCGATCGTGCCGGTGAGACAGCTGAACGGCGTTCCCTGCGCCACCGGGCCGAACGTCCACGGCCGCAGCCCGCCGAGCGCGCGGCCGAGGATGTCGAACAGGGCGTAGGCGACGTGGACGCTGCAGGCGGCGTCGACGTAGAGGGGCCGCTGGAGCTCGCACAGTCGGCGGGCGGCCTCGACGAACCGGCGCACCGGCTCCAGGTGCACGTAGAGCGTGTTCACGTGGTGGACCGCCGACGAGGCCCGCGCGGTGCGCAGGCACCGGGCCAGCTCGTCCACGTGCAGCGGGTGCTCCTGGAGCACGTGGACGCCGCGGGCCAGGAGCGCCCCGGCCAGCTCGCTGCCCTCTCCCCCGACGACCCCGGAACGCACGACGACGCAGGCCAGGTCGGCCAGGTCGGGCACCTGGTCGGGATCGGTGAGCAGCGGCACGCCGTACGCCCTGGCGTATCCGGCGGACCGGGCGCCCCCGCGGGCCAGGATGCCCGTCAGCTCGAACGGCCCGTCCGCCAAGGCCGACAGGTAGACCTGGCCGAATTTCGTCCCGCAGACCACGACCCGCTTCACAGCGCGCCCTCCTCGAACGCCGGCGCGGCCAGGTCGATCCTCGGGATGTCGTCGGAGATCTCGATCTTGGCCACGGGTTCCAGGTCGGCCAGCATCCTGGCGGGGTCGAGCACGCCGTCGGCGTAGTGGAGGCCGACCTCGACCTCGCCCCGCAGCACGGCCTCCGTCGCGTGCGCCACGACCGCGGCGGTGAGCTCGTAGGAGTCGTCCACTCTCAGCGCCATCGTGCGGGTGGTGCCGGGGCCGCTGAGCTGGAAGAGCAGGACGTAGTACGGGGTGCGCCCGGCCAGTTCCAGCTCGGCCACGCGCATCAGGTCGGCCGCCGAGACCGCCGCGCTCATCGCGGCCATGACGCGGTCACCGGTGATGACGTTGTACCAGCGCGCCTCCTCCAGCCCCAGCTCCCCGGCCACCCGCGCCGCCTCGGCGCCGAGGAAGGGGTAGGCGGTGACCGGTCCGTGGAAGTAGGGCAGCTCGACGCCGTACGCCGGGGCCAGCGCCCGCGAGACCGTGGCGCCGCCCCGCCAGGCGGCCAGCGCCTCGCCGTGATCTCCCCTGCCGCTGAGCAGGACGTCCCCGGCCGCGGCGGGGGTGAGCCGGTCGAGGCCGCCGGTGTACACGTCGAGCCGGTGCGGGCCGGCTCCGGCGAACCGCGCTAGGTGGCGCGGCAGCAACCCGGTGAGGCCGGGCAGCATCCCGGCCGAGAGCACCGCCGTCGCCCCGGCCGTGCCCGTGCTCGCGAGCCCGGCGAACGCCGGGCCGTCGCCCGCGGCGTCCACGTAGTCGGCCCCGGCGAGGAACGCGGCGCGCGCCACCCGGTCGAGCAGCAGGTAGGAGGGGCCGGCGCAGTTGACCACGACCGTGCAGCCCCGGCAGAACCTGGCCAGGGCGGCCTCGTCGTAGGCGTCCACCTGCCAGGCCTCGCCGCGGCCGCCCAGCTCCTCGCCGACGAAGCGGCGGGCCGCGTCCAGGTCACGCCCGCCGATACGGACGCCACCGACGCCACGGCCGGCGAGCAGCCGCGCCGCCGCACCGCCGACCGCGCCGTACCCTCCGACGACCCCGATCATGCCGAACCGCCGGTGATCAGCCGGGCCACGCCCGGGGCGTGCGCCTGGTCGAGGCAGCTGAAGTGGTCGCCCGCCACGTCGATGACGGTAAGTCGGCCCAGGCAGAGTTCCCGCCAGAACTCGGTCATGTCGTCCTGGAGGGTCGGCACGACGTTGGTGACGCCGCGCTGGCGCAGGAACGTGATGTCACCGGCGTAGGGCTCGGGGTCGTAGTGGGTGACGGCCGCGAAGCTCTGCCTGAACACCCGGTGGGCGAGCTCCACCCGCTCGGGCGGCTGCCCCAGCTCGCGGGCGAGGGCGGCGAGCCGTTCCCGGTGCGGGGGCAGGGCGAGCGCGGTGAAGCGGCGGCCGATCTCCGCGAGCCCGGGGTCGGGGTCGTCCGCGAGGGCGGCCAGGCTTCCCTCGCGCACCTGTCCCGGCGAGCCCTCCTGGACGGCGTGCAGCGCCCTGGCCAGGTCCCCGCCGGGGTAGCCGAGCCGGACCGGGTCGACACCGCACGCCTGGGCGAAGCCGTACTCCAGCATGAGCTCGTCGGTGATCCGGTAGGGGAACCGCGAGCTGCTGATGACGGTGAGGTCCTCGACGACCGCGCCGCTCTCGGTGAGCTGGCGGGCGAGCTCGGTGGCGATCAGCCCGCCCATGCAGTAGCCGACGATGCGCACGCGCGTCACGCCCTCCTTGAGCAGGAGCCGCGCGTAGGATCCGGCCAGCGTCTCGGCCGCCGTGTCGGGGTCCAGCTCCAGGTAGCGCTCGGCGTCGTCGATCGCGAGGCCGAACACCGGCGTGCCGGCGAGTTCCGCGGCCAGGGCCCGGTAGGGGGTGAGGGTCCCGGTGCCGTCGTGGACCAGCACGCGGGCCGTCCCCCCGCCCTCCGACAGGCGCACCAGCGAGCTGGCGTGCGTGCGGGTCAGCCCGTGGTCGCGGTCCTCGCGCGCCTGGCGGAGGTGGGCGGCCAGCGCGGCGACGGTCGGCTGGTTGACCAGCTGGCGGACGAGGCTGTCCCAGTAGAAGTTGCCCGCCTCGGGCAGTTCCTCACGGACCCGCCCGGCCAGCCGGGTGACCAACAGGGAGTCGCCGCCCAGGGCGAAGAAGTCCTGGTCGCGGCCGACGCGCGGGAGGCCGAGCAGCTCCGCCCAGAGCGCCGCGAGCCGCTGTTCGAGATCGTCGCGCGGCTCCTCGCCCACGGGTGCCGCCTCCCCCGCGGCCCGGGGCAGCAGGGTGGCCAGCGTGGTCCTGTCGATCTTGCCGTTGTCGGTCAGCGGCAGCTCGTCGACCACCTGGATGTGGGACGGGATCATGTAGTCGGGCAGCCGTTCGGCCAGGAAGGCCCGCAGCTCGGCGAGGTCGATGTGCTCGCGGTCGGCGGGGAAGCGGGCGGCGAGGACGGACTGGCCCAGCGGCGCCAGCGGGTCGGCGGGCTCGGGCAGGCAGGCCAGGGTCTCCGCCCCGGCCGCGGCCAGCAGGCCGAGCCACTCCTCGCGGGTGATGAACGTGCGGTCGCGGCCGCGCCGCACGTCGTCGTAGTCGCGCGGGCTCATCAGGAACTCCATCGAGCTCATGATCTGCACGTGCTCCCGGGTGGTCTCGATGAACACCAGCCAGCCGCCCGGCACGAGCAGCTCGCGGAACCTGTCCAGGACCACGCCCGCGTCGTGGGCGTTGTGCAGGACGTTGGCGCAGAGGATGACCTCGAAGGAGTTGGGCTCGTAGCCCTGGTCGCGGTAGTCGGCGTTGATGTCGAACAGGCCGTAGCGCACCCAGGGGTGGTCGGCGAACCGCTCGGCCGCCCGGGTGAGGAAGAACCTGGACAGGTCGGTGAAGAGGTAGTCGACCCGGTGACCGGCCAGTTCGGGGATGAGCTCGGCGCTGGTGCCGCCCACGCCCGCGCCGGCCTCCAGCACGCGCAGCGGCCCGCCGGTGTGCTCCTCCGCCACGCGGCCGATCACGGCCCGGACGACGCGGTTGACGTAACGGCTGAGGACGTTGTCCTTGTAGGCGCCCTCGGCCGTCTCCACCCCCGCCTCGGGGAACAGCAGATCGCGCGCGTCGAGCTCGCCGCGCATCAGCTCGGGCAGGTGCGTGGTGCTGACGCGAAGGAAGCCGATCAGCTCGGCGCCGTAGTCGAGCCCCTCCGCCAGCTCGCCGACCCGGCGCCAGAGCGCGTCCAGGTCGGCGCCGGTGCGCAGGTTCCGGTACCGGCCCGCCGGGTCGAGCTCGAGCAGGCCGTGCTCGCACAGCGCGGTGAGCCAGCGGCGGACCAGCCGGTGGTGGTCGGGCCTGACCCGGGCGGTCTCCAGGATCTCGGCCGCCTCGTGCCCGTCGTCGTCACGGGCGAACAGCCCCGAGGCCCGCAGCGCGGCCGCCATCGACGCGAGCGCGATCTCGTCGAGCGTCTCGGCCACCGCGATCACCCGTGGCAGGTCGACGCCCGCGGTCGCCGCGTCCGCCGCGTCCCTCGCCGCCGCGCCGACGTCCGGTACGGCGTCCTCCTCCCGTCTCCGCGCGGTCTGCTGTTTGTGCGCGGCCTGCGCGAAGGCGATCAGCCGCCGGTCGAGCGCGCGGTCGCCGTCGACGATCACGGTGCCGGCGGCGACGGCCGGGTGGGCCTGCAGCTGGGTCTCGACCTCGGCCAGCTCGATGCGGTGGCCCCGGATCTTGACCTGGGAGTCCTCCCTGCCGAGGAACTCGATGTTCCCGTCCGGCCGGTACCGGCCGAGGTCGCCGGTGCGGTAGAGGCGCTCGCCGCGATGGTGGACGAACCGCTCGGCGGTCTTGGCCTCGTCGCCGAGATAGCCCAGCGCCACGCCGGCGCCGCCGATGTACAGCTCCCCGGGCACCCAGTCGGGGCTCGGCCGCATGCTCGCGTCGTAGACGTGGAAGCTCTGGTTGGCCAGTGGCCTGCCGTAGGGGATGCTGGCCCAGCCGGGCAGGTCCGCGCCGATGGGATGGTAGATCGACCAGATCGCGGCCTCGGTCGCCCCGCCCAGGCTGACCAGCTCCAGGCCGGGCAGCCGCCGGCGGATCCGGCCGGGCAGCGCCACCGGGATCCAGTCGCCGGAGAGCAGGGCGAGCCGCAGCGAGGGCAGCTCCACCTGGGATTCCGCCTCGAGGTAGTGCTCCAGCATCTGCAGCTGCGCGGGCACCGAGTTCCAGACCGTGACCCCGTGCTCGGCGACGAGCGCGGCCCAGTGGGAGGGGTCTCCCCTGCGCAGGGCGTCGGGCAGCACCAGGGCGGCGCCGGTGGCGAGGGGACCGAAGATGTCGTAGACCGACAGGTCGAAGCCGAGGTTGGCCAGGCCGAGCACCCGGTCCTCGGCGCCGATGCCGAACCGGGCGCCGACGTCGTCGACGGTGTTGCGCGCCGCCCGATGGCTGATCACCACGCCCTTGGGCGTCCCGGTCGATCCGGAGGTGTAGATGACGTAGGCGGGCTCGTCCGGATGCCGCTCGATCGCCGGGCCCGGGGGCGCGGGCGGCAGGGTGTCGACCGCGATCCAGCCGTCCTCGGCCCGCCAGGACTGGGTGAGCACCAGCCGCGCCGAGGCGTCGGCGAGGATGCGATCGCGCCTGCCCGGCGGCTGGCCGGTGTCGACCGGGAGGTACACGCCGCCGGCCAGCAGCGTGCCCAGCACCGCCACGACCTGCTCGACGCCCTTGTCCATCACCACGGCGACGATCTCGCCCGGCGCGTGCCCCGCCTCGCGCAACGCCCGCGACACCCCCGACGCCCGTGCCAGCAGCTCGCCGTAGGACAGCGAGCGGTCGCCGACGACGGCGACCCGTTCGGGGGTGCGCCCGGCCTGGGCCACGACCTCGTCGTGCAGCAGGCCGTACGGGAGCGGCGCGACGGTGTCGTTGACGTGGTCGCGGCGGCGCGCCTGGATGTCGGGCAGCTCGACGGGAGACGCGGACGCCCAGGTCTCCTCCTCGGTCAGGCGGCCGAGGAGGTCGGTGAACGCGGCGAACATGTCGTCGACGAGACCGTCCGGGAGCACGCCCTCACGGACGTCCCAGTTGATCAGCAGCGCTTCGCCGTACTCCTTGACCTGGCAGTCGACCCACACCTGGGGGGTCTGGCTGATGCCGTACACCGGCATGCCGTGCTCGGCCGCGTCCTGGGCGATGCCGATGGCGCTGGTGAACACCACGGGCATCAGGGCGGCGGCCCTGCCCCGCTTGCGTGCCAGCTCGCGGATCACCTCCATGCCGCCGCAGCGGCGGTGTTCCAGGTCGGTGAAGAGCTGCTCGCCGATGGCGGTGGCGCGGGCGGCGAACGGGGCGTCCGGCGCGGTGTCGACGGCGAGGAGGTTGAGCGAGGTGAAGTCGCCCACGACCTCGTCGATCTGCGGGTGCAGCGGCGGGCGGTCGAGCAGCGTCAGGTTGAGCGTGAACCTGGGCCTGCGGCTCCATCGCCCGATGACCTCGGCGTAGGCGGCCAGGACGGCCTGCGAGGGGGTGATGCCCGCCGCGTTCGCACGGGTGCGGAGCAGCGCCCAGTCGCGCGGCTCCAGCGTGGCCTCCCAGCGGGTGAACCTGGCGCCCGCGTCCTGGCCGAGCGCGGGCAGTTCGGGGGCGGGGGGCAGGTCGTCGATCCTGGCCCACCAGTAGGCGCGGTCCCGGTCGTACCGGCTGCTCTCGCGCTGGGAGCGCAGGCCGAGCACGCAGTCGCGAAAGCTCAGCGGCACCGGCGGCAGGACGGTGTCCGGGTCGTCGAGCAACAGGTGCAGCTCGGCGAGCAGCAGCTGGATGCTGACGTAGTCGGCGATGAGCAGGTCGATCGAGGCGTGCAGCAGGGCCGCGCCGTCGGTGTGGGTGATCCGCAGCTCGAACAGCGGCCAGGCGCCCGGCGGGTAGACCTTGTGCGCCATCTCCTCGCGGATCGCGGCGAGGCTCTCCTCGGGGTCGGTGCCGCGAAGATCGGCCACCCGGATGTCGTAACCGGGGACCTCCGCCTGGACGTTCTGGTGGCCGTCGGGATGGATCACGGCGCGGAGCATGTCGTGGCGGCCGATCAGGGTCCGCCAGGCGGCCTGGACGCGGTCCGCGTCGAGCTCGGCGAAGGCGACCTCGACGTAGCCGTGGCAGGCGACGCCGCCGTAGCCGAACGCGTCGTTGCGGCCGACCAGGTAGGCCTGCTGGACGTCGGTGAGAGGGAAGGGGTCCAGGCGCCGTTCCGGCTCCGGCCGTACGGTCTCCGACGCGGTCTCGCGGCGCAGCTGCTCGATGATCTCCGGTTTGGCGTTCAGCAGGACCGCGCGCCGGTCCTCGGTCAGCGCCCCCTTGGGGGCGCGGAACCTGAGCCGCCCCTCCTCCTCCCACAATCTGATCCCCGCCGACTCCATGTCGGCGATCAGTCCGCGTACGGCAGGTGCCTGGGCCTGGGTCACAGCACGCCCTCTTCCGTGTCATGGTCGTCGTCGATGGACAGGGCACAGTCCGCGATGGTGGGGGCGGCGAAGAAGCGCCGCAGGGTCACCTCCACGCCGAGCCGCCGCCTGGCGACCTCTGCGAAGCGGGTGGCGAGCAGCGAGTCGCCTCCCAGGGTGAAGAAGCTCTGGTTGCGGCCCGGTGCCGGGATCTCCAGGAGTTCCGCCCAGAGCTCGGCGAGCCGCTGTTCCGTTCCCGGCCGCGGCGGATCGTCGTCGGGTGGGGGTTCGAGGGTGGTGGTGAGGGCGGATCTGTTGATTTTTCCGTTGGGGGTGAGGGGCAGCTCGTCCAGCGCGGTGATGGTCGGCGGAATGGCGTGCGCGGGGAGGCGGTCGGACAGGAAGGCGCGGATCTGGTCGGCATCGGCGTCGGCCGGGGTGACGAACGCCGCCAGCCGGCGCTGACGCCGCTCGCCCACCGCGACCGCCACCGCCCGGCTCACTATCGGGCACGCCTCCAGGGCCGCCTCGACCTCACCCAGCTCCAGCCGGTGACCGCGGATCTTCACCTGATGATCGGCGCGGCCCAGGAACTCCAGGGTGCCATCGGCCCAGTAACGGCCCAGATCACCGGTGCGATACCAGCGCTGCCCGGCATAGTGCACGAACTTCGCCGCCGTCGTCACCTCATCGCCGCGATAACCCAACGCCACCCCGGCCCCACCGATCCACAACTCCCCGGCCACCCAGTCCGGGCAATCACGGCCCCGGCCGTCGACCACCCGAAACCTCTGGTTACGCAACGGGAACCCATACGGCACCGACGTCCAGTGCGCCGGAACGTGCGCCACCTCCCACACGTTCGACCAGATCGCCGCCTCCGTCGCACCACCCAACGCCACCAACCTGCACCGGCCACCACTGCCGGCCGCCAGCCGCGCCTGCAGATCCAGCCCCACCCAGTCACCCGAGACCAATGCCACCCGCAACCGCGGCGGAACCCGGTCCACGGCTGAGATCAGCATCTCCAGCAACGTCGGAACGCTGTTCCAGATCGTCACCCCATGGGTGACACACAACTGCGCCCACCGCTGCGCGTCCCTGCGCTCGTCCTCGGCGACCAGCACCACCGCGCCACCCACCGACAACAACCCGAACACGTCATACACCGACAGATCGAAATCCAGCGCCGACACCGCCAGAACCCGATCCCCGCAGCCCACCCCCAACCGCTCGTTCACATCCACCACCGTGTTCAACGCCGCCCGATGCGAGACCTCCACACCCTTGGGCACCCCCGTCGAACCCGACGTGAAGATCACATACGCCGCCGCATCCGGCGACACCCCCACCGGAGTCGCCAACCGGTCCTCCACCGATACCTGCGCCAGCGTCTCCTCGGTCAGCACCCGCACCACCCCGGCGCGCGACAGGATCGACTCCCGCCGCGCAACAGGCTGATCCACCCCCACCGGCACATACACACCGCCCGCGGCCAGCACCCCCAGCACCGCGACCACCTGATCCACACCCTTGGGCACCACCACCCCCACCGCGTCCCCCGGCACCACACCCCAGCCCCGCAACAACCCCGCGACCCCCAACGCCCGACCCGCCAACTCCCCGTACGTGACCGTGACGGCGTCGGAGATCAGCGCGGGCAGGTGCGGCTCGCGGGCGGCGCGGGTGAAGAACGCCTCGTGCAGGGTGCCGTCCGGCAGGGGACCCTCGGTGTCGTTGGCGCGCCGGCGGACGAGCTCCTGCTCCATCGGCAGGCCGACCGGGGCCGGGGCCGACCAGTCACCCTCCGACAGCCACTCCAGCAGGTTCAGATGCGTGTCGAACATCGCGTCCAGCACGCCCGGCGCGAACAGCTCCTCCACCGCGTCCCAGCGGACGAGCAGCTCGCCGTCGACCTCCGCCACCTGGTAGTCCAGCCAGACCTGCGGGGTCTGCGAAACCCCCCAGACCTGCTCGGCGAAGGAGGGACCGAACGTGCCGCCGTCGGCGACGCCGAGCATGCTGGTGAACACCACGGGCATGGTCATCTCGATCGAGTCGGCCCGCCTGGCCAGCTCGCGCATCACCCACACGGCCGAGACCTCGCCGTGCTCCAGGCCGCGCCAGACCTCCTCCTGCAGCCGGCGCGCGCCCTCCAGCCAGCCGGAGCCCGACCGGTAGCCGACGAGCATCAGCGAGGTGAAGTCGCCGAGGACGCGATGGATGTCGGGGTGCACCTCGCGCCGGTCGAACAGCGTGAGGTTGAGCGTCAGCTCCGTCTGGGCGCTCCATGCGGAGAGGATCTCGCCGAAGGCGGCCGCCAGCACCGTGGAGGCGGTCAAATCGTGCTTCCTCGCCAGCTCGGAGACGCGCTGCCAGCGTTCGGCGTCCATCCTGACCTCGCGGCGGACGAACCTGGGCCGGTCGATCATGGCCGGGTCGACGCGCAGCGGCAGCCGCGGCGCGGGGGGCAGTTCGGGCAGGCGGCCGCCCCAGTACTCCTTGGCCGCTTCGAAGACCGCGCGATCGGGAGTGAGCCCGAGCACGTAGTCGCGGAACGACACCTCCAGCGGCGGGAGCACGGCGGCGGGGTCTTGGTAGAGCACGTCGAGTTCGGCGAAGAAGGCCATCGTGCTCAACGCGTCGATGATGATGTTGTCGAAGCCGACCCCCAGCCGGACGCGGCCCTCGTGCCGCGCGGCCCGCGCGTCGAACAGCGGCCAGGTGGCCGGGTCGAACACCTGGTGCGACATCTGCTCGCGCAGCTGCTCGGCACTGTCGACCATGGCGATCGTGAAGTGCGGCACCTCGGGCAGGATGCGCTGGAACCCTCCCTCGTCGAAGACGGCGCGCAGCATCTCGTGCCGCTCGATCAGCAGGTTCCACGCGGTCTGCAGCCGGTCGAGATCGATGTCGCCGTCGAACTCGGTGTAGAAGTGGCAGCCGACGCCACCGAGCGTGAAGTGCTCGGCGCGGCCGAGCCAGTAGGCGCGCTGTACCTCTGTCGGCGGGAACGGATCGTGGCGGTGTTCGAGGTCGGCGCCCAGCACCGCGGTGGGCACGAGCGTCTCGTCCAGGGTGAGGGTCGCGGCGAAGTCGGCGAGCACCGGCGAGTCGAACAGCAGGGTCAGCCTGGCGTCGGTGACGCCCGCCGACCGCAGCCGCGCGATCATGCGGGTGGCGAGCAGCGAGTCGCCGCCGAGGGCGAAGAAGTTGTCCGCGCGGTGCACCGCGGGCAGGTCGAGCAGGCCGGCCCAGATCTCGGCGAGCAGGATCTCGGCCGCCCCGACGGGCGCCTCCCCCGCCTCGGTCACCGACGTGTCCTCCACGAGGGAGACGAGGGCGGATCTGTTGATTTTTCCGTTGGGGGTGAGGGGCAGCTCGTCCAGCGCGGTGATGGTCGGCGGAATGGCGTGCGCGGGGAGGCGGTCGGACAGGAAGGCGCGGATCTGGTCGGCATCGGCGTCGGCCGGGGTGACGAACGCCGCCAGCCGGCGCTGACGCCGCTCGCCCACCGCGACCGCCACCGCCCGGCTCACTATCGGGCACGCCTCCAGGGCCGCCTCGACCTCACCCAGCTCCAGCCGGTGACCGCGGATCTTCACCTGATGATCGGCGCGGCCCAGGAACTCCAGGGTGCCATCGGCCCAGTAACGGCCCAGATCACCGGTGCGATACCAGCGCTGCCCGGCATAGTGCACGAACTTCGCCGCCGTCGTCACCTCATCGCCGCGATAACCCAACGCCACCCCGGCCCCACCGATCCACAACTCCCCGGCCACCCAGTCCGGGCAATCACGGCCCCGGCCGTCGACCACCCGAAACCTCTGGTTACGCAACGGGAACCCATACGGCACCGACGTCCAGTGCGCCGGAACGTGCGCCACCTCCCACACGTTCGACCAGATCGCCGCCTCCGTCGCACCACCCAACGCCACCAACCTGCACCGGCCACCACTGCCGGCCGCCAGCCGCGCCTGCAGATCCAGCCCCACCCAGTCACCCGAGACCAATGCCACCCGCAACCGCGGCGGAACCCGGTCCACGGCTGAGATCAGCATCTCCAGCAACGTCGGAACGCTGTTCCAGATCGTCACCCCATGGGTGACACACAACTGCGCCCACCGCTGCGCGTCCCTGCGCTCGTCCTCGGCGACCAGCACCACCGCGCCACCCACCGACAACAACCCGAACACGTCATACACCGACAGATCGAAATCCAGCGCCGACACCGCCAGAACCCGATCCCCGCAGCCCACCCCCAACCGCTCGTTCACATCCACCACCGTGTTCAACGCCGCCCGATGCGAGACCTCCACACCCTTGGGCACCCCCGTCGAACCCGACGTGAAGATCACATACGCCGCCGCATCCGGCGACACCCCCACCGGAGTCGCCAACCGGTCCTCCACCGATACCTGCGCCAGCGTCTCCTCGGTCAGCACCCGCACCACCCCGGCGCGCGACAGGATCGACTCCCGCCGCGCAACAGGCTGATCCACCCCCACCGGCACATACACACCGCCCGCGGCCAGCACCCCCAGCACCGCGACCACCTGATCCACACCCTTGGGCACCACCACCCCCACCGCGTCCCCCGGCACCACACCCCAGCCCCGCAACAACCCCGCGACCCCCAACGCCCGACCCGCCAGCTCCCCGTAGGTCACGCGGTTCCCGTCCGAGATCAGCGCGGTGCGCTCGGGCTCGTGCCCGGCCCAGGAGAAGAAGCCCGCGTGCAGCAGGCTCTCGGGCAGCGGCCCGGAGGTGTCGTTGACCTGCTCGCGGACGAACTCCTGCTCCATCGGCAGGCCGACCGGGGCCGGGGCCGACCAGTCGCCCTCCGACAGCCACTCCAGCGTCCGGCCGTACGCGTCGAACATCGCGTCCAGCACGCCCGGCGCGAACAGCTCCTCCACCGCGTCCCACGCCAGGTGGAGTCCGTGCTCGTACTCGTTGATCTGGTTGTCGAGCCACACCTGCGGCGTCTGGGTGATCATCCATCCCGGCTCGCCGAACGCCTCGCGGACCTCGGGGACGATCAACTCGGTGCCCAGGTTGCAGGCGAAGACGACCGGCGCTCCCGTGTGCTCCCCGTCGCGGGCGAGGTCACGGAGCACCTCGACGCCGGAGTAGCCGGCGTGCCGGGCGTCGGCGCGGAACGTGGCCTGCAGCGTCCTGGCGCGCTCCGCGAACGGCAGCGCCTCGGACAGGTCGGCGGCCAGCAGGATCAGGTTGGTGAAATCGGCCACCATGCCGGCCACGTCGGGGTGGACGGTCTCGTCGCGGTCGAACAGCGGCACGTTGACGAGGAAGCGCGGCTCGCCGCTCCAGGCGGCGAGGACCTCGCAGTAGGCGGCGACGAGCACCATGGCCGGGGTGAGCCCGTGCGCGCGGGCCTGTGCCTGGACCCGCCGCCACGCGGCGAGGGAGA
This sequence comes from Streptosporangium sp. LJ11, assembly GCF_051918945.1. Lineage (NCBI taxonomy): Bacteria > Bacillati > Actinomycetota > Actinomycetes > Streptosporangiales > Streptosporangiaceae > Streptosporangium > Streptosporangium sp. LJ11. Next base: position 32,433 of record NZ_JBPXMB010000050.1, read on the forward strand.
GCCACCTCTCGCGCCGGACGAAACGGGGCCGGGTGACCCGGCCCGGGTCGAGCGCGAGCGGCAGTTGCGGCGCGCCGGGCAGGTCGGGCAGGCGGCCGAGCCAGTACTCCCGGTCCCTGGCGTGCTCCCGGGACCTTTCCGCGTCGCGCGCCGCGAGATACCGGGGAAACGAGCAGGCCAGCGGCGCGGGCGGCCGGTCGGGCTCCAGGTAGAGACGTGCCAGGTCCTTCATCAGGATCTGGAGGCCGAGCACGTCGGCGACCAGGAAGTCCACCTCGAAGTGGACCCTGGAGCGGGCGCCCGGCAGCAGTGACAGCTGGACGTCGAAGACCTCGCCGCGGGCGGCGTCGAAACGGCGGTGCGACAGCCGGTCCCGCAGGCGCTCGGCGGCGTCCTCGCCGAGCTCCGACAGGTCGTTCACGGTCAGGCCCGGCCACGGGCTGGTGTCCATGATCTGCTGCGTACCGTCGTCGTGGAAGATCGCGCGCAGCATCCCGTGCCGGTCGATCAGGGCGCGTACGGCCCGTTCCAGCCTCGCCGGGTCGACGCCGAAACCGTCGAACTCAAGGTAGGCGTGGCAGCCGACGCCCCCGATGACCTGGCCGTCCGCGCGGCCGATCCAGTAGGCCAGCTGTACGGGGGTGAGCGGGAACGCGGCCGTCTCGTCCACGCTCCGCCCCCGTTCGGCCGGGACCGCGGGCGACAGCCGCGAGCGGACCAGCGACCACCATGCGGTGAGCGTGAGCTCCTCCGCCAGCTCGGCGAAGACGATACGGGCTCCCGCGCGCCGCCAGCGCCCGGCCAGCCGCATGGCCCGGAGCGAGTCCAGGCCCAGGCTGACCAGGTCGGCGTCGTCGCCGATCTCGGAAGGGGCGATGCTCAGCTGGTCTGCGATGTCCGCGCGCATCGACTCCATCGTCAACGCCGCGACCACGGTTTCTTCCATCACAACGAGAGCCCAATCTTCGTGTCGTGTCTGACGAATTCAGCCGGTAGTGGTCGCGTGCAGCCTGCGGGCCAGGCCCGCGGGCGTCGGCTCCTCGAAGATGTCCTTGAGCTTGAGCCGGATCTGGGTCGCCCGCTTGACCTCCTGGAGGAGCTTGACGGCCAGCAGCGAGTGCCCGCCCAGGGCGAAGAAGTTGCTGTCCGGGCCCAGGTCGGTGCGGTTCAGCATCGCCTTCCACAGCAGGACCAGCGAGTCGGTCAGCTCGTCGCCGCTGCTCTCCACGAGGTCGGCCTCCTCCGGGCCGGACGCGACGCCGCGCAGCTCGGTGGCGAGCCGGCGCAGCGCCGGGTAGTCCACCTTGTCGTTGCCGGTCATCGGGAAGGAGTCCAGGACGACGTACTCCTGCGGCGTCGCCGAGTAGGGAAGCGACGCGCTGGCGTGATCCCACAGTTCCGAGGTCACCTTGGGATTCCCGGGGGCCGTCACGAACGCCCACAGGACCGCGTCGGAGCTGGGGTCGCCGACGACCACGACCGCCGCCGCCCGGACCTCCGGGTGGGTGAGCAGCACGCCCTCGACCTCGGCGAGCTCGATCCTGTTGCCGCGCAGCTTGATCTGGCGGTCGAGCCTGCCGAGGATCTCCAGCCTGCCGTCCCTGGTCCACTGGGCCAGGTCGCCGGTGCGGTAGAAACGTCCGTACCAGGCGTGCGTGCCGAACCGCTCCGAGGTCAGCTCGGGGCGGTCGTGGTAGCCGATGGCCAGCCCGTCACCCGCGATGCACAACTCGCCGCGGGTTCCGACCGGCAGCGGCCGGCCGTGGGGGTCGGCCACGTACACCTTCGTGTTCGCGATCGGCACGCCCACGTCGACGCGGTCGCCGGCGGGATCGATCCGGCCCGCGGTGGACCAGATCGTGGTCTCGGTCGGGCCGTACACGTTGTAGAGCTCGCACCCGGTCACGGTGAGCTGCCTGGCCAGTACGGCGGGCATCGGCTCGCCGCCGCACAGCACGCGGCGGCCGGCCAGCAGCCCGGCGACCTGGTCGATGACCAGCCGCCAGGTGGTCGGCGTGGCCTGGACGATGGAGATGTCGTGGCGGAGCAGCGCCTCGGCGAGCGGCTCGCCCTGCGTGCGGGCGTCGTCGGGCGCGACGGCGAGCCGCGCGCCCGTCGTCAGGGGCAGGAACAGCTCCAGGGCGGAGATGTCGAAGCTGAACGTGGTCAGCCACAGCACGGTGTCGTCGGCGTCCACCGTCAGCTGGTGCGCGAAGTGCGCGATCAGGTTGGCGAGGGCGCGGTGATCGATCAGCGTTCCCTTGGGCAGCCCGGTGGAGCCACTGGTGTAGATCAGGTACGCGCGGTCTCCCGGCCCGACGGGGCTGGACGGCAGCACCTTCCCGGTCACCGGCCTCACCGACTCGACCGCCACGAGGGGCAGGACGGTACGGTCGCCGGGCACCAGAATTCCCTCTCCGGCGAGGACCACCGCGGCGCCGGAGTCGCCGAGCTGGTAGTCGAGGCGCTGCTCGGGGTGGTCGGGTTCGAGCGGCAGGTAGGCCGCCCCGGCGAGCCACACGCCGATCGCCGCGGCGGCCAGCTCGGGGCCGCGCCGCGCCAGCAGCGCGACGACGTCGCCCGAGCCGACCCCGGCCGCCACCAGCCGGTCGCGGGTGGCCTCCGCGGCGGCCCACAGCCGGCGGATGCCGATGTGGCGATCGCCGTCGAGGACCGCTGCGGTGTCCTCGGCGGGAGCGCTCGACACTCGCCCGGCGATCATCTCCAGCACGGTCGCGGGCGTCACGTTGCGTTCCGTCGCGTTGGCCATCTCGATGGCCGCCCGGTCCTGGTAGCACCACACGGGCGCCTCGCCGAGCGGCCTGTCGGGCTGTTCCGCGAGCGTGACGAGCATCTCGTCGAAGCGGGCCAGCAGCAGCTCCACGTCGGCCCTGTCGAGCACGTCCACGCAGAACGCGGTCCTGATCTTGATCGCTTCCGGGGTGGAGGTGACGAAGAACTCCAGGTCGAACTTGCTGTAGCCGTTCTCGACGACCACCTGCTCGGCCCGCATGCCGTCCAGGACGAACTCGGCGCCGATGTCGGCCGGGATGTAGTTGAAGGTGTGGCGGAAGAGGTTGTTGCGCCAGCCGTCGCGCGAGACGAGCTCCATCATGTCGTCGACGGGATAGTCGGCGTGCGCCATGGCCTCCATGAACGTGCGGCGCGTCAGGCGCGCGTACGTGCGGAAACTCTGCGTCCAGTCGATCTGGGTGCGCAGGGTGAGGACGTTGATGTGGTAGCCGATGGCCAGGCCGGCCTCGGGCGAGCGGACGCTGACGGGCGAGCCGATGGTGAGATCGGGGCCCGCGCCGTGGGCGGCCAGCAGCACGCCGTACGCCGCCATGAGGATGACGGACTCCGGCGCGCGCAGCTCGCGCTGCATCTGCCTGGCCGCCTTGCGGGCGACGGGAGAGAGCTCCCAGTTGATGATGTCGCCCGCGAGCGTGGTCTCGGACGCCTCCGGCTTCTCGCACCACAGGTCCAGCTCGGCGGCGCTGAACCCGGCCAGCTTGTCGCGCCAGAAGCCCGCGCTGCGCGGGTCGGCGGCCGGCTCCTCCCAGGCCGGGACGACCGTGGACTCCGGCGCGCCTCCGATGGCCAGGGTGTTGTAGAGCGCGACGAGCTCGTTCAGCAGCAGCGCCGCGGACAGCCCGTCGAAGACCGCGTGATGGATCGCCAGGCAGTAGAGCTCGCCCTCCGCCTCCTCGATGACCGCGGCCCGCACCAGCGGCTCGCCCTCGGGCTGGAACGGCCGGGCGAGGAACCCCGTCAGCCACTGCCGTGAGGCTCCGTCACCGCCCTCCTCGATCCGCAGGTCGATCTCCTCGATCGGCAGGACCTGCCGCGTCATCCCCTCGGCCTCGACGCGGAAGACCGTTCGCAGGATCTCGTGGCGATGCAGCAGGCGGTTGATCGCCTCCAGGACGAGAGGGCGTCGCAGCCTCCCCGCCACGCTGAAGGCCACGCTCAGGTTGTTCACCCCGGTCCCGGGGACGAGCTCTTCGAGCATCCACAGCGCCTGCTCCTTGCGCGTGGCCCGCTCACCCAGCATCTGCTTCATGGTCATCTCTCCAGTACCTTGGTAACGGCCCGGGCGATCTCGTCGGATCTGAAAAGCTCCGCGTGGCTCTCCTCGAACCTGAGCTCCTCGGCCACCAGCGGGCCGGTGGCGGTGTCACGCAGCTTGTTCAGCCCGTTGTGCGAGGTGGACGAGCTCACCGCGGTGGCCCGCAGCCAGTTGCCCCACGGGTCGAACCGGTCGGCCAGGCTCATGTAGGACAGGAAGGCGCTGAACGTGCCGAGCATCTCCTCGGCGTACTCCCCGTCGAGCCCCACCCTCTCGAAGGCGTTGTGGGCGATCCGGCTGAAGGTGCCGTAGAGCTGCTCGGCGTAGCGCTCGATCGTGATCCCCTCCTGCTGGACCAGCCGGTCCATCGCCTCCCGGGTCACGGCGACGTCCTCCGGGGTGAGGATCGAGGAGAGGATGTCGAAGACCTTGCCGAACTGGAAGTAGATGTTCTCCAGGGTGATGGGTTCCGGATCGAAGATGATGAGCGCGGGTGCCCGCTTCTGCACCTCGGCAAGCCGGGTGACGAGCTCCCCCGCGTAGACGGCGCCCACGCAGTAGCCCATGACCGCGCTGACGGTCCGGCCACTCGCCATGATCGACGTGAGCCACGAGCCGAGGTAGTCCGGCCCGTCGACGCCCGAGCCGGGCGCCAGCCCCGGTGGGACGACGTGCCAGAAGGTCGCGTCGAGGTCCATCCGGGCGACCAGGTCGGAGAAGCCGGCCTCGGCGCGGCCGGTTCCCGTGAAGTCGACGCAGAGGACGAGATCTGCCGAGTCGGATTCTTTGAGCGTCGTCCAGCTGGTTACCAGATTCATGATCACTTCCTTGGCTAGGAACCCCCGCCTTCGAGGGCGAGTTGAATCAGGAGGTCGGCGTCCATGGTGTCGATCGCCTCGGCCTCGGTCGGGTTGTTCGCGTCGCGGTCGTCGAGGCGGGCCAGGCGGAACAGACTGTCCAGCAGCCCGGCCTCTCGCAGCCGTGAGATGGGGATGGTCGTCAGGAACTGGCGCACCTCGGCGTCGCTGTGCGCCGGGGTCGCCTCGGCCGCGGCCACCGCCGGGAAGAGCTGCTCCAGGACGAACTGGGTCAGCGCGCCGGGGTTCGGGTAGTCGAAGATGAGCGTGGCCGGCAGCCGCAGGCCGGTGACCGCGTTGAGCTGGTTGCGCAGCTCGACCGCGGTGAGGGAGTCGAAGCCGAGCTCCTGGAACTGGCGCCGCGGTTCGATCGCCGACCCGTCGGCGAACCCGAGCACCGCCGCCACCCGGTCCGCGACGAGATCGGCCAGGGTGGCGTGCAGCTGCTCCGGGTTCATCGTGGCCAGGCGCTCCGACAGGGGCTGCGCGGGGTGCGTACGACGGGACTGCGGGCGGGTCCTGGCCTTGGTGAATCGTGCGGGGACGAGGACGGGGTGGTCGGTGTGCAGGGCGGCGTCGAGCAGGGCGAGTCCTTCGGGGATG
>NZ_JBPXMB010000051.1:0-37732 GCF_051918945.1 Streptosporangium sp. LJ11
CCGGAGCCTGTGAACCGTGAACCTCAACGCGACCTCCTCCTTGTGGGGTAGTTGCTGTTGGAATCCCCCGCCTTCAGGCGGGGGAGGATGTCAACACCCAGACCTCCGGCGCGCAGGTGATCCTCGCGGTCACCAACAGCGGGCCCGTCATCCCCGGCGACCAGATCCAGCGCCTCTTCCACCCCTTCCAGAAACTGGCGCCCGAACGTCACGGCCGCCGCGACGGCTACGGCCTCGGACTCGCCATCGTCGGTGCCGTCACGCGAGCCCACCACGCCACCCTCACCACCGGCACACGCCCCGAAGGCGGCCTGTCCATCACCGTGCGGTTCGCGCGCGGGTCCCATCCGGACCACCCCTGACGGCAGGGGCCGGCCCGCGTGCGCGCCGAGACGTCGGCGGCCTCGCTCAGAGGATGTCGTGCCCGTCCGGCCCGTCCGCCAGGCGTGCCGCCCTGGCGTGCAGGTAGCGCTGCTGCGGGAGGCCGGTCGCGCGCCGGGCCGCCTCCCGGTAGCGGTCACGGGCCGCCACGTGATCACCGGCCATCTCCAGCAGGTGCGCGCGGACCGCGTGCAGCCGGTGGTCCTCGGCGATCCGCCCGTCGGCCGCGAGCGGATCGAGCAGGCCGAGCCCGGCGTGCGGGCCGCGGGCCATGGCCACCGCCACCGCGTGGTTCAGCGCCACCATCGGGTTGTCGGAGATGCGCATCAGCAGCTCGTACAACGCGGCGATCTGCGGCCAGTCGGTCGCCTCGGCGCTCGGCGCCTCGTCGTGGATCGCGGCGATCGCCGCCTGGAGCCGGTACGGGCCGGCCGTCCCCCGGGGGAGCACGCCGGTGATGAGCGCCACGCCCTCGGCGATGGCCTCCGCGTCCCACAGGCTCCGGTCCTGCTCGGCCATCGGGACCAGCGAGCCGTCCGGCCCGGTACGCGCCGGCCGGCGCGCGTCGGTGAGCACCATGAGCGCGAGCAGCCCCGTCACCTCGCCGTCGTCGGGCAGCAGCCGGTGGACCATCCGGGTCAGCCGGATCGCCTCCGCCGACAACTCGACGCGCTGCAGGTTCGGCCCCGAGGTGCTGGCATAGCCCTCGTTGAAGATCAAGTAGAGCACGTGCAGGACCACGCGGAGCCGTTCGGCGCGCTCCGGGCCCGAGGGGATGCCGAACGGGACGCCGCTGTCCTTGACGCTGCGCTTGGCCCGGGTGATGCGCCGGGTCATGGTCGCCTCCGGCACGAGGAACGCCCGGGCGATCTCCGCGGTGGTCAGGCCGCCGACCGCCCGCAGGGTGAGGGCGATCTGCGAGGCCGCCGACAGCGAGGGGTGACAGCACATGAACAGCAGGATGAGCGTGTCGTCGGACTCCGAGGCGGGCCTGTCGGCGGCGGGCGCGAGCCACTGGCCGGGCAACGTCCATCGGGCGACGGTGTCCTCACGGCGCCGGCGCGCCTGCTCGGCGCGCAGCAGGTCGGTCAGCCTGCGTGAGGCGACCGTGATCAGCCAGCCCAGCGGGCTGTCGGGGACGCCGTCCTCGGGCCACTGCGTGGCGGCGGCGAGGAGCGCCTCCTGCGTCGCGTCGTCGGCGGCGTCGAAATGCCCGTAGCGCCGTACCACCGCGCCGAGGACCTGCGGCGCCAGGCGGCGCAGCAGGTCCTCGAACTCGGTGTCGGGCACGGAGACGATCAGATCGCCAGCTCGCCCTGGAACTCCTCGACCGGCCGTACGTCGGCGTAGGAGTTCGCGGCGATGTCCCCGGGGGCGGGGCACTCCCCGAGGCGGGCGGCGATCTCGGTCGCCCGGTCGAAGCTCTCGCACTCCACGATCCAGTAGCCGGCCAGGACCTCCTGGGTCTCGGCGTAGGGGCCGTCCGTCACGACCGGGACACCGTCCTTCGACCCCACCCTGCGGGTGTGGACCGGAGCGGCCAGCCCTCGCGTCTCGACGAACTCACCGGACTCCTCCAGATCCCTGGAGAACGCCTGCATGAACGCGTGCATCGGCGCGAAGTCCTCCGGGGACAGGGCCGGCCGGTCGCCGTCCTTGCCCGCCATGGCGTCGTAGTCCCGCTGCGAGCCGTACATCAAGATCATGTACTTCATGGTCTCTTCCTCTCCGCCGGCGCCGCCGTGGCGCCCGGCACCGGAGACGTCGGAGCCGCGGGCCTCCACCGGACATCCGCCCGCGACCGGATCGCGAAATCGCCGGATCGCCGCCCGCTCGCGCCGGCTCCCCAGGTTATGCGACGCCTCCGCCGGCCGGCGGTCAGGTGGCGGGAATCAGGCCGGGGCCCACGACGTGCTCCCGGTGGGGCTCGGGGTCGTTCCGGTCGTGCCGGAAGTGCCCGGCACACCAGACGACGACGCTGGTGGCGCTGACGCTCTCGCCGTTGACGAAGCGGTTCAGCATCGCCCGGTTCTACGGGGTTCGGGGCCGGAACGGTGGATGGCGGCGACTCCACCCGCCTCAGCCACGGTCGAGCCGGATGGCGATGTCGAGCACCTGCCGGTTGGCGGGGAAGAGGCCGTAGCTGTAGTTGACGGCGCCGGTGAGCAGGTTGATGCCGTAGAACCCGTAGCGCCCGCCGACCTTCAGCGCGGCGAAGGCGCTGTTGGAGACGGTGACGCCGTTGCGCAGCGAGCTGTGGACGTCGAAGCCCGCCGCGCCGGTCGCGGCCACGCGCAGGTTGCCGGTCGTCACCAGCGTGCCCGCGTTGGCCGGGGACTGCAGGCTCATCCGGTCGGACGTGGTGTCCACGTCGAAGAGCGTGGTGGCGGTGGCCGGACTGAGGTCGTTGTTGGTGTATCCGGCGCCCGAGACGCCGATCGCGACCGCTTCCGCGACGACCGGCGTGAAGGACGGGTCGCTCGACGGACCGGCCGTCGGGGCGGTCGGCGGGCGGGTCTGCGAGCCGGTCAGCGGCCCGTCGGCCACGGTCTGCCCCGCGGTCGGCGCGCCCGTCGGGTCGTCGAGGTTGTGGCGCAGGTTCTGCCCGGTGTCGCTGATCACGCGCAGCCGGTCGGCGGCGGGGTTGAAGTCGACGCCGAAGTCGACGCCGCTCAGCGGCACGGTCAGCTGCGATACCTTGACCGCCCTGGCCGGCCCGCTGAGCGTGTAGACGCCGCCCTGGTTCCCGACGCCGTACAGCTTGCCGTTGCGCACGCGGTAGTCGATGCCCACGAGAGCGGTGTCGCCGGCGAGCCCGCGGACCCTGCCGAGGTCGCGGGTGCGGCCGGGGGAGCGGATCTCGAAACCCACCAGGCGCTGGTCGCCGGTGAGCCCGATGACGTCGATGCCGGGCCTGCGCCCGGCCATCGCCGGCGCGCTGCCCGTCACGCCGCCCGCCACCGTGCCCAGCGCCACCACGGCGGCGATGAGTGTCCTTCGCATGTGCCCCTCCTTCTGCGGTCGGGTGCCACGGCACCCGCGTCTTCGGCGACAAGGCCGTTACGGATCGCAGAGACTTCATCACACACGGCGACGGTGTGGCCTGCGAAAGGGCCGCGGATCACCGGCGTGTCTGGGATCGGCGGGGGATCCGCCTCGCCCGCACCCGGACGGAGCCTGGCGAAACCAGCGAAACCCCGCCCCCGCGCTCACCGGGTCCACCTGAGGCCCCGGCACGACGGGAACCGCGTCCCGCCGCGTCCGCCCGGGTCGGGCAAGGGCGGGAGCTCCGCCACGAGCGCGCTGGGCGCACCCGAAGGAACACCCATCACCCCGAGTTTTTCAAGACCGCCGCCATGCGAATCGCCCTGCTCATCGATCTCGTGCGGTGAATCGAATCGGCGGCACGTCGGTTCGAAATGTTTCCGCCCACCTTGGCGAGGTAGAGGTATGGCTCGAATAGCGTGATCACAACGGGGTCCGGCTTCTTCGGTGGACGAAAGGGGATTGACATGAACGATCGTCGAGGTCGTATATGGCGATATGGTCTTCTCGGTCTCGTCGACATGAGAGAAAACGGAACCCCCATGTCACGAGTGGCTCTTTTCGGCTTCGCGGTAGGTGTCGTCGGAGGCTTCTTGGCGAGCCTCCTCTACATGTGGTTCGACACCGAGGCCGGGCAGGCCTTCGTCTTCAGCTGGCCGAAGGCCGTCACCTACACGATTTTCATGGGGCTGATGGCGGCCTTTATCTCCGTCCTCAACGTGCGCAGATACCGGAAGAAGGCGGCCCGAACGGCATCCGGCTCGACAGGGCGCGTCACGACCAGCGAAATCCGATAAGCATTCCGATCTCACGATCTCCGAACGGACGGATGGTTTTCGACCGCGCTCTCCGATCCCGACGGGGAAATCCGGGCGTGTGACGCGGGTCCCGTTCACGCCCTGAAGTGTTCCGGACAGGGGGCCTTAACCGGAACGGTTCGCGGAACACCTATACGGAACACCCTGACCTGGGGCCTGTTCCGGTTGCGCGGTGTTCCGCTGAGGGATCCCCTAACGGAACAGCCCCGGCCCCGAGGGCGGCGCAAAGGTTCGCGAATCTTCCGTCCGGGCCGGGCCGGTCAGAGGTGTGCGCGGGCTGGGGCGGACCGGTGGGGGGCGTTCCAGCGGTCGGCGATGGCGGCGGCCCGGGCGAAGTGGGCGGCGGCCTCGTCGTCTTCGGCGCCGTCCGGATCGCGCAGGTCGCCGATGGTGCCGGGGGCCGGGTCGGGAAGCAGGAAGTTGTAGGCGCCGTGCACGCCGAGGTGCCGGCTGACGAAAGGCGATAGCCGGGCCATGTCCTCCTCGCGAACCGGACAGCCCTGCGCCTTCAGCTGACGGACGGCCGCATCCAGGTAGACGGTCGTCCCTGGAACGACACAATTCAGAACAAGCCCGAGGACGCCGAGCTGGTTTTCAAGACCACGTTCATAGCGGTGGTGGAACTCGCCCTTCTCGCCGTGGCAGATCTTGCGGGCCGGGGCGTGGCGGGCCCTCCTGCAGGTTGCGGATGTGCTTGATGTCGCGCCGACCGTCGAGACCCCCCATGCCGACGCCGTCGAGATCGACGAGACCGACGGCGCCGCCATCTTCGGGGCTCGCGTGGAAGCGCTCTTGACCACGCTGGGAGAGGCAGATCGCTGGAGGCGGCAGCATCGCCGCGTTCGCACCGGCGCCTCGACCGGCCACAAGATGGTGGGCCTGGCCGGCGACCCCGGCAAGCCGCCCGAGTACCTCCCCAACGGCGCCAAGACCCACGGCCTGGGCTACCTGCGCGGCCTGGACCGCCGCCAGGCGACCATGCGCCCGCTGATCCCGCGCGACCGGTTCGAGATCGCGTCCCGTCCGGCGGCCGGCCGGTTCGACACCCTCACGCTCGGCTTCTCCTGGGTAGTTCGCCGTTGTCCCGCCCGGAGCCGCCGGGCGGGACAACACCCCGCTTGAAGAAGGGCAGGTCATGACCGTTTTTCGTGGAGAGTTCAGTCCGTTCCGGATGTCCGTCCGGTTCCGGACGTGGGTGTCGTGCGCGCTGGTCATGCCTGCGTGGCTGTCGGCGGTGCGGCCGGAGGCCCGGAAGGCGATCACCCGGGCGCCCTTCCGGCTGGTGGCCCTACACTTGCGCGAGCGGATTCAGGGCGGAGGGCGGCAGCGTGCAGACGGAAAAAAGCGGCGTCCCTGCTACCTGTTTAGACGCGGTACTTGAACGCATCACCTATGCCAACGAGGAGACCGGCTACACCATCGCCCGGGTGGCCACCGACCGCTCCGGCGCCGACCTGCTGACCGTGGTCGGGCCGCTGCTGGGCGCCCAGCCGGGTGAGTCGCTGCGGCTGACCGGGCGCTGGGCCTCCCACCCCAAGTACGGCAAGCAGTTCGAGGTGTGGTCCTACACCACCGTGCTGCCCGCCACCATCCAGGGCATCCGGCGCTACCTGGGCTCCGGGCTGATCAAGGGCATCGGGCCGAAGATGGCCGAGCGGATCGTCGACCACTTCGGCGTCGACACCCTGGAGGTCATCGAGACCACCCCCGAGCGGCTGGTCGAGGTTCCCGGGCTCGGCCCCAAGCGGACCAAGATGATCGGCGTCGCCTGGGAGGAACAGAAGATCATCAAAGAGGTGATGATCTTTCTGCAGGGGGTCGGCGTGTCCACCTCGATCGCGGTCCGCATCTTCAAGCAGTACGGCGACAAGTCCATCACGGTCGTCAGGAGCGAGCCGTACCGGCTGGCCGACGACGTGTGGGGCATCGGCTTCAAGACCGCCGACACCATCGCCCAGGCCGTGGGCATCCCGCACGACAGCCCCGAGCGCGTCAAGGCGGGCCTGCGCTACACCCTGTCCCAGGCCGCCGACGACGGCCACTGCTACCTTCCTGCGCCCAACCTCATCGGCGACGCGGTGAAGATCCTGGAGGTTCCCGCCGAGCTGACCGCGCGGTGCCTGGAGGAGCTGGTCGCAGAGGAGGGCGTGGTCCGCGAGGACGTCCCGGTCGGCGACGGCAGCGTCCCGGCGGTCTACCTGGTGCCCTTCCACCGCGCCGAGCTGTCCCTGGCGGGGGCGCTGCGCTCCCTGCTGGCCTGCGAGCACGACCGGCTGGGCGCCTTCGCCTCCGTCGACTGGGACGCGGCGCTGAAATGGCTGCGCACCCGGACCGGCGCCGAGCTCGCCGAGGAGCAGGCCCACTCGGTACGGCTGGCGCTGACGGAGAAGGTCGCCGTGCTGACCGGCGGTCCCGGCTGCGGCAAGAGCTTCACCGTACGCTCCATCGTCACCCTGGCCCGCGCCAAGAAGGCCAAGGTGATCCTGGCCGCGCCCACCGGCAGGGCGGCCAAGCGCCTGGCGGAGCTGACCGGCCACGAGGCCACCACCGTGCACCGGCTGCTGCAGCTGCGTCCCGGCGGGGACGCCACCTTCGACCGCGACAACCCGCTGGACGCCGACCTGGTCGTGGTCGACGAGGCCTCGATGCTGGACCTGCTGCTGGCCAACAAGCTGGTCAAGGCCGTCGCCCCGGGCACGCACCTGCTCTTCGTGGGAGACGTCGACCAGCTGCCCTCGGTCGGCGCGGGCGAGGTGCTGCGCGACCTGCTGGCCGCCGAGGAGGAGATCCCCCGGGTGCGGCTGACCCACATCTTCCGCCAGGCCCAGGAGTCGGGGGTGGTCGTCAACGCCCACCGGGTCAACACCGGCCTGCCCCCGGCGCTGGAGGGCATGACCGACTTCTTCCTGTTCCCCTGCGAGGAGCCCGAGGAGATCGCGGCGCTGACCGTGGACGTGGTCGCCAACCGTATCCCGCGCAAGTTCGGCCTCAACCCGCGCCGCGACGTGCAGGTCCTGTCGCCGATGCACCGGGGCCCGGCCGGGGCCGGCAACCTCAACAACGCGCTGCAGGAGGCGCTGACCCCCTCCAGGGAGGGCATGCCCGAGCGCCGCTACGGCGGGCGGGTCTTCCGAGTCGGCGACAAGGTCACCCAGCTGCGCAACAACTACGAGAAGGGCGCGGCGGGGGTGTTCAACGGCACCGTGGGCATGGTGGTCGACATCAGGCCCGACGACCACAAGCTGACCGTGCTGACCGACGAGGACGAGAACGTCGAGTACGCCTTCGACGAGCTGGACGAGCTCGCCCACGCCTACGCGGTGTCGATCCACCGCTCCCAGGGCAGCGAGTACCCGGCGGTGGTCATCCCGCTGTCCACCAGCGCGTGGATGATGCTGCAGCGCAACCTGCTCTACACCGCGATCACCCGGGCCAAGAAGCTCGTCGTCATCGTCGGCTCGCGCCGCGCGCTGGCCCAGGCGGTGCGCACCCGGGGAGCCGGGCGCCGCCACACCAGCCTCACCCACCGCCTGCGCGGCCACTGAGGGCCCGTACGGACCGCGGTGCCGGGCCGTCCGGGCCGTCCGGGCCGGCCTCCAGGCCGGTGAGGCCCAGCAGGCGGGCCAGGGCCTCGTGCCCGGCGCGGGTGACGTTCAGGGCACGCCCCGAGCCGATCCGGCCGACCCAGCCGCGCTCCAGCGCGGTCGCGCACAGCACGGCCCCGGCGGTTCCGGCCAGGTGGTGACGGCGTTCGGTCCAGTCCAGGCAGGGCCGGGCCAGCGGGCGCCGCCCGCCGCCGGGCAGCGGTGCCCCCAGCTCGACGGCGAACCACGACAGTCCCTCGTCGCTGAGCGCGAACCCGGCGTCCTGGCGCAGCAGGCCGCGGGTGGTGAGCGCGTCGGTGATCGCCACGCCGAGCCGCCCGGCCAGGTGGTCGTAGCAGGTACGGGCCCCGGCCAGCGCGCGGGCCGCGCTCGCGGCACGCAGCGTCGCGGGCCGGGCGGCCCCGAGGCCGGCGTGGGCGGCCAGGTCCTCGATGAGCCGGGCCACCTCCGGCCCGGCCAGGCGCACGTACCGGTGGCGTCCCTGGCGCTCCTCGGCCAGCAGGCCGCCGCCGACGAGCTGGGACAGGTGCTCGCTGGCGGTCGAGGCCGCGACCCCCGCGTGCCGGGCCAGCTCCCCGGCGCTCCAGGCCCGCCCGTCCAGCAGGGTCAGGCAGAACGTGGCACGGGTGCCGTCGGCGAGCAGGGCGGCCAATGCCGCCAGCGGGACCGGAGCGGTCGACGTCATGGTCTCCATCCTCGGCGGGGAACGCTTCGGCGCCGGCCGAGGCGTTCCCCGCTATCGCCGGCCGGCGGCGCTCACTCCTGCTCCTGGGGGAGCTTGAAGAGCTGGTCGAGGGCGGTCACCCGCAGCAGGTGGCGCAGGTAGGGGGTGAGGGCGACGATCCGCATGGTGATGCCGTGCTCGCCCGCGGAGTTGTAGACGTTGATCAGGGCAGCCACCCCCGAGGAGTCGATGAACTCCAGGCCCGACAGGTCCAGGTCGAGGTTGCGCACCTCCCCGGGCAACAGCTCCTGCGTGAAGCCGAAGAGCTCGGGGGCCGTGTCGTAGTCGAGGTCACCGCTGAGGACGAGCAGGGTGGTGTCCGGAGCGGTGACGCGCACCTCGGTACGGAACGGGGTCTTGTCGAACATCAATCGTCAGATCTCCTGATCGGTGCCGGGGACGGGTGCCGCCTCGATCCCCTGGACCAGCATGTGGCGGGCACGGGGGAAGTCTCGCAGCTCGTCGTGGAAAACGCGCAATCCCACCGTCAGGGCCTCGGTGGGGACGCCGCGTGCCGCGAGTACGGCGCCGGTCCAGCCGATGAAGCCGGTGAACAGCGGCGCGTCGTCGACGTACAGGGCCGCGGACAGGAAGTCGAGCAGGTGGCCCAGGTCGGCGGCGGTGGCGTCGAGCTGGTGGAGGTCGTAGGCCGCCATCGGCGGGTAGGCCCGGGCGAGGGTCTCCATCGCCCGGGTGAGCAACTCGGCGCGCCGGCGCGCCAGGTGGGTGTACTCCTCGTCGGCGAGTTGGGCCGGCGCGTCGGCCGGGCGGGGCGGGCCGGTCAGGTCGCCGCGCTCCAGCCGGTCGGCCGCGACGTCGGCGGTGGGCGCCCAGGCGTCGGCGCCCAGCAGACGGGCGTAGCGGCCGTCGGGGCCGAAGCCGGCCCCACCGGCCATGACCGGCACGCCGACGGCCTGGCAGGCGGTGAGGGTGGCGTGCGCCCGGGGCAGGCGGGTGGGCAGCGCGCAGCCCAGCGCGACCGCGTCGGGCCCGGTCTGGTGCAGGTGGGTGATCAGGTGCGGGCCGGGCACGCTGGCGCCCAGGAAGTCGACCCGCCAGCCGCGCAGGCGCAGGACCTCGGCCAGCAGGCGGGTGGACAGCGCGTGGTACTCGCCGTCGGCGCAGGCGACGGTGAGGCGCCCGCGGGTGGGCTCGGGCCGGACGCGGGCGGCGATCGCGGCGACGGCGCGCTCGCTGACGGCGGTGGCGCCGTGCTCGCGGGCGATGGACCACTCGTTGGCCGCCCACAGCTCGCCGACGCGCCGCTGGGCGGGGGCGATGAGCTCCAGCAGCAGCCGCTCGGCGTCCACGCCCTCCCCCAGCAGGCCGAGCACCAGGTCGATGGCGGCGAACTCGTCGGCCCGCCCGATGTGCTCCAGGTATCGCTCGACGGCCTCGCGCAGGTCCGCGGCCGTGTCTCCGGCGCCTCCCGCGCCCGCCGCGCTCCCGGTGCTCAGCGAGGTGCTCAGCGTGCTCATCGGGCCGGCCTCGCCTGCACAGCCAGCAGTGCCCGGTCGTCCTGGACGTCGCCGCCCAGCCAGTCGGTACTGATCTGCTCCAGCCGCTCGACCAGTGCCGCGACCGGCATGCCCGCGCAGCCGGCCAGGGCGGCCTTCAGCCGCTGGGCGCCGTACATCTCCCTGCCGGTGGGGCCGCCGAAGGCCTCGGTGATGCCGTCGCTGTAGAGCAGGCACACCTCGCCGGGAGCCAGGTCGACGCCGACGGGGGCCAGGACGGTGTCGGCGAACGCGCCGAGCATGGAGCCGTGGGCCGTGCTCTCCTGCACGGTGCCGTCGAGGCGCAGGATCAGCGGCGCCGGGTGCCCGGCGACCGCCAGGTCCACACGTACGTGCCCGTCCGGGGCGGCGCTGAGCGTGCCGAGCACCAGGGTGGCGTAGGAGTTGGGCGTGGGCGAGCCTCGCAGGGAGCGGTTGAGCAGGGCCACCAGCTGCTCGGGGCGCTCTTCCAGCAGCAGCAGCGTGCGCAGGCAGTGGCGGATGTGCCCGGTCAGGACGGCGGCGCGGGCGCCCTTGCCGCAGACGTCGCCCAGCACCACCAGCGGCTCGCCGGGCCTGCCGGTCTCAGGCAGGTAGACGTCGTAGAAGTCGCCGCCGATGAGCCCGGCCTGGCGGGCGGCGCGCAGCGATCCGGCCAGCTCCAGGCCGGCCAGGGCGGGCAGCGGCGGGGGCAGCAGGTCGTTGCTGAGGATCGCGTTGGTGGCGCTCTGCTCCTGGTAGAGGGCGGCGGCGGAGATGGCGGCCCCGGCCCGGGCGGCGAAGATCCGCACCAGTGTCTCGGCGTCCTCGTCGAAGGGCGGGCCGTCCTCGTGACGGGCGAGCACGAGCGCCCCTGCGGGCACCCCGTTGCCGGGCAGCGGGGTGACGAGGAGGTGCCCGGCCGCCCCGAACCTGTCGGGCAGCAGCCAGCCGGGCACCTGGCCCGGATCCAGCCAGCGGCTGGGCACGGGCGGGAAACCCGCCAGCGCCTCGGCCAGGCCGGGCACCTGCGCGGTGTCGGCGACGGCGACGTTGCCCTCCTGCAGGGAGCGGTCGGTGCTGGTCAGGCGCAGCCAGCCGGCGTGGCGGCGCCCCGAGGGCGGCAGCACGACCATGGCGGCGTCGGCCAGGAAGGGGATGGCCAGCTCGATCGCGGTACGGGCGCAGCGGCGCATGTTGAGCGAGGCCGACAGCCTGCGGCCCGCCTCGATGAGGAAGTCGGTGCGCCGGCGCTCGGCCAGCAGCGCGTCGGTCCTGGCGGACTCGGCGGTGACGTCACGCAGGTACCAGGCCCGGTGGGTGAGGCCGAAGACCTCGCGGCGCACCCGGATCCGGCGCTGCCCGTGATCGCTCTCGCGGCTCTCGCCCTCGGGGTGTTCGCCCTCGAACAGGGGCGCGGCCGGGCCCGAGCACAGGGGGCGGCCGGGGACGATCTCGGGTGCCATCTCGGCCGCGGCGGCGTTCAGCATCACCACGACGCCGTCGGTGCCGCACAGCACGACCCCCTCGCCGCAGGCCTCCACGATGGCGCGCAACAGCTCTTCGCCCGGCGCCCGCGGGACGTCGCGCTCATCACCCGCTTCGAGGTCGGTGTCGCCGTCAAGGCCGGCGTCCGGGCCGGCGGTGAGCGCGTGGCCGGGGTCGCGCAGGGGAGGTCTTGTCATCACCCAGGACTTCCGTGTGGAGAGGGATCGATCAGATTATCTTCCGTCCGCCGTCAGGGCGGGCCGGGGGATCCGGTACGCGACGCCAGGGGTTTTCCACCGTCCCGTGCCCCTCGGGGGGCCGTTGATGCGGCCGGGGCGCGACGGCTTGTGGCCGGATGTCGCCCGCGCGGGCGCTCACCTCGCCGGAGCGGCCGTTTTACGTCCAGCCTCGTGACGTGGCCACTTTGCCTTTTCCTGACTCTCGGTTGGCATTTTTCTGACTTTACGAAGAGTCCGAAACGTTACCAAATCGGGCGCAACCATGTTCAGTCATCATGCATCTCCTATTAGTGTTTTAAGAGCAGTTTGCTGTAGTTGGGGAGAGAAATTGTGCTGATCGTGGAACGCCGACGCCTCAGGACGCCGCTGGCCGGTCTGGCCCTGGCGACCGCGGCGGTGCTGGTCACCGCCTGCTCCGGAGGGGCGGCCCCGGAGGCCTCCGCCGGTCCCGGCTCCGGATCGGGCGCCGTCGCCGCCACCGCTCCGGCCGCGACGGAGATAAAGATCAGCCCGGCCAAGGGCAGCAAAACCGTGCGCCCGAACAAGAAGGTCGTCGTCGCGGCCTCCAACGGCGCGTTGGAGGAGGTCACCGTGGAAAGCGGCGGCCAGGAGCTGGAGGGCGACTTCGACGCCGAGCGCACGAAGTGGGTCTCCTCCACGCCCATGATCCCGGACAGTGACTACACCGTGTCGGCCCGGGCGGTGGACGGCACGACCGCCGCCAGTTCCTTCAGGACGCTCAAGCCCGAGCACGAACTCGAGGTGGCGGACGTGACCCCGGCGATCAAGGGGGAAAAGGTCGGCGTGGGGGCGCCGATCATCGTCACCTTCAACCAGCAGATCGCCAACAAGGCCGGAGTGGAGAAGGCCCTGGAGGTCAAGGCACAAAAGCCGGTTCAGGGCGCGTGGCGGTGGATCAACGACACAACCGTGATCTACCGGACCGCCAAGTTCTGGCAGCCGCACCAGAAGGTGACTTTCACCGCCCGTCTCAAGGGCGTGCAGGGCGGCAAGGACATGTACGGCGTGAAGGACATGACCAAGGTCATCCGGATCGGCGCGGCCCAGATCTCCACGATCGACACCCGCAAGCACAAGATGATCGTCAAGCGGGACGGCAAGGTCGTGCAGACCATGCTGATCAGCGCGGGCAACGCCACCACCCGCGAGTACACCACCACCAGCGGCGTCCACCTGGCGATGGGCAAGGCCAACCCCGAGCGCATGATCTCCCCGGGCCGCAAGAAGGGCGACCCCGGCTACTACGACCTGATGATCAACCACGCGGTCCGTTTCTCCAACAGCGGCGAGTACGTGCACGCGCTGAACAACGTGTGGGCCCAGGGACGCCGGAACGTCAGCCACGGGTGCATCAACTCCCGCCCCGACCAGGCCCGGTGGTTCTACAACCAGGTCCAGCGCGGCGACGTGATCACCATCAGGGGCACCGACCGCGAGATGGAGTGGAACAACGGCTGGGGCTTCTGGCAGATGTCGTTCAAGGAATGGCGCAAGGGCAGCGCCCTGGCCTGACCACCCCGGCTCAGGAGCCCGCCCGCGGCGGCTCGCGGGCGGGCTCCGGGCTCCGGGCCTGGTGACCTCGGGTGTGATCTCGGGGCGGCGGTAAGGGCGGCGGAAAACGGGCCGCGTCCGGCCGGGCGGGCGCGGTAGCGTGTGCGGCGAACACGCGACGGCGGGCAGACGGGGCCGGCGGCGGGCAGACGGCGGGCGCGACGGGCAGACGGCGGGCGCGGCCGATGAGGACGTTCTCGGGGAGGACCGTGTGAGGCTCCAGGCGCAGGTGCTCATCTTCGACGCCGACGACACGCTGTGGGAGAACAACGTGCTGTTCGAGCGGGTCGTCGAGGACTTCCTCGACTGGCTGGCGCATCCGACCCTGGAGCGGGCCCAGATCCGCGCCGTCCTCGACGACATCCAGGCGGCCAACGCCGTCACCCACGGCTACGGCAGCACGATGTTCCTGCGCAGTCTCGGCGAGTGCTTCGAGCGGCTGAGCGAGCGTCCCGCGACCGAGGCCGAGCGCCGCCGCATCGACGAGCTGGCCCTGGCCCTCGTCGAGCGCCGGGTGGAGCTGGTCGAGGGCGTCGCCGAGACGCTCACGGCCCTGGGCGAGCGCCACGAGCTGCTGCTGCTCACCAAGGGCGACCTGGACGAGCAGCGGCGCAAGCTGGAGGCCTCGCGGCTGGCCCACCACTTCCGTGACGTGCACATCGTGGCGGAGAAGGACGTCGGCACCTACCGGTGGCTGGCCCGCGAGCACGCGCTGGCGCCCGCGACGACCTGGATGATCGGCAACTCCCCGAAGTCGGACATCCTTCCGGCCCGGCAGGCGGGGATGAACGCCGTGTTCATCCCCAACGACCACACCTGGGCACTGGAGCAGAGCGACCTCGACCCCGGTGACGAGCGGGTGCTGCGACTGGGCAGGTTCCCCGAGCTGCTGGACCACTTCTGAGGGATGGCCCCAGGTCCCGTCGGCGGCGGCCACGCCGGGCCGGGTGAGGCGTTCGGGATCGACGACCCTGTCGTGGAGGGCCTCGTCGACGCCCGACCGCAGGGCCGCGTCCTTGCCGGCTCGTGCAGGCCCGTACGGGGCTCCGAGCCGAGCCGGCGCATGTTCGGCTGCGTGCCGGAGCCGGTCTGCCAGACGTACAGCGGGGTCACCGTCAGGCACCCCTGACCGGCCGGTAGTGCGGCTGCCACATCGCGTCCTGGACCTGCTGGACGGGGTTGGGCAGGTCCACGCGGGCCAGGTCCTCGGCGGCGGCCTGGCGGGCGACGGCGACGGCGACGGTGGCCGAGACCTCCCGCAGGTCGCCGACCGGGGGCAGCAGCGAGGCGCCGGGGGCCGAGACGTCGGCCATCGAGGCGACCGCCTCGGCCGCGGCCTGGAGCATGCCGTCGCTGACCCGCCGGGCGCGCGAGACGATCACCCCCAGTCCCAGCCCCGGATACAGCAGGGCGTTGTTGGCCTGGCCGATGGTGTGGGTGAGGCCGTCGTGGGTGACGGGGGCGACCGGGATGCCGGTGGCGACCAGGGCGCGGCCGCCGGTCCAGCGGATCAGGTCCTCGGGCATCGCCTCGATGCGGCTGGTCGGGTTGGAGATGGGGAAGATGACGGGCCGCTCGACGGCGGCGGCCATGGTGCGCACGATCTCCTCGGTGAAGGCGCCGTGCGCGGTGGAGGTGCCCAGCAGCACGGTCGGGTGGACGCGGCCGACGACCTCGCCCAGCCCGATCCCGTTCTCCTTGGCGTCCCTGAGCCAGCCGGTGACCTCCGAGGCCGGGCGGGCGTAGGGGGCCTGGAAGTCCCGCAGGCCCGACATGTCGTCGGTCAGCAGGCCCTGCCTGTCGACCGCCCAGATCCGCCGGGTGGCCTCCCGGGGGTCCAGGCCGTCGCGCACCATCGCGTCGCGCAGCTGGTCGGCGATCCCGATGCCCGCCGTACCGGCGCCGAAGACGACGATCCTCTGGTCGCGCATGGGGGTGCCCGAGACGCGGGCGGCGCCCAGCATGGCCGCCAGCACGATCGCGCCGGTGCCCTGCATGTCGTCGTTGAAGGTGGGCAGGCGGCCGGTGTACCGCTCCAGGATGCGCCGGGCGTTGGAGGGGCCGAAGTCCTCCCAGTGCAGCATCGCGCCGGGGAAGCGGGCGGTGGCCACCGAGACGTAGGCGTCGACGAAGTCGTCGTAGCGCCGCCCCCGTACCCGCGAGTGCCGGTTGCCGATGTAGAAGGGGTCGTTGAGCAGTCTCTCGTTGTCGGTGCCGACGTCCAGCGCCACGGCGACGACCCGGGCGGGGTCGACTCCGGCGGCGGCGGTGTAGACGGCCAGCTTGCCGACGGCGATGCCCGCGCCGCCGCCCACCCCCCAGTCGCCGATGCCGAGGATCTCCTCGGCGTCGGAGGCGACGATCAGGTCGACGTCGCCGGGTTCCAGGCCCAGATTGGCGAAGGCCCGCTCGATGCCCGCCGCGTCGTCGACCGACAGGTAGAGGCCCTGGGGGCGGCGGTACTCGTGGCTGTAACCTTCGATCGCCCGGGCGATCGTCGGGTCGTAGACGACCGGCAGCATCTCGGACAGGTGATCGCTCAGCAGCCGGTAGAACAGCACCTCGTTGCAATCGTGCAGCGCCGTCAGGTAGATGTTCTTGCGCAGGTCGTCCGGTTGCGTCAGATACTGCGTGTACGCACGGCGCGCCTGCTCCTCCAGCGTCTCGACCGCCGCCGGCAGGAGCCCGTCCAGGTCCAGTTCCTCGCGTTCGGCCGGGGTGAAGGCGGTGCCCTTGTTCAGCAGCGGGTTGTCCAGGACCTCCAGGCCGCGTCCCGGGGTGGTGTAGCTTCCGTCGGGGTTCTCCGTGAAGCCGCGGCGCGTCCGTGCGGGCTGCCGGTTCCTGCCCGGCGAGATCGTCTTCCCCATGGTCTTTCCCGTCCGTCGGCGTTCCCCGGCCGCACGCCCGGTGTGCGGGCCCCTACTCGCTGTGCCCTCCCCGGAGCACGGCGACGAACGCCATAATCAGGACAAAGATTCTCTTTGCTGCTTGCTGGCCCCTTTTCGGAGAACTGCCGTTTTCAGAGGAGGGCGAGCTGTGCCTGCCGGGGCAGGGCCAGCGGCAGGGGCTGCTCGGGCCGCGTCGGGCCCATCCCGTAGCGGGCGGCCAGCCGCGACACCTGGCCGGTCAGGCCGCGCACGTAGCCGGGTTCGGCGTCGGCGCCCCTGCCGTACAGCTCGGCGTAGCGAGGCGCCAGCGCCGGATGGTGCTCACCCAGCCAGGCGAGATACCACTCACGGGCACCGGGGGGCAGGCGCAGCACGTGCGGGACGAGACTGACGGCCCCGGCGTCGGCGACGCGGCGTACGGTGGCCGCGAGCTGGTCGGGGGAGTCGGTCAGCAGCGGCAGGATCGGCGCCATCGCCACCCCGCACGCCACCCCCCGCTCGTTCAGCTCGGCCACCAGCTCAAGGCGTTTTTGCGCGCTGGGGGCGCCGGGCTCCACGCTGCGGCGGATCCGGTCGTCGACGAAGGCGATCGAGACCACCACTCCGGCCCCCGGGGTGGCGGCCAGCAGATCGGCGTCACGCAGGATCAACCGGCTCTTGGTGAACACGGTGAACGGCGCTCCGGCCTCTCGCAACGCGGTGACCAGGCCGGGCATCAGCCGGTAGACCTCTTCGGCGCCCTGGTAGCAGTCGCCCCCCACCCCCACGGTGACGTGCTCGCCGTCCCAGCGCGATCCCAGCTCCGCGCGAAGTCTCCGCACGATGTTGGTGCGCACCACGATCCGGGAGTCGAAGTCGCCTTCGGCGTTCAGCCCCAGGTAGCGGTGTCCCCGGCGCACCGAACAGTAACGGCAGGCCTGGGCACACCCCCGGTAGGGGCTGACCGCCCAGCCCTCGGGAACGCGGTCCAGCGCGGTGCGCGCCTGCACCTCGTAACAGGTCAGGGCCCCGTGGACCCTGGTCAGCGCGGAGCGCTCGATGCGCGGCCTGACGTCGGGCGGCGCGGCGAGCAGGGCGGGCGCGTCCCATGGCATGCGGCCCAGTGGAACACGCTTTCGACACCGCTCGCAAGCCGGGCAGGTCGTGGCGCCGGACGGTCTCGCCCCCGGGACCCGGCCATCACCGATCAACGGGAAATGGTATGTTTATGCCGATTTTTGGGGGAGTGGGGGGAATTATGGCGTGGTTGATCCTGGCCGGGGCGATCATCGCCGAGATCGTGGCGACCACCGCCCTCAAGCTGAGCGACGGGTTCGCCCACAAGGGCTGGTCGGTCCTCGTCGTCGCCGGTTACGCCGCCGCGTTCATCCTGCTGGCCCAGGCGCTCAAACTGCAGATGGAGGTCGGCACCGCCTACGCGGTCTGGGCCGGGGTGGGCACCGCCGCCATCGCCGCCATCGGCGTGCTCTTCCTCGGTGAGACGATCAGCCTCGCCAAGATCGCGGGCATCGTCCTGATCATCGGCGGTGTCGTGGTGCTCAACCTGGCCGGAAGCGCCCACTGACCCCCTGCCCGAGCCCGCCGATAATGGCTCGCCCGCCGCGCGGCGGGCGGCCTAGTCTGGCCCGGTGCTGAAGCCCTCCTATCCCATCCGGACCGACCGTCTGATCCTGCGTCCCTACACCCCGGCCGACCTCGACGGCCTGTACGCCATCCACCGCCTGCCCCAGGTCGCCCGCTACCTGTACTGGGAGCCACGCGACCGCGAGCAGACCCGCGAGGCACTGGAAAGAAAGATCGGCGAGACGGCACTGCTGGAGGAGGGACAGTCCCTCACCCTGGCGGTGGAACTGGCCGCCACCGGCGAGCTGCTCGGTGATGTCCTCCTCATCTGGCACAGCCGCTCACAGCGCGCCGGCGAGATCGGCTACGTCTTCCACCCCGGCCACCACGGCAGGGGATACGCCACCGAGGCCGGCCGGGTCATGCTGGAACTCGGCTTCGACGGCCTGGGCCTGCACCGCATCGTCGGCCGCCTGGACGCCCGCAACGAGGCCTCGGCCCGGGTGCTGGAGAAACTCGGCATGCGCCGCGAGGCCCACTTCGTCGACAACGAGATCGTCAAGGGCGAGTGGACCAGCGAGCTCGTCTACGCCATCCTGCGGCGCGAGTGGCGCGCCCGGCACTGAACCACCCCTGGGCCGGCTGGATGAGAAGGACCTCGTCCCGCCGGCGAACACGGCCGCGGCCACGCGCTCCGGCGTCGTCCCGATGCCGAAGTTCCTCGCGCGGCGGGAGGCGCGCCTCCCGCCGCGCGAGGACGGCCCGCGGGCCGCGGTGCTCGGCCGGCGGTCAGGGGCAGGCGGGCGTGGCGTCGTCGGTCGGGGAGGCTTTCAGGCCAGCAGGGTGTGGGCCAGGCCGACGGCGGCTCCGGCGGCGATGTACCAGGCGTTGTTGAGCCTGGTCCTCCACAACAGCGCCAAAGTGGCCAGGGCGATCGCGGCGGTGAGGGGATCGACGATCGCGGTTCGGCCGAGCTGGAAGGAGACGCCGGCCATGAGGGCCAGGGCGGCGACGTTGAGGCCGTCGAGCAGGGCGGAGGTCCAGACGCTGGAGCGGAGTCTGTCGGTGAGTTTGGTGAGCAGGCCGACGAAGACGAAGGACGGCAGGAAGATGGCGACGGTGGCCAGGAACGCTCCGACGGGGCCGGCGATGAGGTAGCCGACGAAGGTGGCGGTGGTGAACACCGGGCCCGGGGTGACCTGGCCGACGGAGACGGCGTCGACGAGCTGCGGGCCGGTGATCCAGCCGAGCCGCTCGACGAAGTCGCCGCGCAGGAAGGCCAGCAGTACGTAGCCGCTGCCGTACAGCACGGATCCGATCTTCAGCATGGTGAGGAACAGCTGCGCCAGCTGGCCCCCGGTGGGATCGGGGAAGAGCGGCGAGCCCAGGCCGAGCAACGGCAGCGCGAGCATCCCGTGCGCGGCCTCCTGGCGGCGGCGGAACACCTGCGCCGCCGCCGCGAGCATCGCACCGGCGGCCATCACGAGCAGCTCGTTGATCCCGAGCAGGTAGGCGGCCAGGGCGGCGACGGCCAGCAGCGCGAACCACACGTTCTTGATCACCGTGCGCAGCAGGCCGAACAACGCGTGCGCGATGATGGCGATCACCGCCGGGACGATGCCGTACAGGATGCCCGCGACGGCGGGTGTCGTCCCGTAGGTGACATAGGCCCAGGCCAGAGCGGTGACGATCAGCGCGGCCGGGAGGATGAAGCAGAGGCCGGCGGCGATCAGACCGCGCCGGCGGGCGCGGTCGAAGCCCAGGTGGATGGCCAGCTCGGTGGAGTTGGGGCCGGGGATGAGGTTGGTGGCGCCCATCAGGTCGACGAACCGCTCGTCGCTGACCCACCCGCGGCGGCGTACCAGCTCATCACGCATCATCGCGGTGTGCGCGGCCGGGCCGCCGAAGGCGATGGTGCCGAGCTTGAGAAACAGCAGCGCCACCTCCCGCACCGTACGCCAGGACACCTTGCCGTCTTCGGGGCCGGCGGCCGGACCGCCGGCAGCCTGTTCGTCTGCCACTGTCGCTCTTTCCCGTGGTCGTGCGGATCGCCCGGTACGAAGGCCCGCATCGAGGCCCGGGTGACAGCCCGCGAGCGGACCGGAACGCCCGCCGAGCCAGATGCATCAAATTCGTTTGATGTATTATCACAACGTGATGACCCCGGCCCAACCCGCCCCGGCCTTCGTACGGCTGGCCGGCCATCCGCTGCGGTGGCGGCTGCTGACCGAGCTGGCCACGAGCGACTACCGGGTACGCGAACTGGTGGACCTGGTGGATCACCCGCAGAACCTGGTCTCCTACCATCTGCGGCTGCTGCGCGACGGCGGCCTGGTCACCACGCGGCGCAGCAGCGCCGACGCCCGCGACGGCTACTACCACCTGGACCTGGACCGCTGCGCCCACGCCCTGGCCGCCACCGGCCTCGCGCTGCACCCCGCGCTGCTCCTCACCCCGGACCCGCCCCGGCCACTCCCGGCGCCCGCGCGCCCGCTCACCGTCCTGTTCGCCTGCACCGGCAACAGCGCCCGCTCACCGATCGCCGAAGCCCTGCTGCACCACCGCGGCGGCGGCCACATCGAGGTCGCCAGCGCGGGCAGCCACCCCCGGCCGCGCCTGCACCCCGACGCCGTCCGGGCCCTGCGCGAGGGCCACGGCATCAACCTCGGCGACCAGCGCCCCCGGCACCTGGACACCCTGGCCGGGCGCCACTTCGACCACGTCGTCAGCCTGTGCGACAAGGTCCGCGAGCTCTGCCCCGACTTCGGCGACCACTCCTGGCACATCCACTGGAGCATCCCCGACCCCGCCGCCGAGCAGGCCGGATACCCCGCCTTCGCCCGCACCGTGGCGGAGATCGACACCCGCGTCCGCCACCTGCTCCCCGTCCTCACCCCACGAGAGGCCCAGCCATGACCACACCCGACCAGCTCGCCACCGTCCGCTACCTCGTCGACGACGTGACCGCGGCCGTCGACTTCTACACCGCCCACCTCGGCTTCACCCTGCGCCTGGACGCCACGCCCGCCTTCGCCGACGTGGTACGCGGACCGCTGCGGCTCCTGCTGTCCGGACCCGCCAGTTCCGGCGCCCGCGCCACACCCCCGGGCACCCCCGCCGGCCGCAACCGCATCCACCTCATCGTCGGCGACCTCGACGCCGAGACCGACCGGCTCCGCGACGCCGGCCTGTCCTTCCACGGCGACGTGGTCGCCGGCCCCGGCGGACGCCAGATCTTGCTCACCGACCCCGCCGGCAACCTCATCGAACTCTTCGAACCCGCCCACACTCCGGCCGCCACCGCACCGGCCCGAGCCTGACCGGCGCCCACCGCGACCGCGTCCTGGCCGGCCTTCAACAGGTCCTCAGACCTTGCGACGGAACTCAGGGGGATATCGACCAGCGACTCCACGGAAGCCGGGGGACGTCATCCGGAGTGGCAGCGGTACGTCCCCGCCGACATCAACCGCATCGAGGCCATCACACCCGGCTGCGACGTCGGCACCGGCGACGGTCTGCGCGGTCACGACGATTGGTCGCGCCTGCAGTACGATCCCCGCCTGCACACCGACTTCTTCGGCGACGGCCCCCGGCTCAACCTGCCCGAGGAACTCACCGAACAGGCCGTCCTGGCCATGACGCAGAAGGCCGACCTGAAGGTCACCAAGACAGCCGACCGGGCCGAAGCGGTGGGAGGGGACACGATTGCCTCCGGGGTCGATGCCGGTAGCCCGCCTGGAGCCTTTGACCGGGGGCCACCGGAACACGGCAGCTGGCGGCACGCTCGTTGACGGCATTCCTGATCGGCGTGATCGCGATCACTGCGCAGGTCCTCCGGCAGCAGCTCGGCGAGGCCGTCCTGTGAAGTCAGGCCGGCCAGCCGGTCGGCGCCGGCCTCGTCTCCGGTCCGGGCCAGGTCGCAGAGGGTTCGCAATGATCGGCATCGGTTCCGCCGCTTTCGGCCGGCATCCGGTAGACACCGGCCACCGAGGAGTGGCGTCCTTTGTCACGGGTTGCCTTCAGGCTGTGGTGTGCAATAGATGGCGAACGCGCTGATCGCGTGTGCCCAGGCCGCGTCGAGGTCGGCGTCGGGCGGGAATCGGTTGGCCAGCTCGAGATCGACAAGGCCGTGTGCGAGGCCCCAGATGGCACGCGCGGCTGCGATGTCACCGCCGGTGACCTTCAGCAGGGGTGCGGCCGTCGCGGCCTCGACGCCGGACGCGAGACGTGAGCGATCCAGGGAATGGCGAGTACCGAGCTCGTAGAGGCGAGGGTGCTCAAGCGCCC
Source organism: Streptosporangium sp. LJ11 (assembly GCF_051918945.1). NCBI lineage: Bacteria > Bacillati > Actinomycetota > Actinomycetes > Streptosporangiales > Streptosporangiaceae > Streptosporangium > Streptosporangium sp. LJ11. Next base: position 22,086 of record NZ_JBPXMB010000051.1, read on the forward strand.
ATCGCCGGTAGGCGGCGACGAGCGTGGCCAGGTCGGCGCCGGCCCCGGCCAGCACGGCACCGAGCCGTTCCAGCGCGCGCTGTTGCAGTGCGGCTTCGATCTCGGCCTTGCCGGCGATGTGTTTGTACAGTGAGGGTGCCTGGATCCGCAGTTCGTCGGCGAGGCGCCGCATGGTCACCGCGTCCGGGCCTTCACGTTCCAGGATCCGCTCGGCCGCGTCGACCACCTCGCCGCGGCGGCTCACCGGCGCCTCGGACGAGCCGGGATCGCTACCGGTGTCCTCATCAGGCGCGCTGGGCGGTGCCGCGCCAGTCCGGGGACGACGTCCAACCGCGACTCAGCACGTAGGCGCCGACGAGGAGCACCGAGACGGTGCCATCCCAACCGGCGATTGTCGCGGTGTCGGCGATGCCGCCGTGAGCGGCGTAGAGCAGGGCGGTCACCGTGAGCGCGATCTTGTGGAAGATCACCAGCTCCCACACACCTCGGTAGCCGCGCGGCGCCAGCGCGAGCAGCACGAACAGTCCCGTGAAGACGACGAGGCCGTAGGCTCGCCAGGTCTCGACGACCTTGGTCGCGCCATCGGCGTCCCAAACCGTGCCGGCCGCGGTGAGCGCGGCGCCGGCGGCGCCGGCGGCGGCAAGCCACAGCATGATCCTTGCGATCCGATCGCGGCCGGATCGCGGCGACCTCACCGATGTGGTCGACACGGTGAAACCGTTGGTGATCATAAACCTTCCCCGGATCCGGTCAACATCGTTAGCCGGACCGTAGGCTAACGATGTTAGCCTCGTCAAGAGGCAGCCGGCCCAGAACGCTCCCGGTTGAACGACGGGCGCGGGCAGGGCAGCATGGCATCCGATGACCATTCTGCATCTCGCCCTGGCCTCCGACTGGGACGCCGCCCGGCAGGCGGGGGAGTACCGCGTCTCCACGATCGGCCGCACCCTCGACGACGTCGGATTCATCCACGCCTGCGCCGACCACGAGCAGCTGCGCGGCGTCGTGGAGCGCTTCTACCGCGACGTCACCGACCCCCTGGTGCTGCTGAGCGTCGACCCCGCCGGGCTCGACGTCCGCATGGAGGAGGTGCCCGGTGACTCACCCGAGGCGTTCCCGCACATCTACGGGCCGCTGCCGGTCACCGCGGTGACCGGCGTCCAGCCGTTCACCCCGCCCGGCCCCGGCCCGCTCAGTAGGCTCCGCGCATGACCGACGTATCCGGACCGACGATCCGCACCCTCGACTCCATGGTCGTCTACACCAACCCGTGGATCAGCGTGCGCGAGGACCGCATCGAGCGCCCCGACGGCTCCCACGGCATCTACGGTGTCGTGGACGCGCCGGACTTCGCCATCGTCATGCCCATGGAGAACGACGGGTTCCACCTGGTGGAGGAGTATCGCTACCCGGTGGGGCGCCGCACCTGGAACTTCCCCCAGGGCGGGGTGAAGGACAGCCCCTCACCCCTGGTCACCGCCCATACCGAACTGGCCCAGGAGACCGGCCTGCGAGCCACCTCGATGACCCACCTGGGGCGCCTGGACAACGCGCACGGCACGATGGGTCAGAACTACGACATCTTCCTCGCCACCGGCCTGACCGCCGGCGCCCACGAGCGCGAGCACACCGAACAGGACATGCGCCAGGACTGGGTGTCGCGCGCCGAGTTCGAACGGATGATCCGCAACGGGGCCATCACCGACAGCAACTCGATCGCCGCCTACGCCATGTTCCTGCTACGCGGGGCGGCCTGAGAGACCGGCCCGGCCGCCCCGGAGCCGGAAAACCCGATCGAGCATGGCCTGCAGCAGATCACCGCATCTGTACCGAATGTGGTGATCACATCCTCCATTTGACCGCTTCACGGCGGTACGCTCAGCCCATGTCGAACCCGATCGTCATCCTCTTCCTGACGGCGGTCGTCGTGGCGGCGGTCATCGCCCTGATCGTCTTCGCGGTACGAGCGGCACAACGTCCCAGAAACGCCCTGGTCGGCGGGGGAATCGGCCCCGAACTCGTCGAACGGCTCCTGGAGCTCAAGGCCTCCGGCCAGTTCGACCAGGCCGTCTTCCTGGTCCGTGGCGAGACCGGTATGAGCCACCGCGCCGCCGCCCGCTTCGTCAGGAAACTCAGGTCATCACCCCCGCCCTGACCTCCCATCCCACCCCCGCCCCCGTCCAGGGCGGGCGCCGGCCGAGGTGGCCGCCGCGCCCGTCCCGCTCGACCCTCCTCCCGCTCCGGCTCGGCCCGCCCCGGCGAGAATCCGCCGGGGCGGACCCTTGGGTACCCTGGGGGCGGCTTCGGCGGTGACGCCGGCGACACACGAGAACGCGCCGGCGCGAGAGCGCCACCCCCCGCCCACAGGCCACGGACGGCACCAACCGGCCGGCGGCACGTGATCCACCGGTCCGCGCCCCGCGTGACGCGAGACCGCCGGCACGGGGGAGACCACAATGCGCCCGACGAGGACCCGACGATGACGGCCCCCCGCCAGGAGGGCGCCCCACCGCCCGCGCGGACCGTGCGGGCACAGACCGTGTGGGCACAGACCTCCACCACCCCGCTGCGCGACTTCCTGCGCACGGAGACCGGCAGCGCCGTCATCCTGCTCGCCGCGACGCTGGCCGCCCTGGCCTGGGCCAATGTCGCCCCCTTCGCCTACGAGCGGTTCTGGCGCATCCCGCTGTCCGTCACCTTCGGGGACTCGGGCGTCTCCCAGGACCTGCGCCAGTGGGTCAACACCGGCCTGATGACGTTCTTCTTCTTCGTCGTGGGGCTCGAAGCGCGCCGGGAGTTCGACATGGGGGAGTTGCGCGACCGCAGACGGCTCGTCCTGCCCCTGGCCGCCGGGGCCGGAGGCATGATCGTCCCCGTCGCGATCTACCTCGGTCTCAACGCCGGCACCCCGGCCGTCCACGGCTGGGGCGCCGCCATGTCCACCGACACCGCGTTCGCCCTCGGCATGCTCGCCCTGTTCGGATCCCGCCTGCCCGCCCGGCTGCGCACCTACCTGCTCACCGTCACCGTCGTCGACGACCTGATCGCCCTCGCGGTCATCGCGATCTTCTACAGCGAGCGCGTCACGCCGGTACCGCTGCTGGCCGCGGTGGCCGTCTTCGCGGTGATCCTGGCGGTGCGCGCCGCCGGCGTACGCCACGGGTTCGTCTACGCCCTGCTGGGCGTCGCGGCATGGGTCGCGTTGCTGCGCTCCGGCGTCGAACCGGTCATCATCGGCCTGGCGATGGGACTGCTGACCTACGCCTCCCCGGCCTCCCGCGACGACCTGGAACGCGCCACCGACCTGTTCCGCCTCTTTCGCGAGCAGCCGACCCCCGAGCTGGCCCGCTCGGCCCGGGGAGGCCTCACCTCGGCGATCTCGCCCAACGAGCGGCTGCAACAGCTCTACCACCCCTGGACGAGCTACGTCGTCGTCCCCCTGTTCGCCCTGGCGAACGCCGGGATAACCCTCAGCGGCGACTTCCTGGCGCGAGCCCTCGTCTCCCCGATCACCCTGGGCATCCTGCTGGCCTACACGGTCGGCAAGCCCGTCGGGATCATCATCTCCTCCTGGCTGGTCACCCTGCTCGGCCGTGGCCGCGTCCGCCCGCCGGTCGGCTGGGCCGCCGTGACGGCCGGCGGCGCGATCGCCGGTATCGGCTTCACCGTCTCCCTGCTGATCGCCACCCTCGCCTTCGACGGCCCTCAGCTCCAGGAGGCCAAGTTCGGCATCCTCGCCGCGGCGGTGTGCGCGCCCGTCGTCACCTGGGCCGTCTCCCGCGCGACCGCGATGCTCCCGGCACGGCTGCGCGTCCGCGCCCTGCTGGGCACCGCCGAGACCATCATCGACCTGGCCGCTCCCGTCGACCCCGCCCGCGACCACCTTCGCGGCCCCGCCGACGCGCCGGTGACCGTCGTCGAGTACGGCGACTTCGAGTGCCCCTACTGCGGCCAGGCCGAACCGGTCGTGCGCCGCATCCTGGCCGACCTCGGCGACGTCCGCTACGTCTGGAGGCACCTGCCGCTCACCGACGTCCATCCCTTCGCCCAGCTCGCCGCCCAGGCCGGCGAGGCCGCCGCCGCGCAGGGAGCGTTCTGGCAGATGCACGACCGCCTGCTCGCCCACCAGGACCGCCTGCGTCCCTCCGACCTCATCGGCCACGCCCGCGACCTCGGCCTCGACGTCGAGCGCTTCCGCGCCGACCTCCACGACCACGCGGTCGCCGCCCGGATCGCCGCCGACGTCGACTCCGCCGACGTCAGCGGCGTGTCCGGCACGCCGACGTTCTTCATCAACGGGCGGCGCCACCACGGCGCCTTCGACCTCGACGGCCTCTCCTCGGCCATCCGGTCGGCCCGCGCCCGGGCCACCCTGGACTCGTCGCGGCGATAGGAACGAGTCCCTGGCCGGGCGCTCGAGCCCGTGCGCGGTGAAGATTCGGGCTACCGCGTCCGGGCCGGTCGCGAAGGGGCGTCGAGGAGTGCCTCGTACAGGTGGAGGTCACCGTTGATGCCTGTCCGGCGGAACCCGGCACGTTCGAGGGTTCGCTGGGAGGCAACGTTGTCCCCGGTGGTGTCGGCGACGACTCTGGACAATCCGTGCTCGGCCGCGACGTTCAGCAGGGCGAGGAGTGCCTCCGCCGCATAGCCGTTGCCACGGGCTGACGGGGCAAGACCGTAACCGACCTCGACACATCCGTCGTCCGGCTGACCCTTGAAACCGATTCCGCCGACGGCCTTCCCGTCGGCGGTCCGGGTGATCCGGTAGTGCCCGAAAGGGCGCTGGTCCCCGTGGGCCGCCGTAGTTGTGAGAAAGGCCGTGACGCCGACGACGTCACCGTCGAAAGGAAAGTCCTCAGCCCAGGCATCCCCGGCTCCGGCGCGCCGCCCGACGATGCGTTCACCCTCTGCTGTGTCGATGGCGTGCAAGCACAGTCGCGGCGTTCGAAGTTCGGTCACGGGCAACAGCGAAGCAGCCCTCGACCCTCCGCACAAGCCGATCAACGCCCCCGCACCCCGCCGAGGCACGTGCCGCGGCGGGGCGGCGAATCAAGTGAGTGACCCCAAGATGGTGATCGCGGCTTTCGCGCCGTCTTCGTCGCGGAGCAGGAAGTCGTGGCGGCCGCGCCGGCGGGCATACGAGCATTGCGGCCCATGACGGCTTTGGAGCGAGAGACGATCACCGCCCGCCTGGCGGCGAGGTTGTCGTACCAGCCGAAGCCTGTACACCGACCCACCCGACGACATCGCCGCCGGCTATGTCGAAGAGACATGATCACGAGGCCCGGGCATCTGGGCACGACGAAGGTGTGGTGGGAACAGCAACGCTAACTGTGGCGCGTCACCGCCAAGGTGCGCAGGATGCAGAACTCGTTGCCCTCGGGGTCGGCCATGACCACCCAGCTTCGGTCTGGGCCTTGGCCCACATCTCTCTTGATGGCGCCGAGGCCGAGCAATCTGGTCACCTCGTCGTCGGTGCTGCCGTCAACCGGGCTGACGTCGAGGTGAAGCCGGTTCTTCACGGTCTTGCCCTCGGGCACCTGGATGAACAGCAGGGTGGGCGGCATCTGGCGGGCCAGCACCTCCTCGACGGTCGGCTCCCAGGAGCCGATCTCGACCTTGCCCTCGTTCCGGTCGATCACTTTGAAGTCCAGAACCTCGCACCAGAAGGCCGCGAGTCTCTCCGGATCGTGGCAGTCGACGGCCAACTCGGTGAATCTACTTGTCATGGCTCCTCCAGATGCTCAAGGCGTTCCGAACCATGCGGAGAGTGCCTCACTCAGCAGGGGCGAGGCGCTGTCCGCAGGTTCGTCGAGGGTGGCGGCCCAGGCGACGTGGCCGTCCGGGCGGATCAGCAGCGCGTCGGCCGGTCGATCGTCGGTCTTGGCGGTGTGGACGTCGATGAGATGCCGCCAGTCCCGCGCGGTCTGGCGGAGCTCTGGACGGCCGGCCAGATCGAGCAGGACGGGCCGGGCGGTGTGCATGAGCTCGGCGACACTGGTGATGCCTTGACCGGTGTGCAGGGTGAGGTCGGGGGCGAAGGTGCCGGCCAGCGGATGATGGCCGGCACCGGGCATCGGATAGTGAACGTCGGTGCCGGCGACGAGGGCTCCCATGCGGCGCAGCGGCTGCTCGTCGGCGAGCAGTTCGGTGAAGACCTCCCGGAGCGCTTCGGCGGCCGCGTCGTGCCCGCGCCGCAGGGCCACCTGAGCGCGGGTGTGCAGCAGGGTGCGGGCACCGGCCAGGCGGCGTTCGGCGTGGTAGGTGTCCAGCAGGCCGGCCGGAGCCGTGCCGTGGAGGTCGGCGGCCAGTTTCCAGGCCAGGTTGACCGCGTCCAGCATGCCGGCGTTGAGCGCCACTCCGGTGGCGGGGAACAGGTGCGCCGCGTCGCCGGCCAGCAGGATCCGCCCCTCGCGGTAGCGCTCGGCCTGGCGGGCCTTGAAGGTGAAGCGCGACAGCCGCGTCGATTCGGCCAGGGGCAGGTGGGCGCCGAGCACGCGGCGGATGCTGTCCTGCAGTTCGGTCAGGGTCATCGGGACGTCGTCGTCGTATTCGGTGGTCTCGTCCTCGATGGTGTAGAGGGAGACGGACTGGGTGCCGGGGGAGGAGCCGATGCCGAGCAGGCCCTGGTCGGTGCGGGTGAAACCGGCGCGGATGGTGCCGAAGCCGGGGACGTCGAGATCGCCGTTGCTGAGAACGGTGACCGTGTCGGGCAGGGTGACCTGGGCCAGCCGGTTGACCTCGGGATAGGTGGTGCCGGGGAACGGGATGTCGGCCCAGTCGCGGATGCGGCTGCGCGCGCCGTCACACCCCAAGAGGTACCGCGTGCGCGTCCGGTACGGGCCGTCCGGGCCGCGCACGTCCACGGTGACCGCGTCGTCGTCCTGGCTCACTCCGATCACCTCGTGGCCGCGGCGGAGGCGAACGCCGAGTTCGCCGGCGCGTTCGCCGAGCTGCCGCTCCAGCAGTTGCTGCGGCAGGGGCAGGGCGTGCATCGGGGGATCCGGCAGGTGGGTGAAGTCCAGGTGCACCCCGCCGAACGGAAACCGGGGAGCCGGCACAGGACCGGTGCAGGCCGCTTCGAGACGTTCCAGCAGGCCTCGGTAGCGCAGCAGTTCCAGGATCTGCCCGCCCAGGCCCCCGGCCTTGGGGGTATCGCGTGGCCGCGGCTGCCGTTCCAGCACCAGCGGTCGCACTCCGGCCAGGCGCAGCTCGGTGGCCAGCATGAGACCGGTCGGGCCGGCCCCCACGACGATCACGTCTGCGTCCCCCTCCGGCGGCTCTTCCCGCAGGTCTTCCGCGGACCGGGTGGCATCGTGGTGCTTCATCATCAATGACCTTTCAATCGTGGTTGTCGCGTCGCGTTCGTCCGAAGCCGGACCGGAACGCGGCTGTCAGCCGGGAGCCAGGCGGCTGAGGTGTTCCCAGGCGCGGTACTCCTCGGTCCTGGCCTGGTTCATCTGGTGGACCAGGTCGAAGGACTGGCTGCCGACGATCAGCCGCAGGGGCGGGTGGGGCAGGTCCACGAGCTGCATGACGACCGGCGCGGCCGTGCTCGGGTCGGGCCCCGCTTCGTCGCCCCACAGCTCGGTCAGCTTCGCTCGCAGCGGGTCGTACGCCGGGTCGGGCGTGGTGGCCGTCGTGCCGGTCGTGAACAGGCCGGTGTCGTAGCCGCCCGGCTGGACGATGGTGACCTTGATGCCGAAGGGCTCGACCTCCATGGCCAGCGCCTGGCCGAGGGAGTCGATGGCCGATTTGCCGGCCGCGTACAGCCCGGCCGAGGCCATCCCGCCGCCGGTGCCCATCGTCGTCACCAGGAGGATGTGGCCCGAGCCCTGGGCGCGCAGGTGGGGCAGTACGGCCTGGGTGACCCAGATCTGCCCGTGGACGTTGACGTCGAAGTGGGCTCGGATCTGGGTCTCCGTGGCCTCTTCGATCATGCCGTACAACATCGCGCTGGCGTTGTTGACCACGATGTCGAGCCTGCCGAACACGGCCACCGCCCGTTCCACGCCCTCGTGCACCGCGACGCGGTCGGAGACGTCGAGCGGGACGCACACCAGGGTGTCGGGGTGGCGGGCCTGCAGGCCCGCCAGCGGCGCCACGTCACGGGCCGCGGCCACGACGCGATCGCCCCTGCTCAGCGCAGCCTCCGCGAACGCCCTGCCCAGCCCTCTGGACGCACCCGTGATGAACCAAACACGCATGACACTCACTCCTTCCATCAGTCTTCGATCGCCTGGTAGACGGTGGTCCAGAAGTCGTTCATCAGGTGGGCGGGGTTGGGCACCGTGTAGCCGAGCTGGCAGAGCAGGATGCCCGTGAGCTGGTTGACCGGGTCTGCGTAGGCGGAGGTGCCGCTGCCGCCGTCCCAGCCGAACTGGCCGATCGGCGCGTAGTCACCGCGGTAGGTGCGCACCGCCATGCCCAGGCCCCAGCCGCCCTGCTGGCCCTGGCCGAAGGAGATGTGCACGGCGTTGCGGGCCAGGGCGGTGCGGGCGGCGTTCTGCTCGGGGGTGAGCCGGTTGGTGGTCATCAGCTCCACGGCCGGCCGGGACAGGATGCGTCGGCCGTTGTGGACGCCGCCGTTGAGCAGCATCTGGAAGTAGGCGTGGTAGTCGTCGGCGGTGGAGACCAGGCCGCCACCGCCACCCTGGAACGCCGGGGGCTTGCTCCACCGGCCGCCCTCGGGCTCGTCCCACGCGAGGAACTCGCCCGTGGCGGGGTCGGGGGCGTACAGGGTGGGCAGCCGGTCGATCTGGTCGGCGGGCACGTGAAAGCCGGTGTCCTTCATGCCGAGGGGCTCGAAGATGCGCTCGCGCAGGAACTCCTCGAAGGTCTGGCCGCTGACCCGGGATACCAGGACGCCGACCAGATCGCTGCCGATCTGGTACTGCCACTGCTCGCCGGGCTGGTGCATCAGCGGCAGCTCGCCCAGACGGCGCATCCACTCGTCCTGCTCGGGCACCTCGGTCGGCAGGTTGGGGGTCAGCCCGCGCTCGAAGACGGCGTTCAGGATCGGGGTGCCCAGCGCGGTCATGTCCATGCCGAGGCCGAAGGTGCAGGTGAGGATGTCGCGGACGGTGATCGGGCGGCGGGCCGGGACGGTGTCGTCCAGCTCGGCGTCGATGCGCTTGAGCACCTGGCGGTCGTCCAGCTCGGGCAGCCACGGGCCGACCACGTCGTCCAGCCGCAGCCGGCACTCGTCCAGCAGGACCATCGCGGCGGCGATGGTGACCGGCTTGGAGGTGGAGGCCATGCGGAAGATCGTGTCGCGGCGCATCGGGGCGCCGCCGTCGTGCCGCATCGTGCCGAGCGTCTCGACGTGCGTCTGGCCGCCTCGGCTGACCAGGGCGACGACTCCGGGGATCTTCCCGGAGTCGACATACCGTGCCAGCACCTCACGCAGCCTGCGCAGCCCCTGCTCAGAAAAGCCGTTCCTGCTCACTGCCATGATCCTTATCTCCTTGTCGTCATGATCATTCGTACGTTCCCCCACGCGGAGGGCCCTGGCATCGGGCCGTCGCCGCCCTGGCACCGCCGTACCAACGGCGGCGCCAGGTCAGCGGGCAGCCCGGCCGGGTGACGGCCGCTCCGCGGCGAAGCCGGGAGCGTAGTCCTTGAGTCGCACCAGGTGCGGGCGAGCCGCCGTCGTGCGGTCGAATCCCTCCTGCGGAGGCGTGCCGAGGAAGAACTGGTCGGTGCCTTCGCGCCCCAGGTGCTGGTGCTCGTCGACGAAGCCGCGCATTTCCCGCTCGTAGGAGGCGAACGCCTGCGCGTGGTCGCCGCCTGCAGCCAGCTCGCCGGCCAGGATGTAGGCGGCGATCAACGCCTGGGAAGCGCCGCGGCCCGAAGCCGGCGCCGCACAGTATGCGGCGTCCCCGAGCAGCACCACCCGGCCCGAGAACCAGCGGTCCATCTCGACCTGGGCGTTCGCCTCGAAGAAGAGGTCCTCCGCCCCCCGCATCTCCTCCAGCAGGCGCCGAATCAGCAGGCCTTCGCCGGCGAACCGCTCAGCCACGATGCGCTCGTGCTGCCTGGCGTCATCGCGGTCGTAGGCCAGCGGTCCGGAGGCGAAGTGCAGCGCCGCACGCGCTCGGGCGCCGTCGCGGGTGCTGAGCACCCCGGCCGCCTTGCCCGGTACGCGGTAGCCCCGGCCGTCGTCTTCGGCGCCGAGGCGGCCGGGCACGCTGAAGACCGCCGTGTAGACACCCAGGTGCCGGACGAAGCGCTCGTGCGGCCCGAAGGCCAGCGAGCGGGTGCGCGAGTGCAGCCCGTCGGCGCCGGCCACCAGGTCGAAGCGGCGCGGCCGACCGCGGTCGAAGGTGACCCGCACGTCGTCGGCGCTCTGCTCCAGGGTGGCGATCGAGTCGCCGAAAACGTACTCGACCTCCCGGCGGGTGGCCTGGTACAGCAGGCCGGCCAGGTCGTCCCTGAGGATCTCCAGGTCACCCGCGCAGATCGTCACGGGCGGCGCGGCGTAGTCATCCGCCATCGCCGTATCACCCAGCCGCAGGCTCAGCGCTTCGGCCTGCTCCAGCAGGGCCATCCGGTCCAGCACGTCCAGCGCCTCGCCGCGCAGGCCCGTCGCGTACCCGCCCGGGCGCACCCGCGGGGCGCGCTCCACCACAGTCGGGGTGAACCCGTGGTGGCGCAGCCAGTACGCCAGGGCGACCCCGGCGACACCGGTACCGCAAACCAGGACGTCCATCCACGTGCTCCCTCGACCAGCGGCGAATCGTACGAATCGAGGATCAAGTACGGTGAACACCCGGAACAACGATGAACCCTGAAAGATCACCTTCAGTGGGAGTGAACGGAGCAGGTCAGGCGTGGAACTGCGGGACATCGAGATCTTCCTGACCCTGGCCGAGGAACTGCACTTCGGCCGCACCGCCGCCCGGCTGTGCCTGTCGCCCGCTCGTGTCACCCAGGCGATCCAGAAGCAGGAACGGCAGGTCGGCGCGCCGCTGTTCGAGCGCACCAACCGCATGGTCCGGCTGACACCGGTCGGACGGCAGCTCCGGGACGACCTCCGGCCGCTCTACGCCGGGCTGAAGGAGAGCGTGGAACGCGCCCAGCTCGCCGGCCAGGGCATCACCGGCACGCTGCGCGTCGGCATGCTCCCCCTCAACGCCTACGACCTGCGCCCCTACTGGGACGTCTTCCGCCTCCGCCACCCGCAGTGGAAACTGCGCATCCACAGCGCCCAGCTCGGCGAAGCCTTTCCCGCGCTGCGCCGCGGAGACATCGACATCCTGGTGAGCTGGCTCCCCATCGACGAGCCTGACCTCACCGTGGGGCCGGTCGTGTTCGCCGAGCAGCGCGTGCTGGCCGTCGCCACCGGCCACCAGCTCGCCCCGCGCGCGTCGGTCTCGCTGGAGATGATCTCCGACTTCCAGCACCCGAACGCCGACACCGGGCCCGGCTACTGGTACGACGCCTACGCCCCTCGCCTCACCCGGCGCGGTCGTCAGATCGAGCGCGGCCCCGTGGTCCGGGACGCGGAAGAGGCCATGACCCTCGCCAGCATGGACGGACTCGTCGTGCTCTTCCCCGCCCACGTCGCCCGATACTGGGTACGGCCGGACATCGCCTACCTGCCGGTCACCGACATGGAGCCGCTGCCGTACGCGCTGGTGTGGCGGAGTGAGGCGGAGAACGAGCCCATCCGGGCCCTGGCCGGGATCATCCGCGACCTGGGCCCTCTCCCGTCGGTCCCTGCCCCTTGAGGTGGCGGTGTAGACAGCTCGACGAGGTAGGTACCGTGAGTGGATCTTAGGCGGCCTCGATGGCGGGTGCCAAGGCCGAGTCGTCGGCGGGGCGCAGCTGAGTGGCGGGTGGAGCAGGACTCGGCGGAAGTCGGGCAGGATGCGCAGGCCCTGGCCCTGGCTGGCGACGGGGGTTCGCTCCGAAGTGTGGACACCGCTTGTCATGCGGCGAGCAGCACTCTATCGATGGTCTGCTGCTCGTAGTCGATCGGGCTGAGGTAGCCGAGGGTGGAATGCCTCCTGCGGGTGTTGTACCGGGTGATCCACTTGAAGACGGCCAGGCGGGCCTCGCGCGCCGAGGGCCGGCGCTTGGCGCCCTGCGGCGTCTCGCGTTTCAAAGTGGCGTTGAACGCCTCCGCCGCGGCGTTGTCGGCGCTGGTGCCGATGGCTCCCATGGATCGGCACACGCCGAGCTCGGCGCAGACCTCGGCGAACTCGGCGGAGATGTACTGGGCCCCGTGATCGGCATGGAAGATCGCGCCGTGCAGGCTGCCCCGGGTGAGGGCGGCGGCCCGCAACGCGTCGGTCACCAGCTCGGTGCGCAGGTGATCGGCGATCGACCAGCCCGCCAAGCGGCGTGAATGCAGGTCCAGCACGGTCGCCAAGCACAAGAACTCGCCCTCGCCGACGGATAGGTAGGTGATGTCGCCCACATAGCGCCGGTTGGGTGCGGGTGACGGTTCGACGGGCGGACAGATCATGAAATCGTGGCGGAATTCACGGCCGTTTTGGGGCGGGCTGCTCATCGTGCTGGCGGGGGCGGAGTTGCTGTCCATCCCGTTCACGCTCAACGCGCTATCGGTGTCGATTCTGTTCAGCGCGGTGGGGGCGACCTACCTGATCGCGCTGGTGATGATGATCTCAGGGGTGCTGGTGTGGCTGCAGCCGGGCCAGCGGGTGTTCCTCGGCTTGATGGCCGTGCTGCTGTCCATGGCGTCCTTCGTCTACTCCAACCTGGGCGGCTTCCTGATCGGCATGAGTCTGGGCCTGCTGGGCGGCACGCTGGCCATCGCCTGGACCCCCCTCAGCCGACCGGCCGGCCGTCTTGACTCCCTCAGCGTCCGCGACTTCCTGGACGCGGCGCGGGCACTCGTGTCGAAGGCGAAGGCGATGCGCGCCGCGATCGGTCCCGGGTCCCGCCGGTGGCGCAAATCCCCGACGAAAGACACATCGGTCGCCACAATGAACCGCGAGGCCGCCACAACCCCTCCGCGCATGGCGACCAAGGCTTCTTTGACAGGGGAGAAGACGGCGCTCAGGGAGTGACGATGGCGAAGTCGGGTTTCGGGTCGTCCAGGACGGCTGCGAGGCGGCGTAGAACGTCCAGGTCCCCGTCGTGGTCGAGGCTGTCGGCGCCCTTGCCCGCGAGCAAGCCGAGCAGTTGCGGCTTGGTGAGGTCCACAGTGAGGTCCACGGTGAGGTCCACGGTGGCCTCGGGCGGGTTGGGTTGATGGATCAGCGCCCCGTTCGACATGGTGGTGCGGTGATGCTCGCCGGAATCGGTGAGGTGCCAATCGATGGCGAAGTGCTCGTTCCACGCCTGGGGTCCGTTGACGCGGATGGCCAGCGAATCGAAGATCTGTTCCGCGCTCAGGGCTTCGATCACCTCGGGTGAGGCCACGTCGAGGTCGGCCGGCACGATGTGGCCGTTGAGTTCCAGGGCGCCCATCAGGTAGAAGTTGCGCCAGGTGCCGTTCTCCGAGCCGTGGCCGAGGGCGGTGTAGACCTCGGCGAGCAGCGTGCGGGCCTTTGTGTCGTGCTCGTCGGCGAAGACGGCGTGGTTGAGCAGCGTGGCGGCGAAACGCAGATCCCCTTCCTTCACATAGCGACCGGCCAGCCCTGCGACGGCGGCGGATCCGCCCAGGCACTCGACGTAGCGCCTGGCCTGCTCGACCGGCGGGTGCTCCCACAGATGGGCCGGGTTGCCGTCGAACCAGCCCAGATAGCGCTGGTAGATGGCCTTGACGTTGTGACTGACCGACCCGTAGTAGCCGTGGGTGTGCCAGGCCTGCTCCAGGGCGGGCGGCATCTGCATGACCTCGGCGATCTCGATGCCGGTCAGGCCTTGGTTCATCAAGCGCACGGTCTGGTCGTGCAGGTAGGCATACAGGTCGCGCTGCTGCGACAGGAAGCGGACGATGTCCTCCTTTCCCCAGGTGGGCCAGTGGTGGGAGGCGAAGGCGACGTCGGCCTGGTCGGCGAAGAGCGCGATCGCCTCGGTCAGATAGCGGGCCCAGACGCGGGCATCGCGCACCACCGCGCCTCGCAGGGTGAGGATGTTGTGCTGGTTGTGGGTGGCGTTCTCGGCCAGGCACAGCGCGCGCCGGTCGGGGAACAGGAAGTTCATCTCCGCCGGTGCCTCGGTGCCGGGGGTGAGCTGGAAGACGATATCTACCCCGTCGACCGTTTCCTGCTGCCCGGTGCGAATGATGTCGACGGTGGGCGCGATGAGGGACATGGCGCCGGTGGAGGTGGTCATGCCCAGACCGCACCCGATCTGGCCTTCGGCCGAGCGGGGCAGCGCCGGACCGTACATGTAGACCGAGCGTCGGCTCATCGCGATGCCGGCGTAGACGTTCTCCGAAACCGCGTGTTTCATGAATCCGGCCGGGGCGATGACGGGGATGCCCTCACCGTCGGTGACGCCGCGCACGCCGCCGAAGTGGTCACCGTGGGAGTGGGTGTAGATGACACCGGTGACCGGACGGTCGCCTCGGTTGTCGCGGTAGAGACGCAGTGCGGCGGCCGCGCACTCGGGGGAGATCAGCGGGTCGATGACGATGACGCCGGTATCGCCCTCCACGACCGTCATGTTCGACAGGTCCAGGCCACGTACCTGGTAGATGCCGTCCGTCACCTCGAACAGACCCTGTTTGGCGCACAGCCGGCCCTGCCGCCACAGGCTCGAGTGAGCACTCTTGGGAGTTTCGGCGTTGAGGAAGTCGTAGGAGTCGTTGTCCCAGATGACGCGGCCGTCGGCAGCCTTGACCACCGCGGGGCTCAACTTCGCGACGAATCCTCGCTCGGCGTTGTCGAAGTCGGTCCGATCATGAGAGGGAAGGTCAGCCATAAAAGACCCGTTCCCCCTTCAAGCTCTATTCAGGGTAGAAAACATCTCAAAAATTCGATCGCCGGCTTTCGGTGGCGGTTTACCTGACGGCGAGTGCGCCGGACCTCTGGCAAAAAATGGTAATCAAGGCTGGTATCGCTTCCCACACTGTTTGCCGATAGCGGTTTCGCTCCGTCAGCGTGGCGTCACCAATCTTGAACCACGACCAGCTTGGCTGTGACCGGAGATGGAGAAACCCCTTCCTCCGGCGTGCCGTCACAGCACCCGGAACTCAAGGGACGGCACGCCTGCCTCGACTCCTCGGCGACCCGTTCACGGATCGCCGAACACACCGGGAGGACGCTTGAGCGGGGAAATCCCCGATCGAGGCGCGCCGAACATCGGCAGCCGCGCTCGGGATCATCTGGCCAACGAGAGGACCTACCTCGCATGGCTGCGCACCGGCATCAGTGTGGCGGCGCTCGGCGTTGCGGTGGCGAAGTTCGCCCCGCACAGAGGAGTTCACGCCGTGATCTCGGGCGGCATCCTGATCTTCGCTGGTTTGCTGGTAAGCGGCTACGGAACGGTGCGGTACCGGTCCGTTGGGCGACAGCTGGATTCCGGGCTTTTCGCCCCTGCCCGGTTCGGTACGGTCACGGCCGCCACCGTGGTCACCGTCCTGGCGCTGATCGCTGTCGCGATTCTCCTTTGACCCCTCCTGCCCACCATCCAATGGATCGGCGATGTCAACGTGACCTGTCCACCCGGCCCGCCGGCCAGGTCATGGCCGCCTTGAGCGAGCGCGACCAGGCCGAACTTCTCGCGCT
>NZ_JBPXMB010000052.1:0-37473 GCF_051918945.1 Streptosporangium sp. LJ11
CGTGGGCTGAAGCCGAAAGCGGGACACGTCAATCAACCTACCGAAGCCCACCGACAAAACCCGGAGACCCTCATCCGTGACTGTTCCGCGTTTCCTCCCCGCCCTGAAGGACGGGGCATCCACGCTGCAGGTGCTTGGTGACCGGGTCTATCCCGAAGGCATCGCCGCCGGCCCGCACACCGGCGATTCCTACACTGGATCAGCCAGACCAGCCATATCCGCCCGATCTTTCCGCAGTACTACGGGGACCCCACCTCGACATCGAGGATGTGCCCGGCCCGAACACGTCCCCTGGATCGACCCGACCCATCCGGCCTGACGAACGGCCCGGTGTCAGCGGCCTCACCGCTCAGAAATCCTCCGCCACGTCGTCAGTTCCGGTAGCCCCTCGCCACCCGCGGAAGGATTGACGACCATGACCGACGCCAGACTGCTAGGCGACGACGAGGCCGCGTTCATCGCGGCGGCCCGCTCAAATGACGCAGCACAGTTCGCGCTCATCACGGAGCGCTACCGGCGTGAGCTGCAGGTGCACTGCTACCGGATGCTCGCGAACTACGAGGACGCCCAGGACATGACGCAGGAGACGTTCCTGCGGGCGTGGAACAAGCGGGAGTCGTTCAAGGGCCACTCTGCGCCGCGGACCTGGCTGTACCGGATCGCGACGAACGCCTGCCTCGACTTCCTGGAGAAGCGCAACGACCGCACACCCGTGCCTGCCGAGCTGCCGGGCGCGGACTCGGAAGTGAGCTACCTGCAGCCCTACCCGGACCGGATGCTCCCGGAGGACCCGCAGGAATCGGTGGTGGCGCGGGAGACGATCGAGCTGGCGTTCATCGTCACCGTCCAGCACCTGCCGCCGCGGCAGCGGGCGGTGTTCATCCTGCGCGACGTCCTCGGCTGGCCGGCGTCGAAGGCCGCCGACGCCCTCGAGCTGACCGTCGCATCGGTGACCAGCGCACTGCAGCGGGCGCGCGTGACGATGCGCGAGCAGCTGCCCGGCCGCCGCCTCGACTGGCGGAGCCCTGCCACGCACGAGCTGTCGGATGACGAGCGCGGCGTGGTGAAGTCGTATATGGACGCCCATGAGCGCAACGACCTCGACGGGCTGATGGCCCTGCTGCGCGACGACCTGCGCTTCGCGATGCTGCCCGAGCCGGGCACCTTGATCGTCACGGCCAAGGACGCGGTGGACGGCTGGGTCTCCGGTGGGCTCTTCCAGCGCGGCTACGACGACTGGCGCTGCATCGCCACGACGGTCAACCGCATGCCGGCCGCCGTGCTGTACCTCCGCACCCCCGGCGACCCGGAATACCGTTTGTTCACCATCGCGGTCCTGCACATCGTCGACGGGAAGATCGCCGAGCTCACCGGATTCGACGCCACCGACAAACCATGGCTGAGCCTGCCCGCGACGCTGTGATCGGACGAGTCCCCATCGTCGACGAGTCCAGCGCGCGGGCCGCCGTCACCGAAGTCACCGCGGAATGAGCACCCCGACCAGCTGGACACCAACGCGACAACTCGAACACCACCGCCCCGCCGGCGTTGCCGGCGGGGCATCCGAAGAACATCGTCATGATCGACGACGCCGTCGTCCTCATCTTCAGCGAGTCGGTCAACAGCTCACTCGGAACGGGAGGAAGGGCCGGGAAAAGGTTCCCTCATCGCCGAGGGTCACGGTGAGCACGCCAGGAAGGATTTCGACCCGGCCTCACGAGACGAGCATTTGGCCCGTGCTCATCGCCTCGTCTCGTATCGGGTCAGCACCACGCCGCCGGGAAACGTCCGCGTCTCCACCAGGTTCAGGTTCACCCAGTTGTCCAGGGCGGTGAAGAACGGCGTGCCGCCGCCCACCAGGACCGGATGGGTGACGATCACGTACTCGTCGATCAGCCCGGCCCGCATGGCCGCCGCGGCGAGTGTGGCGCCGCCGATGTCCATGGGGCCGCCGTCGTCGGCCTTGAGCCTGGTGATCTCGGTGACCGCGTCGCCGGTGACCAGACGGGTGTTCCAGTCGACCGTGCCGGTCGTAGAGGAGAACACCACCTTCGGCATGTCCCGCCAGCGGCCGGCGAACTCGATCACCGCCGGTGTGGCACCCGGCTGCTTGTCGGCGGTCGGCCAGTGGGAGCTCATCGCCTCCCATAACTTGCGCCCGTACAGCGCCAGGTCCGTCGCGTCCACCCGGTCGGACCACCACTGGAACAGCTCGTCGCTCGGCGATGAGTCCGGCCCCTCCCCCCCACTCCAGCCGAGGTCGTCGCCGGTCGCGGCGATGTAGCCGTCCAGGGTCGCGTTCATGCCGAAGATCAGTTTCCGCATCGTGCCAGCCTCTCGTGAGTCGATATCACACATACAGACGGGCGCGGCGCGGAAACCTGATCGGTGCGCGATCTGCGTCCGCAGGTAGTCCTCGCGTTCCGGACTCAGCACGGCGTACTCGGCGGGCTCGAGCATCACCGACCGGATCTCGATGTCACCCTCGCAAACGCCTGGTCACACGGCTACAGCGCCGGGCCCTCTCACCGCGCCGGAGGCCGAAGTCGCGCACCGTTCGGTCCGGCGGGACCGCGTAGCCGCGGCGGGTGTTCGCCACCGCGATCGTGAGTGGGAGCCGGAAGAGCTGATCGGCGCGTGGACGCTGCTGGATGCCGACTGGGTGTTGGTGGCCGGCAAGACCGGCGCGACGAGGCTGGGATTCAGCTTGATGCCGAAGTTTGGGGTCGAGGAACAACGGGACAGTCATTTCCCCCGAAGGTGCGGAACCGGCGGTTTCCATGGTGCCGTCGATCGACGCCGGTCGAGGGCCGTGGCCGCCTGGTCCGGGGCTCTCAGGCGGACCTGTCGCGGCGCTCGGGTCCGCGATCGGGGTGGCGGCGCGGCACCAGCGTCGGGTTGACGTTGCCGAGCACGGTGTCGCGGTCGATCACGACGCGGGCCACGTCCTCGCGGCCCGGTACCTCGTACATCACGTTGAGCAGGATCTCCTCGAGGATCGCGCGGGTCGCGCGGGCGCCGGTGCGCCGCAGCAGCGCCTGGTCGGCGATCGCGCCGACGGCCTCCTCGGTGAACTCCAGCTCGACGCCGTCCATCTCGAAGAGCCTGCGGTACTGCTTGATCAGGGCGTTGCGCGGTTCGGTGAGGATCCGCACCAGCGCCGTACGGTCCAGCGGCTGGAAGGTCGCCACCACCGGAAGCCGGCCGACCAGCTCGGGGATCAGCCCGAACCTCAGCAGGTCCTCGGGCATGACCTGGGCGAGGACGTCCCGCTCTCGCCCGGCCCGGATCGGGGCGCCGAATCCGGCGCCGCCGTGGCCGGTCCTGGACTCGATGATCTGCTCCAGGCCGGAGAACGCGCCGCCGACGATGAACAGCACGTTGGTGGTGTCGATCTGGATGAACTCCTGCTGCGGGTGCTTGCGGCCGCCCTGCGGCGGCACGCTCGCGGTCGTGCCCTCCAGGATCTTCAGCAGGGCCTGCTGCACGCCCTCGCCCGAGACGTCGCGGGTGATCGACGGGTTCTCGCCCCTGCGGCCGATCTTGTCGATCTCGTCGATGTAGACGATGCCGGTCTCGGCCCTCCTGACGTCGTGGTCGGCGGCCTGGATCAGCTTGAGCAGGATGTTCTCGACGTCCTCGCCCACGTAGCCCGCCTCCGTCAGGGCGGTGGCGTCGGCGATCGCGAACGGGACGTCGAGCATCCGGGCGAGCGTCTGGACGAGGTGGGTCTTGCCGCATCCGGTCGGGCCGACCAGCAGGATGTTGGACTTGCCCAGCTCGACCGGCTCCCCGCCCGGGGCCTGCCGCGCCTGCGCGCGCACGCGCTTGTAGTGGTTGTAGACCGCCACCGCGAGGGATCTCTTGGCGCTCTCCTGCCCGACGACGTACTGCCCGAGGAAGTCGTGGATCTCCCGCGGCTTCGGCGGCTTCCCGAGCCCGCTTCCGGGAGAGCCGGGGGTTTCCCCGAACTCCTCCTCGATGAGCTCGTTGCACAGCTCGACACACTCGTCACAGATGTAGACGCCGCCGGGACCCGCGATGAGCCGCATGACCTGCTTCTGGCTCTTCCCGCAGAACGTGCATCTCAGCAGGTCGCCGCGTTCACCGGTGCGTGCCATGGGAAAACGTCTCCTCGACGGGTCGTACGGGCGGGTGGGGCCGGAGCGTTCAGAGGGTCACCAGCAGCGACGCCAGGCGCCAGGTGCCCGGGTCGGGCGCGCGTCCCGCGTTCTCCGGGGCGAGGGCCAGGCCGGGAAAACGGCGCAGCAGCGCCATGAGCGCGACCTCGGTCTGCACGCGGGCCAGCGAGGCCCCGAGGCAGAAATGCGGTCCGTGGGCGAATCCGAGGTGTCCCGCCGTGCCGGTGGCCCGGCCCAGGTCGAGCAGGTCGGGATCGGCGAACGCGCGCGGGTCGCGGTTGGCGGCGGCGATCGCGGCGGTCACGGGCTCGCCCTTGCGCACCAGCGTTCCGTGGAGCTCGACGTCCTCGCGCGCGTAGCGGGGAATCGACAGCAGCGTCGGGCCGCACCAGCGCGTCAGCTCCTCGACGGCGCGCGGCATGAGCCCGGCGTCCTGGCGCAGCGCGGCGAGGTGGCCGGGGTGGGTGAGCAGGACCTCCACGGCGTTGGCGATGAGGTTCGTGGGTGTCTGCCCCGCCATGACCAGGTGCCAGACCATGGTGACCAGCTCGGTGTCGCTGAGCCGGTCGCCGTCGTCGGCCTGGGCGCGGATGAGGTCCGACAGCAGGTCGTCGCCGGGTTCGGCGCGCCGGCGCGCGACCGCCGCTTTGGCGCCCTCCATGATGCCCGGGATGGCCTCGGCGAACCTCTGGCCGCCGCCTCCCACGACGGTGGCGCCGTACTCGCGCCAGCGCGGGCGGTCGGCGCCGGGGATGCCGACCAGCTCGCAGATGACGTCCATCGGCAGCGGCCGGGCGAAGTGCCCGAGCAGGTCCACCACGCCGTGCTCGTCCTGCTCGGCCACGCCGGGCAGGCCGTCGAGCAGGGCGTCGACGATGGGCTCGATCCGCGGCCGGAACTCGGCGGCGCGGCGCGCGCTGAACGCCGGCGACACCAGCCGGCGCAGCCGCAGGTGCTCGGGCCCGTCCATCTCGCTCATGGTCCGCATGTAGGGCAGGCAGTCCTCGGGCACGTCGGGCCGCATGAAGCTGGCGGCGTTGATCTCGAAGCGCGGATCGCTCAGCATCGTCCTGACGTCCTCGTACCGGGTGAGGGCCAGCATCGGGCCGAAGCCCGGGGCCACCAGCCGCGCCAGCGGCGAGATCTCCCTGGCGCGCCCGTACGCGGCGAAGGGGTCGCGCAGCACCTCGGCGTCGGTGAGGTGGATCTCGGGGACCTCGGGGACCTCGGGGACCTCGGGGACGCCGTTCACGTCCTGGCCGGCAGCGGTCATGGGTCCTCCTGGGTTTCAAATGATGTAAACAGATGATCCTGTCATCTGAGTGGTCACGGTATCTTGGATCGGAATCAACGGCAACGCGGTGACGAGGAGGACGATGAGCCGGCTCAGCAGGGCGCAGTTGCAGGAGCGCAACCGCGCCAGGGTGCTGGCCGCGGCCGCGGAGGAGTTCGCCGAGCGCGGCTTCCGCGACGCGAAGATCGACGCCATCGCCGAGCGCGCCGAGCTCACTCGCGGCGCGGTCTACTCCAACTTCCCCGGCAAGCGGGCCCTGTACTTCACGGTCCTGGCCGACCTCGCCGGGCGTGCCCCCGAGCCGCCGAACCCGGAGCCGAGCCTCACCCCCCGCGAGGCGCTCGGCGCGCTCGCCCGCGCCTGGCTGGCCCGGCTTCCCCTGACCACCGACGAGCGGCACGGCCTGGCCAGGATCGGCGTGGACCTGATGCCCGAGATCCTCGCCGACGAGCAAACCCGGCGGCCGTTCGCGCAGCTGACGAAGCTGAACGCGATCCTGCTCGGGCTCGCCCTGGAGCGCCTGCGCCCGCCCGTCACCCCCGACGGCCGCCTGATGCGCGTGGCCGAGGCCACGCTCACGACCCTGCACGGCGCGAGCCAGCTGGCCGCCGCCGCCCCCGGCTTCACCGATCCCTTCACCATCGTCGGCGCCTGCGAGCGGCTCGCCGGCCTCGACCTCGACGACAGGTGGCCGTCCACGCCGTGGATCCCGCGGGCCCGTCCCGCCGACGAGGCGTGGTCCCCGCCACCGGCGGTGGACGCGGTACGCGGCGAGCCCGCGCGGCTCACCGGCGACGGCGGCGACGGCGTGGTGGCGATCCTCGGGCTGCACCGGCTCGAGGCCGCCGAGGAGGCGGTACGGGCCGCACCGGCGGGTGCCGCGATCACCGCCGTCCTGGTCACCGGCGACCCCGGGGAGCTGGCACCGCTGGCACGGCTGGTCGTCGCCGACTTCTGCGGCTGCCTGCGCCAGGCGTTCCCGCCCTCGGCGTGGCCGCGCCTGCAGGTGGTGTTCGACGACTCGGGCGCCCTGGCCGCGGCGGCCGGTGTCCTGGCCGTCAGCGACGCGACCGAGGCCGCCGTCCGCGTCGAGGCGGGCCGGATCGTCGTGCGCGCCGACGGCCGCGGCGCGTGCCACACGGCCGCCTCGACGCCGCGCGAGGCCGTGGCGGGCGACGGCGGGCGATCCGCGCCGGCGCGGACCTCGACACCGGCCCCGGGACGATGAGGCCGCCGGCGCGCCCGCCGGAGATCTTCGGGCCCCCGGCCAGGGGATTCGCCAGCTGACGCATCATGTACGGTCATCTGTGACCTTTTCTCCCCCTTCCTCCTTCCGGCGAGGCTGATGCCCTCCCTCGACGTCGTCCAGTGGGTCATCCTGCTGGCCGCCCTGTTCCTGGTGGGCTTCTCCAAGACCGGCGTCTCCGGTACCGGGACGGTGGCGATCGCCCTGTTCGCGCTCGTGCTGCCGACGAAGGAGTCCACCGGCACGCTGCTGCCGCTCCTGCTCGTCGGCGACCTGGTCGCCGTGGCCTCCTACCGGCGCCACGCCGACTGGCCGAGGCTGATCAGGCTGTTCCCGTGGGTCGCCCTGGGCGTGGTCGCCGGGGCCGTGGTGGTGCGCTGGGTCGACGACGCGCAGATGAGACGGCTCATCGGGGCGATCCTGCTGGTGATCATCGCCGTTCACCTGTGGAACCGGCGCCGGGCGCCGGAGGACTCGCTCGCCCACCGCCGCCCGGTGGCCGCCCTCGCGGGCGTCTTCGCCGGCTTCGCCACCATGACGGCGAACGCGGCCGGCCCCATCATGGCCGTCTACCTCCTGGCGGCGGGCCTGCCGATGCTGGGCTTCCTGGGCACCAGCGCCTGGTTCTTCCTGACGATCAACGCCTTCAAGGTGCCGTTCAGCGTCGCGCTGGGCCTCATCACCCCCACCTCCCTCGTCTTCGCCGCGCTGGGCGCCCCGGCGGTCCTCGCCGGAGCCGCGACCGGGCGCGCCGTCATCGGCCGCATCGACCGCACGCTCTTCGAACGGATCACGCTGGGCCTCACGCTGCTCGCCGCGGTACGCCTGCTGCTGTGACGTCCCGCCCCGGTCACCCCTTCGGGATCGACGGTGGCGGGAGCCAGGCCCCGGGTCCGGCGCAGGAGCGCCCGCGTGCCCGCCGGAGGCATCCATATCATTTCCGACAAAAGGGTTGGTTCTACTCCGATAAGATCTTCGCTCGCGTTTGTAGAAAACGAAATCCGTGCACCATGTGATGTTTTCGTTTACCTCCTTCGGCAAGTATTCGCGGCGACGAAAGGAGAACCGATGTTACGAGGACTTACCACCGTCAGATTTCACGCCGCCGACCTGGCCGCGGCCAAGGAGTGGTACACCGAATTGCTCGGTGTCGAGCCGTACTTCGACAAGCCCGGATATATCGAGTTCCGGTTCGGCGACTACCAGCACGAGCTGGGCCTGCTCGACAGCGATTACGCGCGGGAACTCGCCGGCGACGCGGAGACCGGCCCGGCCGGCGTCGTCACCTACTGGCACGTCGACGACGTGCCCGCCTCCCTCGACCGGCTGCTGTCCATGGGCGCCAAGGAGCACGAGCCGCCCCGGGAGTTCGGCGAGGGATTCGTCGGCGCCTCGGTGATCGACCCCTTCGGGAACATCCTCGGCATCATGTACAACCGCCACTATCTGGATGTCCTCCACTCGATCGAGAAGACCTGACCTCCGGCCGGTCCCCCTCGGGCGGAGGGTTCAGCGGTGGGCACCCAGTGCGGTGATCACCCAGTCGAAGGCGGGGATGACCGAGGGGGACGGCTCGCGGCCGTTGAGGACGCCCAGCAGCTCCCAGTAGCGCTCCACCTGTGCGTCGGCGAGCATCCTGAGCCGATCGCGCAGCCCGGCGCGCTCGGCGGGCGGCAGCCGGGGCCCGATGATGCGGCCCAGGACGCGCCAGCCCTCGGCCGACTCCGGCGTGACCCCGTCGGCCAGCGCCCGGCCCGCCCTCTCCAGCACCAGCCGTCGCAGGTCGAGCCCGGCGTCGATCCGGGCGACGGCCGCCGCGTCGTACAGGCGGTACCCGCCGTCGGAACGGCCGGTGGGCGGCACCACGCCGCTGTCGGACCAGAAGCGGATCGTGTGCACCGGCAGGCCGGTACGACGAGCGAGCCGGCCGATCGTGTAGAACTCCGCGCTGTCACTCACGAGACGAATCCGCACCCTCGAGTCACCTGAGAGTCAAGCCGCGGGCACGACGGAGGCGACGGGAGGGCCGCGCACCGGTCCCTTGAGGGACACCCGCCTTCGCGGGGCGGGAGCGTGAGGCGACCGGCGCGGGTCGCCTCGCTCCCCCGCCCACACCGATCCCGGCGGCCCCCGCCACGCCGGGGCGGTGAGTCACGCCGGACGGCGGGTCACCGCGGGCCGGTCGTCCGGCGCGAGAGCAGGTCCCGAAGGGCCCTGGCGACCTCGGCGGGGGCCTCCTCCGCCATGAAGTGGCCGAAGGTGACGGGGATGTGCCGCAGATCGGACGCCCAGGCGCTCCACAGCGCCGCCGCATCGAAGCCGAGGGCGGCCCCCCAGTCCTGCTGGAGCACGGTGACCGGCATCCGCAGCCGGTTGCCCGCGTCCCGGTCGGCCAGGTCGTGGGCGACGTCGACACCGGCGGAGGCGCGGTAGTCGGCCACGATCGAGGGCACCGCCGCGCGGCAGGCCTCCAGGTAGGCGGCGCGGACGTCGGCGGGGATCGCCCGCGGGTCCTTGGCCCAGATGTCCAGGAAGTACCCGAAGAAGGCGTCGGAACTGGCGGCGATCATCTGTTCGGGCAGGCCCGGAGGCTGGGCCATCAGGTACAGGTGGAAGCCGACGGCGGCGGTGGTGCCGTGCATCACCTCCCACATGTCCAGCGTGGGCAGCACGTCGAGGCTGGCCAGGTGGGTGATCGTCCCGGGATGGTCGAGACCGGCGCGGATGGCGACCAGGGCTCCCCGGTCGTGCCCGGCCAGCGCGAAGCGCTCATGCCCCAGCGCGCGGGCCAGGGCGACGACGTCGGCGGCCATGGTCCGCTTGGCGTAGGCGGTGCCGTCGGTCTCGGCGGGTTTGTCGCTGGCGCCGTAGCCGCGCAGGTCGGGGCAGATCACGGTGTGGTCGGCCGCCAGGTCGGCGGCGACGTGCCGCCACATCAGGTGGGTCTGGGGGAAACCGTGCAGCAGCACGATCGGAGTGCCCGTCCCCCCGACGGCGGCGTTCAGGGACACGCCGTCGGCGACGGGGACGCGCCGGTAGTCGAATCCGGTGATGGCAGGCGCCATGGTCGCGCTCTTTTCCGTAGGTGGTTGGACGCCTTCAGCCTGCCGGGCGTGAATGAGCATCCGGTCAGCGCGCTACCGTGGCCAGGGGGAATGCCCCGGGAAGGGACGGGTCAAGGGGTGCGGGTCACGTTCGGGGTGCTGGGGCCGGTGACGGCCTGGGACGGTACCGCAGGCGTGATCGCCCTCAAGGGGCCCCGGCACCGCGAGGTGCTGGCCCGGCTGATCATCGCCCGCCGTCGCGTCGTCCCGGTCACCGGCCTGGTCGAGGACCTGTGGGACGATCCGCCTCCCGGCGCGGTGGGCGCGGTGCGCACCTTCGTGGCCGCGCTGCGCCGCGCGCTGGAGCCCGGGCGCCCGCCCCGGACCCCGGCCCGGCTGCTGGTCACCGAGGGGCCGGGGTACGCGCTGCGCGCCGAGCCGGGCGCGGTGGACGCCTGGCGCTTCGAACGCGCGGTGTCGGCCGCCGCGACGCTGCCGCCCCAGGACGGGCTCGCCCGGCTGGCCGAGGCGCTGGGGTGGTGGCGCGGGCCCGCCTACGCCGAGTTCGCCGACCGGACCTGGGCCCGCACGGAACGCGCCCGCCTGGCCGAGGTGCGGCTGCAGGCCGTCGAGCGCCAGGCCGAGATCCGGCTGGCCCTCGGCCTGGCCGCCGAGGCGGTGCCGGACCTGGACGCGCACGTGACCGAGCACCCCTGGCGCGAGGACGCCTGGCGGCTGCTGGCGCTCGCGCTGTACCGCGCCGGCCGCCAGGGCGACGCGCTCGCCGTGCTGCGCCGGGCACGAACGACGCTGGTCCAGCAGCTGGGAGTGGATCCGGGCCCGCCCCTCCGCCGCCTGGAGACCGACATCCTCCACCACGCCGACCACCTCGACCTCGCGTCCGGGCCTGGCGGGGCGGCGGCCCGGGTGTGGGCGCAGACCGCCGCCGTCTACGACCGCACCGTGACCTCCGGTCCCCGCGCCCGGCTGGAGTCGGCGGTGGGCCTGCTGCGCAGCCTCGCGGTGACCGGAGGCGCCGGGCTGGAGGCGGCTCGCCGGCACCGCCTGGCGGCCATCGCCGCCGCCGAGGAACTGGACGACGTGGAACTGACCGCCCGGGTGATCGGCGCCTACGACGTCCCGGCGATCTGGACCCGTTCGGACGACCCCGAACAGGCGGCGCGTGTCGTGGCGGCGTCCGAACGTGCCCTGGCCGGCATCCCGCCCGGCGCGCACGAGGCGGCGCGGGCCGGCCTGCTGGCCACGATCGCCGTGGAGTCGCGCGGCACCCGCTCGGCGCGCGGGCCCCAGGCCGCCCGCGAGGCCGAGGAGATCGCCCGCCGCCTGGACGATCCCGCGCTGCTGGCGTTCGCCCTCAACGGCGTGTTCATGCAGACCTTCCACCGTACGGGCCTGGCTCCGCGCAGGGACGAGATCGGCGCCGAGCTGGTCGCCCTGTCCACCCGGCACGATCTGGTGGCCTTCCGGATTCTCGGGCATCTCATCCGCGTCCAGGCCCGTGGCGCGCTCGCCGACTTCACCGAGGCCGACCGGCACGCGGCCGCCGCGGACCGGCTGGCCGAGCGCCACGAGCGGCCGCTGGTGGGCGTGTTCACCCGGTGGTACCGGGCACTGCGGCTCGCCGCGGCCGAGCGGGCACCCGAGACCGAGATCGCGGCGGCCTACCGGGACGCCGCCGCGCGGCTGGACGGCGCCGGCATGCCCGGCCTGGAGGGCGGCCTGCTGCCGCTCGCGCTGCTGTGCCTGCGCCTGCGGCACGCGTCGCCCGCCCCCGCCGACGAGCACACCGGCGAGTGCGCCGGCGGGGTCACCGACTGGGGCCCCTACGAGCCATGGACCCGCCCCCTGGTGCTGCTGTCCCAGGACCGTCCCGCCGAGGCCGCCGAGGCGCTGCGCGACGTCCCCGACCCGCCCCGCGACCTGATGTCCGAGGCCCTGTGGTGCCTCGTCGCGCGGGCCGCGATCGCCGTCGGCGACCGGGAGACGATGGAACGCGCGCGCGAAGAGCTCGCCCCGGCCGCGGCGGAGCTGGCCGGGGCGGGCAGCGGCCTGCTCACCCTGGGGCCGGTCTCCCGGCACCTCGGCGACCTCGCCGGCGCCCTCGCCCGCCACGACGCCACGGCCCGCTCCAGGCGGACGCGGTGACCCGGCCCGGCCTTGTGGAACCGCGGCACCCGCGGCGCGGTGGCCGGCCGGGCGACGTTCGGCGAGATTGGCCTAGGCTGGGCCCGTGACACCCAATGTCGAGCGGGGGACGGCGTTGCGCGCGGACGCCGCGCGCAACCGCGCCCGGGTGTTGCAGGTCGCCAGGGAGCAGCTGGCCGCGGGTGACGACTCGCTCATGCTGAACACCATCGCCCGGCTCGCGGGAGTGGGCGTCGGGACCGTGTACCGGCATTTCCCCAACCGGCACGCGTTGCTGGAAGCACTGCTGGCGGAAAGCTTCCAGCAGCTGGTCCGTGAGGCGCAGGCCGCGGCGGCCGACGAGGATTCGCTCGCGGGCCTGCACCGCCTCCTGCGTTTCGCTCTCGGACGCGCGCTGGACGATGCCGGGTTCGCGGCGGTGCTCGGATCCGCCAGCGACGCCGATGCCCGGACCTCGGCGATGAAGGCCGAGCTTGACCGTGCCGTCACGGAGCTGCTCGACCGCGCTCGCCTCGCGGGGGCCATTCGCCACGGCATCGAGGCGGACGACGTCCGCCGCCTGCTCTGCGGCGTCGAGCACGCGGTCCGCTCCGGTGGCGACGACGCCAGGCACGCGGAGCTCTACCTCGACGTTCTCCTCGAGGGTCTGCGCCCTCCGCGTTGACGACGGTCTGAAATTTCCGGCCCAGAGGTTGGGGTGCCGTTGACCAACGTGTCATAGGCCGCCAAACCTCGAAGATCCCTAGCCTGACCTTCTGTAGTGCCGAAGAGCGCGGCGCGGATCTATGGGAACGGAACGTCCGCCGCTTGGCATGGACGAACTCATCGAGCACTGGACTGTGCTGAGCGATGAGGCCGGTCTGGTCAGTGCGAAGCAGGAAGGCGCTCGTCTGGCCTTCGCGCTGTTGCTGAGACCTGGCTCATCATTTCATTGCCGCCCACGCCCAACTCCAGCCCCATTCGCCGATTCACGGTAACCGCCGCCCACGCGCTCACCGTTCCAAGGACATCTCCACGTTCTACCGTTCATGATGCTGAGCCCCCTACCTAACCAACTGATGGGAGCCCGCGAACGCTTCAGTCACCATGACTGATTCGGCCGGAGCCGCCGACCCATACGGTCATGACCAGCCAACTGGTCACGGGAGGAACACCGCGCAGGCGACCGTGCCGCAGCCTGCGGGGACGGTCGTCAGCGGGCGGGTCGAGGCATTCGACGATGACTGGACCATCGACAAGGCCACGATCGGCGATGGCCGTCATCGTCACGCCGGACAAGTTCGGCCTCGTCCCGCTTCCTCATGATCAGCTGTGCAAACAATCCAACGATCAAGATCGTCTCCCCAGGAGCCACTCACGAAGAAGTCACCGCGCGCTGCCTTGGTGGGCGTCACCACTCTCCTCGGCCTGCTCGCCTCCGCCACGGCGGCCAGCGCACACGTGGAGTACGACAAGAGCCGCCTATACCAGTCCGGCTCTCTCCGTGTGGACGGCCGCTCCGAGATCTCCCACGGTAGCGGGGGCGGCTACAGCCGCTCCGACACATGGGCCCGGCAGCGCACCTGGGCACCCCACGTCGGCTGGATCCGGTGCGGCATCAAGAAATACCGGCCCAAGGGCTACATCGCCAACCAGTCTTCCTCGTCTCAGCAGGCGGTCGAGGCAGCCTTTCGAAGGTGAGATCGGCGTGTCACATCACATTTCGCGGCGCCTCCCCGTCGTATCAATCGAGATCGACCAGAAAGGAAACCAATCGTGGAACCCGTGAACGTCGCGATCATCTACTACAGCGCCACCGGCACCGTGCACGCCTTGGCGCGGGCCGTCGCCGAGGGCGCTGAGAAGGCCGGCGCGCAGGTGCGGCTGCGGAAGGTCGCCGAACTGGCGCCGCCGGAGGCGATCGGAGCCAGGCCAGAGTGGGCCCAGCATCTGAAGGACACCGCTGATGTGGCCGAGGCCGGCCATGAGGACCTGGAGTGGGCTGATGCGGTGCTGTTCGGTACCCCAACCCGCTTCGGCAACCCGGCCAGCCCGCTCAGGGCTTTCATCGAAACCACGGGTCCGCTGTGGTTTCAGGGCAAACTCGCAGGCAAGGTGTACTCGGCCTTCACCGCCTCCAACACCGCCCACGGCGGGCAGGAATCCACCATCCTGGCGCTGGGAAACACCTTCTACCACTGGGGCGGCGTCATCGTGCCTCCCGGCTACACCGACCCCGTCCAGTTCCAGTCGGGCAACCCCTACGGCACCTCCCACGTGGCCGGCACCGGGGCGCCCACCGAGGTGATCTTGGAGGCCGCCCGCCACCAGGCCCGCCGCGTCGTCCACATTGCGGCCACGCTCAAGGCCGGCCGTACGGCCTCCGGGGAGGATTAGTGCAGAAATTAGCGGTAGGCCCCCAGCGGTCCCTCCGGGGAGCACCGGACCCGGATGTTGAGGGCTGGGTGGAAGTCCATAGCTTCGCAGAAACGAACATCTGTGAGAGTTCTGCCAGGGCCCTCGATGGGATCCCGTTTCCGCAGGCCGCGGCTCGCAAAAGTCCTCTCGAAACCGACACGTTGTGCGAGGCACTTCTACGAGACTGCCGCCATGGATCTCACGCCCGATCAGGCCGCATTGGCGGTGGAACGTCACGACTGCCCGAACTGTGACGCGCCCGCCGGCAGCGCCTGCCGCACCCGGGGCGGCAAGACCGCCGCGAAGTACTACACCCCGCGCTTCGTCCTCATCCCCGCGCTCCGCGAGCACCTGGAGATCCCCGTCCCCGCCGACCGGCTCCCCGGCCGCGCGTGGAAGCAGGGCCCCGCGCTCGCCGTTGTGCCCGCGCCCCGCACCGAGCGGCCGATCCGCATCGGGTACGCCCGCACCTCGACCGCCCGCCAGGAACTGGCCAGCCAACTCGAAGCCCTCCATCGGGCGGAGTGCCACAAGGTCTTCTCCGAGCAGATCAGCACCCGTATCAAGATCCGGCCCGAGCTGGAGAAGGCGCTCGCGCTGGCCCGCCAGTTCAAGGAGGCCGCGCCCGAGACGCCGGTCATCTTCACCGTCCACGAGCTCAAGCGCCTCGCGCGCAACGCCGCCGAGCTATGACCCTGTCGGCCGATCTCCAGGCCGGCGGCATCCGGCTCGAACTCCTCACCGGCCCACTCACCGGCCTCTACGACCCCAACGGCATGGGCGCCATGTTCTTCGCCGTCCTGGCCGTCGCCGGGCAGATCGCACGCAACTACATCCGGGAGAAGACCTTGGAGGGCCAGGTCACCGCGGCGGTCAAGGGTAACCACGGCGGACGGCCGAAGGTCATCGACGACGACATGCTCATCTTCGCCGTCGCGCTCAAGGACAAGGGCGTCCCCGTCCCGGAGATCGCCAAGAAGCTGGTCATCAAGACCGGGAAGAACGCGGGCAAGCACCCCTCGGTCGCCTCGCTCTACCGGGCATTGGCTGAAGCCGAGGACTCCGCAACGGACGACGGCCTGCCGCTGCGACCCAAGCCCGTCCGCATCCGCCGACCCGGGGATCCGCTCACCCCCGAGGAGATCGACCTGCGTGAACGCCTCCAGGCCCAGCCTCACCCGGACACGGAGATCCGCAGCTAGACCCCATGATCAACGACTCATGCCGGTCTCAAGGCCAGGCCCTTCGCCGTTCACACAAATGGGGCCAATCCTCGACGGTAAACCTGTACCCAGGTACCGAATGCAAGCCCCTCAGGCATACGTGTAGCACCGAAATCCAGCTGATCCTCCTCTGGAGACCGTCCTGTGCGAGGCGCTCAGCGGGCCCGCAGCCCGTTCAGTACAACATCGAGATAGTGGTGGCCGACTGCGGCTTGCTTCTGCGGATCGATGGCTGGATGCATCCTGGCCGAGAAGGCGATTCCACAGATCAATGGCGTCATGTCGGCGAGCGTGATGCCGGGCGCCAGCCGCCCTGCGGCCCCGGCCCGTTCGAATAGTTGAGTGAACAGCGAGGACAACTGATCGAGTAGATGCGCTGTGCCAGGTAGGGCGGCCGTGGGTGCGGACAGTACGGGGGACAGGGCGGCGTCACTTAGTTGCGCGTCTACGATCCTGACCAGGAAATCGCGAAAGGCCGTCCAAGGGTCGTCCTGCTCCACGGCCCGTTCGGCGGCCTGGATCAGCGCCTCCAGTCCGTCCACCGCCACTGCCTCGATCAACGCCTGAGGCGTTGGGAAGTGCCGGTATACCGTGGCGACGCCAACGCCGGCCGCGCGGGCCACCTCGTTCAGCTGAATCGGGGTGCCGTCCGCGACCAGCTTCCGGCCGATCTCGATGATTCGCTGACGGTTGCGTGCTGCGTCCTTACGGAGCCGGGGAGCGGTCACTTCTCCAACATAAACGGATAGCAGCTCCACTTGCCCCGCCTGGGTCCGGAGCCTCCGGACGGTCGACTCAGGCAGTGAAGCGGATGACTCATCCGTTTAGTGTTAGGGTAAGGCAACCGGATGATCCATCCGTTTCACTGCCCCTTTGGGTCTGGAGAGAACATGAAGATCCTCATCACCGGGGGCACCGGCTACTTGGGCTCGGTGCTCGTCGAACACTTCCTCGCAGCAGGCCACGAAGTAGTGGCGCTGACCCGGTCCCCGGAATCAGCAGCGAAAGCGACCCAGGCGGGCGCGCGTCCTCTGCTCGGCAGCCTGACCGACACCGCTCTCCTGGAAAGGGCAGCAACACAAGCCGATGCCGTGGTGCACACCGCAGTCGACTATGCCGGCGGCGATGATGCGGTCACGGCGGAAGCCGCTGCTGTGGAGGCGCTGACCCGTGGGGCGGGTAAGGCGGGTACTGGCAAACCGTTCATCTACACCAGCACGAACCTGGTCTACGGGCTCGACCCTGCCCATTCCCGCGACGAAGACGCAGAACTGCCGGAACCGGGTCTGCTGCCGTCCAAGCTCGTCGGCGAGCGCTTGGTGCGCGAGGCGGCGGGCCTGAACGGCATCATCATCCGCGCGAGTCTGGTCTACGGTCGAGGCGGCACCCTGCTGCTGACCAATCTGATCGGCGCCGCGACCCGCTCGGGCGCTGCCACCTACATCGGCTCCGGCGACAACGAGTGGACCCCGGTGCACGCGGACGATCTCGCCCGCCTGTACCTGAGGGCCCTGGAGCATCCGGTGGCGGGAATCTACAACGCGTCCGGACCGCAGCAGTTCACATTCCGCGAACTTGCCGAGGCGATCGCGGATCTGACCGGAACCACCGCGACCTCGATCACCGCCGAACAGGCCGAGAGCGCCATGGGGCCGATGGCCGCGCTGCTTCAATCCTCGGCGCGCACACCCTCCCGGAAGGCGCACGAGACGTTCGGGTGGAGCACGAGCGGTCCCGCCCTACTGGACGACGTGCGCTCCGGCTCCTACCAGGTTGTGAACCCGTGAGCCCCAGCCTGGCCAGCCACGCCATTGTCGGTCTGCTGCGTATAACAGGAGTGAAGAAGCGCCAGTTCAAGCCCAGCCGTTTCCTTACCGAAGTGGCTAACCCGTCCCCGCCGCGCCTGCCGGGTGTCACGGTCCGGCGGGAAGAGTTCGAAGGCTGGCCGGTCTATCGGCTGACGCCCGTCAATCCGGTGAAGCACTACGCCCTCTACATCCACGGCGGCGCCTGGGCCGCCCCCATCACCACGCAGCACTGGCGCCTCGCCGCCCGGATCGCCGTTGAATCCGGCTGCGAAGTCGCCCTGCCCCTCTACCCGCGCCTGCCCGCCGCTACCCACGCCGACGTCCTTCCGGTCATGCAGGGCCTGTTTCAGCACGTCCAGAAACAGGGACCGACCGCTCTGATCGGCGATTCAGCGGGCGCGAACATCGCTTTGTCCGTGCTCCAGGCCCTGACCCCGCAAGGCGAGCGCCCGGATATCACCGTTCTCATCTCACCTGCCCTCGACCTGACCTTCACCAATCCGAAGATCGCCGACATCGCACCACATGACCCGTTGCTGAATCTCGAGCACATCCGAGTTCTCGCGGTCCGCTGGGCAGCCCCAGCCGACCCTTCAAACCCTCAGACCAGTCCTCTGAACGGCCACCTGGACCACCTCGGACTCGTCCACGTGTACGCCGGGACTCGCGACGTCCTCTTCCCCGACGCCGTCCTGCTCCGGGACCGGAGCGAAAACATGGCCGGAACCGATCTTCACCTGCACATCGGCGAGGGAATGATCCATGACTGGCCGATCATGCCGATCCCGGAGGGCCGTCGGACGGCCGGAGACGTCATTGCCCTTCTGCGAGGCGCGCGTACCGAGCGGCCCGGCCGGCCCAACTCGGATCCCACCAGGGGTGCGGCCGGAATGCGGTGGAAAGGGCCACCAAGCCCCCGCGCAGGGCGGGAGATTCAGCTCGAACATGACGGATAAATCCGGCGTGATGACGCGATCTCGTACGTTTCCGCAGGCCACGTTGTTCACTAACGCTTAGGAGCCTTATGTCAACCCCTCCGTGCCTCAGAGCTGGCTCACGATCGAGGCATGGACGAGCTAGGGGTTTTGAACGAGCAGATCTTCGCTGCGGAGAGCCGGCAGCCCGTCGACGGCCTGCCCTGGAGGAATTTCTCGACAGAGTGCTCACCGGTGACTTCGTCCTGCGACGATCGGCAGCCGATTAACATAAGTCGATCTCAAAGCGGGCGGCGCGCCCCAGCACCGCACCGTGCCAGGTGAGGTGGCCAAGGCCACGCGACGTCGTCGGCAAGTCCGCGCCCGCTCCGGGCGGCCGGCCTGGCAGCAGGATCGGGCCGGCGGACCCTTTGTTCACCCTTCTTCGGGTCCCTCCTCGGGGACACCGTCGCAAAAGGGGCGCAAGCCGATGGCCAGGTCGGCGCGGGTGAAGGCGTAGCGGCCCAGGAAGTTGATGTGGTCGTACTGGATTGGTGACAGCCGAAGGGCATGGCCCAGGACCGTCAGCCCCCCAACCAGGCCAAACGTGCCCCGTCACCGAACCGAGATGAAGATCAACTTCCTATCGCTAATTCCTGCACCAATCCTCCCCGGAGGCCGTACCGCCTGATCCAGCGTGGCACCTCGCATTCCGCAGATCCAACTCCGTCTCAAAATCAAGTCTCACTATATTTAGATTTTGAGATGGCGGTAGATGGTCGCCCTGGAGACGTCGAAACGGGCAGCTATCTCCTCGCCGCTGCGGCCTTCGGCGTACAGGGAGCGCACCTGGGCGATCTGCTCCTCGGTGAGGAGGGCGCGCCGTCCGCCATTCCGTCCCCGGGCGCGGCCGCGGGCCCGGTGGGCGGCCGGCTCGCCCAGCAGCGCCCGGGCGCCGTCCAGGATCAGGCTTCGCAGCTTTTCCGGCGGCGCGTCGCGGAAAAGCAGCACCGGGTCGGCCAGCCCAGCGACCACCTGGCAGGCGCGCACCCGCTGCTCGATCTCGCTGGCCGGCCCGGCCACCAGCTCGTTGGCCAGGGCGATCGCGGTGCGGAAACGGTCCGCGATCGGCGCCTGCACCAGCAGTGTCATGTCCTTGACCAGCATGGTGAGCGTATGGCGGTGGCGCAGGTGCACATCGACGTAGCCTTCGATCGCCCGCCACCGCACCTCCTCGGCACTGTCGCAGGACTCGGCCGCGGCCAGCACCGCCTCCAATTCGTCCAGCAGTGGAATGGTGAGCCGGCGGAGGATCTCCTCCTTGGAGTCGAAGTGGTAGTAGAGGGCGGCCTTGGTGATGCCCACCTCGTCGGCGATGGCCTGCATGGAGGTGGCACGGTAGCCGCGGGCGGCGAACAGGACGCGCGCCGCCTCCAATATCCGCTCGAATGTCATTCGATCTCACTTACCTGTGGTCAGTTTTTTCGCTAAGGTGCTTACCGGAAGTCAGTTTATTGCTGTGGGGATGATCTGCATGCGGACCAAGGTGTCCTTCACTGCCGCCGGCGTCCGGTGTGCTGGCTACCAGAGGGCTGCTGCAGATGATGCGCTACCGGCCCGCCGACGCCGCCGCGCGGCTGACCTGCCCTCTGCTGGTCTGCGTCGCCGCCGACGACCGGGAGACGCCGCTGGAGACCACCAGGGTCCTGGCCGACCGTGCGCCGCAAGGCGAACTGCGCATCTACCCCGGCAGCCACTTCACCTTCTACACCGACCTCAGCTTCCGGAATCGGGTGGTCACCGAGCAGATCGACTTCTATCGCCGGACATTTGCGGCAATGTGAGCTTTTGTCGCGGGTGACATCGCGCACCTGCATTCTTGGGAGAACCATGCTGCACGGACGTCAAGCGGAGCAATCTGTCATTGCCGAGTTGGTCGAAGGCGGGTGCGGCGCACTGGTCGTGCGCGGCGAGGCGGGCATCGGCAAGTCGGCCCTACTGGAGTGTGCTGCGGCTGGAGCGCAGGCGCAGGTGTTAAGGGTGTCCGGTGTCGAGTCCGAGGCTGATCTGCCCTTCGCCGCGCTGCACGTACTGCTGCGTCCCGTCCTCGATCACGTCGAGGTGCTGCCGCGCCAACAGGCGGAGGCGCTGCGCGGTGCGCTCGGCCTCGGCGGCACCACCCGAGGCGACCGTTTCCTGGTCGGGCTCGCGACGCTCAACCTGCTGGTGGAGTTGTCGGCCGCGGACCCGGTGCTCTGCTTGGTCGACGACGCGCAGTGGTTGGACGGCGAGTCGGCCGACGCTCTGCTGTTCGCCGCGCGTCGTCTGCATGCCGAGCCCGTCGCCGTTCTGTTCGCCGCGCGGGACGAGGATGTGCGGGACGGCGGGTTCCCCGCCCAGGGGCTGCCCGAGTTGCGGCTGCGGGAGCTGGATGCCGAGGCGGCAGGCAACCTCCTCGCCGAGCAGGCGGCGGATCTGCCGCCCACCGTGCGCGACCAGCTGGTGGCCGAGGCCGGGGGCAACCCGCTAGCGCTGATCGAGCTGCCCCGGATGCTCCCCCCTGAGCAGCGTAAGGGGCCCATGGCTCCGCTGGCCTTCGTCGCCGGTACGGCGCAGCCGGTGACGGACCGGGTGCTGATGGGCTTCCGCGACCGCGTCTCGGCGTTTGCCGCCGCGACCCGCTCGTGCCTGTTGGTGGCGGCGTTGGACCACCACGGCGGGTTGGAGGTGCTGGCACGCGCGGTCGGCCGGCTCGGGGCCTCGCTGGTCGACTTCGCTGAAGCCGAGCGCGCGGGTCTGGTCCGGGTGGGGCCGGAGGGCGTTGCCTTCCATCATCCGCTGGTGCGTACGGCGGTACTGCTGGCCTGCGACATCGGTGACCGGATGGCCGCCCACCGGGCGCTGGCCGAGACCGCCGACGACGACCGGCGCGCCTGGCACCGGGCCGCTCTCACTCTGCAGCCCGACGAGGAGGTGGCCGGGGAACTGGAGAACCTGGCGCTGCGCGCGCTGCGCCGCGGCGGGCAGGCGGCGGTGTCGGCGGCTTACACCCGCGCGGCCGAGCTGTCGCCCGACCCGGGCCGGGCCGTGCGCCGCTGGACCGCCGCCGCCCAAGCCGCGATCGAGGCGGGCCTGTGGCAGCGCGCGGGCGAGCTGGTGGCCAGGGCGCGGCACCGGGCCGAGACGGTCACGCTGGCAGGTTCGGCCCAGGCGGAACTCGCCTACGTGCGCGCCAAGCTGGAGGTCGAGGCGGGCCGACCGCTGGATGGAGTACGGCTGCTGCACCACGGGGCCGAGGCGACCGACGACCTGCCCGGCAAGTTGTCGCTGCTGGCCATGGCGGGCTACTACACCTGGGCCAGTGCCACCCACCCCGACCAGCTCACCCTGGCCCGCCGTACCGAGGAACTGTGCCCGGACGGCGAGGGACCGGTGGAGGCGGTGCGCACCGTCAACCACTCCTTCCGCCGGGTCCTGGAGGGCGACGCCACCCCCACGCTTCTGTCCGGCAGGACGGGACGGGACGACCACATCCCCTACGAGCTGCGCTGCCTTCAGGTGTTTCAAGGCATCGTCGGCCAGGACATCGCTGGCATGCTCGACGCCCCCACCGCGCTCGTCGAGGAATGCCGGGCGGAGGGACGGCTGGGGCGCTTGCCCCAGGCCATGGTGATCCTGGCCATCGCCGAGGTGCTCGGCGGCCGGCATCCCGCCGCGCGGGCCACGGTGACCACGGGTCTGGTCCTGGCTTCCGATGTCGGCCAGCCGATGTGGCGCGGCTACCTGGCGGGCATCCACGCCTGGCTGTCGGCGGTCGCCGGGGCGCAGGAGGAGTGCGAGGCGATGGCCGAGCAGGCGATCCGTGACGCCGACCACCGTAGGTGGATGCCCGGAGCAGGTTGGGGGGAGTGTGCCCGTGCGATCCTCGACCTCGGGCTGGGCCGCTACGAAGCGATGCTTGACCGGGTGGACCGGGCGATGAGCGGTCCCACCAGCCATGCCTTCCTGTGGCGGTATTCCTGGCCCGACTACATCGAGGCCGCTGTCCGCGTAGGAAAGCGACAGCGTGCCCAGGGCCTGCTCCACAGCTTGGCCGCCTCCGCGGAGGCGACGGGCCGGACCGCACCGCTCGCCCTCCTCCAGCGGGCGCGTGCGCTGCTGAGCCCCGACAGCGCGGCCGGGGCGCTGTACGAACGGGCCCTGGCCCTGCACGCCCAGGACAGGCAGCCCTTCGACGAGGCACGTACCCGCCTGGTCTATGGCGAGTGGCTGCGCCGCAACAGGCGGCGAGCCGAGGCACGCGCCCAGCTCCAGGCTGCCATGGAGGCCTTCGGCCAGCTGGGCGCCACTCCTTGGGCTGCCCGTGCCGCCACCGAGATGCGCGCGACCGGGCTCAGCCTTCCGGACCGCTTGCAGGCCGCAGATCCACTGGCCGTGCTGACTCCGCAGGAGCTGCAGGTGGTACGGCTGGCCGTTACCGGGGCGTCCAACCGCGAGATCGGCGCGCGGCTGTTCCTGAGCCCCCGCACCGTCGCCTCCCATCTGTACAAGGTCTTCCCCAAGCTGGGGGTGGCCTCTCGCGCCGAGCTGGCCAGGCTGGAGCTGGCGTAGGTCAGACCCGGCGGTAGATGATCGGCTGGGCGGCGATGCCGTTGGCCTTGAAGTTGGCCAGCACGAAGCTGCGGAAAGTGGGCCGGAAGATCAGGCTGGGCAGGAAGGTGCGCCAGTTGGGCCAGCTGGCGTGGTTGATCAACCCGTAGTCGGCGGGCTCGTCCTCCAGTGGCCGCATCAGCGCGGAACTGGGCAGCGCGGTCTTGGCCTGGAACCACCCGGCGGTGTACTCCCACACCTTCAGCAGCGTCTCGCGGTCGTCGGCGTAGAAGTAGTTGAACAGGTAGCAGTGGTCCTGGCCGTGGTCCACGTCGCCGAGCCGGCCGGCGTTGTCAGCCACGATCTGGTGGGTACGGCGGGCGGCCGCGCGGAGGGTCTCGGCGAGTTCCTGGTAGGCGGCACTCTTGCGCAGTTCCAGCGCGGCCTCCACGGACGCGGTGCGGATCAGCACGACGACGTCGAAGCGCGCCGGCCGGATGCCCCTCGCGGCCAGCACCTCCTCGCCCTCGCCGGGCGGGCGCAGGACCGCGCGGAACACGTTCGCCTCGCGCGCCTCGATCCCCGCGGCCAGCGCCTTGAGCCGGGCGGCCAGTCGTGTGGGGGCAGACGCGAAGGGGCCACGCCAGGAACCGACCTCACCGGCCAGCATGACGAAGCCGTCACCGGTCGGGGGTACAGTCCGGGCCTGGACGGCCAGATGGTCATTGATCAGCTTCATGGCGCCGACCCTAGCCAGAAGCCCTCGGGGATCGCCTCTGTCACCTGACTGATGTTCGCCGACCGGCTACCGTGCTGATGCCGGTGAGTTCGGGATCGCGATTCGGTAGCAATGCGGCGGGGACGAGCACGAGGCCGCCGAGGACCGGTCCGAGAAGTGGTGCGAGCTGGCCGGGCACTGCGACCAGCGCCATCACCCGGCCCAGCCGCCGCGGGCCCGCCGCGGTCGGGAGGATCGTCTGCAACCGGGGCAGGGTCAGCCCGTTGCCGATGGAGTTGCTCGGCGCCGGCGCCGAGCGCGGTTCCGGCATCATCCAGGGCGACGCCCAAGATGGTGGTGTTGAGCAGGGAGGCCAGGCCGCCGATCATGAGGACGAAGGCAAGGCAGAGCAGGTCGGGTCCAC
The DNA here is from genome assembly GCF_051918945.1 of Streptosporangium sp. LJ11. NCBI lineage: Bacteria > Bacillati > Actinomycetota > Actinomycetes > Streptosporangiales > Streptosporangiaceae > Streptosporangium > Streptosporangium sp. LJ11. The sequence continues at coordinate 23,967 of NZ_JBPXMB010000052.1, forward strand.
GGGATCAGAGCCAGCAGATTTTGTTGGCATACCAACAGTATGGCGGCTAACATGTTGGCATGCCAACAAAAAAGGGTTCCCATCCGGGAGCCCAGATCGCGGAGGCCCCGCTGGGTTCGCTGCTGCTGCAGACGGTGCGGGCCCATGCGGCCCTGGCCGCCTCGCTCCTGGCAGACGTAGGGGTGGTCGCGCCGCAGGAGGTCGTCCTGTTGTACCTCGAGGACCACGGTCGGGTGCCACAGTTCGAGATCGTCCGCTTCATGGCCCGTGACCGCTCCACGGTGACTGCGACCTTGCAGGCCATGGAACGCGCGCAGCTCGTCGTGCGGGCGCCGTCCCAGAGCGACCAGCGTTCGGTGGAGGTCGAACTCACCGACGCCGGGCGCGCATTGTGCCCTTTGATCCGCGCGGCCTGGTCCGAACTTGAACGCCTCACCTTCGGCCCGCTCTCGCCTTCGCAGCGCGAGCATCTCGCAGCCAGCCTCACCACCGTCCGCGACGCCGCCCGGACCCACGACGAGCAGCAGGAACCCAGGCGGTGAGGGCTGCCGCGCACACCCTTTCCGATCAGTCGACCTGGTGGGAAAGACCCTACGGACCACCTCTCGCCTGCTGACCCCGGGAGCACCCCTCATGCCGACCGTCATCGTGTTCAGCCGCTACGGTCCTCCGGAAGTCCTGAGCGCCCGGCAGGTCGAAACCCCGCGACCGGGTCCGTGACCTGGCGCCGGACGGCGTCGACGCGGCCCTGGATCTGGTCGGTGGCCAGGCCGTCGCCGCCAGCCTCGCACTGGTTCCGGATCGCCACCGCATCGGGACGACCGTCGACCGGCACGCGGTGAAGAACCATGGCATACAGCGAGTGGGAACCCGTTCCCTGACCGCCCTGCGCGGGGTCGTCGACGTGGCCGCGACCGGTCGGCTGATCCTGCCCGTCCAGACGTTCCCCCTCCACGATGCCCCGAGCGCGCATCATGTCGTCGAGGGCGGCCACGTGCGAGGCAAGGTGATCCTCGCCGTCTGAACGGCGGGCCGGCCGTGGCCTCCGGACAGGCGCTCCCGTCTGGGAACAGTGACCTTGCCGTCACAGCGGCATGCTGACGGTGATCATCTCTTCACCTTGATCCCCGGACAGGATGATCGACAGTTCCCATACGCCGTCCATGGCGAACAGGTTCTCCGTGGCGACGAAGCGGCCCTGACCGGCCTGGAGGGTGCCGACCGGCGGCAGGGCGTGGCCCATGCCGGGCATGGTCGCGGCCGGGGTGACCGTTTCCGCCTCGCCTGAGGTCACCCGCACCTCGACCGGATCGACCGGCAGCACAGTGACGATGTAGCGCGTACCCCCGCCTTCACGCTCTCAGGGCCGCCGCCGAGCCAGCGCGAAACGACGGCGACCTGACGACCAGGTGGCCGGTCATGCCCATCGCTTCCGTCGGGTGACCGATGTGCCCCGAGCACACGTCAGTCACCTGACGGAAGCGACCACCATCGCGATCTTCTTAGAGTTCCGGCCATGACCAAGCGACCTGAACCCTATTCGGCGACCGTCATGGCGATCCTGGCCGCCGCCTTCTGCGCCTGGGCCCTGCTCACCCTCCCCGTTCAGGGAGCCGTCATCCTCGTGATCGCCAGCGTGCTGGGCTGGAGCGGCTGGATCGCCTTCAGCTACACCCGCCCGGTGAAATCCAGGAAGGTCATCGCCGTCTACCTGTGCGCGGTGGGTTTCCAGCTCATCCACATGGCCGAGGAGTACACCGGCGGCTTCCCGCACGAGATCGTCGAGTTGTTCGATTCGCCGCGTGACTGGCCGGAGAAGGAGTTCCTGCTCGTCTTCGTCTTCGGGTTCGGCGCCCTCTACTTCTTCGCCGGTGCCGGCGCGCTCTACCGCGTCCGCGTGGCCAACTTTTTCCTGTGGTGGTACGCCCTGGGCGCCGGCCTGCTCAACGGCGTCGCCCACTTCGTCTTCCCGATCCTCAAGGGCGGCTACTTCCCCGGCCTGTACACCGCCGGCGGCCACTTCGTCATGAGCGGGCTGCTGATCTACTTCCTCATCAAAGAGAACCGCCTGCTCAAAGCCGAGGAGCAGCAGGTCCAGGCGCTGGTCAGGTAGCGCGGCCCCATTGCCGCACCTGGACGCTGACGGGCTTGGGCAGGACAGCGTCCGATGATTGCGACCCGACTGGAGGAAACATGGAACGAATTGTTGTGCAGCCAGTGGGAACGGTCGTCGGCGGGCGCGCCAAGGCGTTCGACGATGACTGGAATGCCGGGAAGGCGCTGATCCGTCTCGACGGAACACGTTTCGGGCCGGAGGCGCTCACCGGGCTGGCGCCTTCTCGCATCTGGAGGCGGTCTTCCGGTTCCACCTCGTGGACCCATCCTCGATCAACACCTCCGCCCGCCATCCCCGCGACAACCCGGACTGGCCCAAGGTCGGCATCTTCGCCCAGCGCGGCAAGAACCGGCCGAACCTGCTGGGCGTCTCGCGCTGCCGACTACTTGCCGTGGACGGCCTGGACCTCCATGTCCGCGGCCTGGACGCCATCGACGGCAGCCCGGTCCTTGACATCAAGCCCTACATGGCCGAGTTCGGCCCGCAGGGCGAGACGGTGCAGCCGGAGTGGGCGATCGAGCTGATGCGCACCTACTACTGATCTGGAAGGAACCTCTCATGTCGAAGACCGTCCTGGTGACCGGCGCCTCCAGCGGAATCGGGCGCGCCACCGCGCTGCTGCTGGCCCGCGAGGGCTTCACCGTCTACGCGGGGGTGCGCAAGGAGTCAGACGGCCAAGCACTCGGCCCCACTGTCACACCCATCCTTCTCGACGTCACCGACGCCGGCCAGATCGCGGAGGCCGCCGAACGCCTGAGCCACCTGGATGCCCTGGTCAACAATGCCGGCATCGGTGTCACCGGGCCGCTGGAGTTCGTTCCCCTGGACGCGCTGCGCCGACAGTACGAGGTCAATGTCTTCGGCCAGATAGCGGTCACCCAGGCGATGCTGCCGATGTTGCGGGCCTCGCGCGGACGCGTGGTCACGGTCGGCTCGGTGGGCAGCTGGATCACATTGCCGTTCGGCGGTCCGCTGTGCTCCTCCAAGCACGCCATCCGCTCGCTGAACGACGCGCTGCGCATGGAGGTCAAACCCTGGCGGATCCGCGCGGTACTCATCGAACCCGGCTCCATTCACACAGAGGCGGTGGACAAGCTGGAAGACGAGGTCGAACCCCGCCTGGCCTCCCTCGGCGAGCAGGGCAGGCAGCTGTACGGCGCTGCCTACCGCACCATGACCACCGCCGGGCTCAAGGAGGAACGCTCCGGCTCCAGCCCCGACGTGGTCGCCCGCGCCGTCCTGCACGCCCTGACCGCGCGCAAGCCCCGCTCCCGCTACCCGGTCGGCAAGAAGTCCCGGTTGATGAGCACTCTCGGCCGCATCGTCCCCCAGTACACCCTCGACCGTTTGCGCCTGCGCGCCCTCGGCCTGTCCTGAACCCTGAACGGAGCACACCGATGCCCCAGCTCGCCGGAGTCGACGCCCTCGTCGCGCTCGACCCCGTTTTCGCCCGGCTCGCCGTCGGCGCGGGCCACAATCTGTGGGGCCTGACCCACCTGACCCTGCGTGAGAAGGCGTTCGTCTGCCTGACCGCCGACCTGTGCCACCCCCACCTGGACCTGCCGTTGGCCATGCACATGCAGATGGCCCTGGCCAACGGCGTCGAACCCGAGTCGATCCGGGAGCTCTACCGCCACCTGGCCCCCTACGTGGGTTACCCCATCCTCGTCCCGGCCTTCCAGCGTCTGGCCGAGCTCGGCCTCCCGGAGGCATCCGACACCGAGGCGGTCCAGCCGGTGCCGCTGACCGGGCCGCTGGCCCGCGCCGTACGCGACCTTGAGGACGTGGACCCGGGCCTGGCCGCCTTCACCGAGGACCAGCTCGCCCAGCGCTGGGCCCGCCCCCACCTCAGTGTCCGCGAGCGGGCCATCGCCTGTCTGGTCGTGGACGTCTTCTACCAGACGTTGGGCGAATCCCTCCACCTTCACGCCGAGTTGGCCGAAGCGGCCGGAGTGACCGAGGAAACCCTGCGCGATCTGCTCCGCGGCCTGGCCGAGTTCGGGCTGCCCCGGGCCTGGGCCGCCGCCAAGGTTCTCTTTCCTCGGCGGGGCTCCGGTTCGAGGGCGCCGGGCTGATAACCGCTCGCCGGCTGCGCGCGGCCTGCTCACCAGCCGGAGAGCACCGTCTCGGCCATCGCCCGTCTACTCTGCGGCATTCGCTCCACCGGTCTTAAAGACATCCCCGAGCTCTCGACAGGCCCTGCCATCGACCAGCCGACCACACGATCTGACCTGAGAAGCGGGAAGCCGACTTCCCAGGTCGGGGTCAATATGGCGGCTGGTGCCACATCGGCCAACGGCACCCGAGGTTCGCTGCCGCATCCGGCCCTCCTAATCGGATACCCATCCGTTTGTGCTGCGGTACGACCAGAAAGCGGATAGCTATCCATTAAAGGATGGCCGGCGAAGGGCGAGAACGTGGGCAAACGGGCTGTGGTGACGGCGGGGACCGGGGGAATCGGCCTGGAGACCGCGATGGGGCTGGCGGCGATCGGTTACGCGGTGACCGTGGTGGGCCGGAACGCCGAGCGGGGCGCCCGCGCGGTCGAGCGGATCGACGCGGTCACGACCGGCCCGGGGGCGAGGTTCATCGCCGCGGACCTCGCGTCGCTCGATGCCGTACGAGCGCTCGCGACCCGCCTCGCCGGGGAAGGACCGTTGAACGTCCTGGTCAACAACGTCGGGGCGATGTTCGCGGACCGGCAGCAGACGGTGGACGGGATCGAGGCGTCGTTCGCCGTGAACCACCTTTCCCCGTACCTGCTGACCGAACTGCTGCTGGAACCGCTCCAGGCCGCGGGACCAAGCCGGATCGTGAGCGTCACCTCGGGTTCGATCCGGGTCGCCAAACGCTCCTTCGACGCCGTCGAGCCGCCGGGCGGCTACTACGGCTTCCACTGGTACGGCCGGGCGAAGCTCGCCAACCTCGCCTACACGCTGGATCTCGCGGAGCGGCTGCGAGGCACGGGCGTCTCGGTCTTCGCGGCCGACCCGGGCGGGGCGGCCACCGACATGACCAACGGCACCATGCTGTCGTCCAGAATCGTCTCGCCGGGACTGCGACCGCTCTGGCCGCTGCTCCGGCGAACCTTCGAGTACGCCACGTCCGGCTCCGCGTCGGTGGCGGCACGGTCGTCGATCCTCGCCGCGGCCGACGCCTCGCTCGACGGGCGGACCGGCCTGGTCATCGGGCCCAAGGTCCGTCCCGTCCGCCCTTTCGCCCCCGCCGCCGACCCGCGAACGGCCAAGGCCGTCCTGGGGCTCAGCCGGCAGCTGGCCCCGCTCGCCCCGCCTGCCGTCGCGATCGCCTGAGGCGAACCGCCGCCGTCCGGTGCGGCGGGCGCGGTCAGCGCGCGCCGGCCGTCCGCACCTCCTTCTTGCGCGCCCGGTAGGCCGCCGCCTTGATCTTGTTGCCGCAGGACTCCATGCCGCACCACTCCCGGCGCCCGCCGCGCGACCGATCGATGAAGATCTTGGTGCACTCGGGGTTGGCGCACTCCTTCATCAGCGGCATCTCCGGCCCGCTGAGCAGTTCGATGGCGTGCCGGGCCACGGTGGACAGCGCCTGCGCCGGGGTCGCCTCGACCCACCGCCCCCCGGCCGTGAGCTGGGGGGTCGCCGGGGGCGTGCGAGCCGTCTCGTTCACCAGCGCGAGCGCCCGGTCGTCGTATCCGTCACCGGCCAGCCGGGAGGTGACCAGCCCGTAGACGGCCTCCCGCAGCGCCACCGCCCGGACCAGATCCGCTTCCGTGCAGGAGGAGACGACGTCGACGACGCCGGACTCCACATACCAGGCGTCGAGCCGGTCGGGAGCGTCGAGCGTCTCCACGTGCGCCGTGCGGCGCGCGCGAACCGTGCAGGCGAAGTCGAGCGCGGGGTTGCCGCACAGAAAGACATGATTCACATCACCAGTTTGACAGGTGACTTCCAGTCGTGCAATGGTCGTCACCACTTGAACCGGTGACGAATCGGAGGGCGCGGTGGAGTACGACTACGTGGTGGTGGGGGCGGGCACCGCGGGCAGCGTGCTGGCGGCCAGGCTGTCCGAGGACGCCGGCGCGCGCGTGGTGCTGCTGGAGGCGGGCGGCACCGGCCCGTCCGAGTTCGTCTCCGACCCGCCCGCGTGGCCGCGCCTGCTCGGGACGTCGCGTAACTGGGGGGAGCGCACCACTAACCAGGCGTCGACCGGGACGTCGATCCCGCTGGCCAGGGGCCGCGGGCTCGGGGGCTCGTCGGCCATCAACGCCATGGTCTTCACCCGAGGGCACCGCTCCGGCTACGACGCCTGGGCGGCGAAGGGGTGGAGCTTCGACGACCTTCTCCCCTACCTCAAGCGGAGCGAACGGGCGCCGGGGCGCGGCGCCAGGTGGCGAGGCCGGCGCGGCCCGCTGACCGTCGCCCCCGCCGCGGAGCCGAACCCCGTGCTCGAAGCCTGCGTGGAGGCGGCCGTGGAGGCCGGGCACCGCAGGGCCGACGACATCTCCTCGGGCGTGGAGGAGGGCTTCGGATGGCCGGATCTGAACATCGTCGACGGCAGGCGGCAGAGCGCCGCCGACGCGTACCTGGCTCCGGCCTCCGGACGCGGCAACCTGCGCATCATGACGGACGCCCCGGTCCACCGCGTCCTGATCGAACGCGGCCGGTGCGTGGGCGTGGTCTGCACCGTCGGCGGCGAGCAGGTCACCGTACGGGCCACCAGGGAGGTGGTGCTCGCGGCCGGCGCCATCGGGACACCGCACCTGCTGATGCTGTCCGGCGTCGGGCCGCACCGGCACCTTCGGGAGGCGGGCGTCGAGGTCGTGCACGACCTGCCGGGGGTCGGGTCGAACCTGCAGGACCACGTCATGGCCGGTCTGGTGTACGCGCCCGCCCGCCCCGTCCCCACTCCCAGGAACAACCGCGGGGAGGCGCTCGGCCTGTTGCGCGGCCCGGACGCGCGGACCGGGCCCGACCTGCAGATCATCTTCGTGGACGTCCCGAGCCACTCCCCCGCGCTCGGCGGCCCGCAGCGGGGCTACACCATCCGCGTGTCCCTGATGCGCCCGCACAGCCGCGGCACCGTACGCCTGGCGTCCGCCTCCCCCGCGTCCCCGCCCGTCATCGACCCCGGCTACTACTCCGACACACGCGACCTGACCACGATGGTCGCGGGCCTGGAGGCCGCCAGGGAGATCGGCCGGGCGCGGGCGCTGGACAGCTGGCGCGGCGGCGAGGTGCTGCCCGGCGTGGACGTGCGGGACACCAGGGCCCTGCGGGCCTACCTGCGCGCGGGCCTGGCCTCGTACTTCCATCCGGCCGGCACCTGCGCGATCGGCCGGGACGAGGGCGCGGTGGTGGACGAGGAACTGCGGGTGCACGGCATCGAGGGCCTGCGCGTGGCCGACGCGTCGGTGATGCCGTCGATCGTGTCGGGGAACACCAACGCGACCGTGTACGGCATCGCGGAGCGGGCCGCGGAACTCGTCGCGCAGGCCTGACGCGGCGGGGGCGGCTTTCTGCTCAGAAGCCGTCCACGTCGACGACGGCCCTGGCGAACGCCTCCGGGGCCTCCTGCGGGACGTTGTGGCCGATCCCCCGCAGGGTCCTGTGCTCGTACGCGCCGGTGAAGCGCTCGCGGTAGGACGAACCGTTCCCGGGGGGAGTGAACGGGTCGAGCTCGGCGTCGAGGGTGATCGTGGGCACGGAGATCTTCGGAGCCGCGGCGAGCCGCTTCTCGACGGAGTCGTAACGGGGCTCGCCCTTGGCCAGGCCCAGCCGCCAGCGGTAGTTGTGGATCACGATGGGCACCCAGTCGGGATTGGCGAACGACGCCGTGGTGCGCTTGAGCGTGGCCTCGTCGAACTTCCACGTCGGCGAGACGTTCTTCCAGAGGAGCCTGACGAACTCCTCGCGGTACTTCTCGAGCCCGAGCCGCCCTCTTTCCGTGGCGAAGTAGTACTGGTACCACCAGGCGTGCTCGGCCTGCGGCGGCAGCGGATTCCGGTTCGCCTCACGGTTGGTGATCAGGTAGCCGGACACCGAGACGAGGGCCTTGCAGCGCTCGGGCCAGAGCGCGGCGATGATGTCGGCCGTCCGCGACCCCCAGTCGAAGCCCGCGAGGACCGCCTTTTCGATCTTGAGCGCGTCCATCAGCGCGACGATGTCGAGGGCGATCGCCGCCTGCTGGGCGTTGCGAAACGTCCTGTCCGACAGGAACCGCGTCGTACCGTGTCCGCGCAGGTAGGGGACGATCACCCGGTATCCCTGCGCCGCCAGCGGGGGCGCCACGCCGGTATAGCTGTGGATGTCGTACGGGAAACCGTGGAGCAGGATGACCACGGGACCGCCGGGCGGGCCCGACTCGGCGTACCCGACCTCCAGCACGCCCGCCTTGACGTGCTTCAGCGCGTCCGTCCCGGCGTGCTTCGGCGCGCCCGCCGAGGCGGATGCCGCGGGCAGGCCGGGCAGCGCCGCCGCGGCCGTCCCCGCGACCAGCAATTTGGAAAACATACGCCTGTCCATGACATTCACCTTCGATATCGAAAACAACCGTTTTTCGAGCACGGGAAGCGGGGTGGGCGCGTTTCCGCGCGGCGGAACCCGCGGACTCCTGGCGCGCAGGGAACGCTTTCCGGTGCGGCAGGACGCCGGACGCCGTGAGGCGGGACGCGAGGGCCGCGGCCGATCCGGCTCGGCGGCCCTCGCGTTCCCCGTTCGCGCCGCCGGGTTCAGAACACCTGGGCGAAGCAGGCGATGGCGACGGCCAACGCGAGCAGGACCACCGACAGGGCCCTTGCGAGATTCAGGATGTGCGACACGATACTCCTTCCCTGCGGAGCGCCCGGCGCCGCCGATGCGGCGGGACGTCAGGCGGCGGTCGCCCGGATGGTGACCGGGATGTTGCCCCGGGTGGCCTTGGAGTAGGGGCAGATCTGGTGGGCGGCCGCGCCGAGCTCGTCGGCGGTCCGGGCGTCCACGCCGCCGAGTTCGAGGGTGAGGACGGCGCCGAGGCCGAACTCGTCGTCCGGGCTGTGGTTCAGGGTCACCTCGGCCGTGACGCTCGTGCTGGTCAGCCTCACCTTGCGCTGGGCCGCCGCCCTCCTGACCGCGCCGAGGAAGCAGGCGGCCCAGCCGGCGGCGAACAGCTGCTCGGGGTTGGTGGCTCCCCCGGCCCCGCCCAGCTCCTTGGGGATGGCGAGGGTGGTGTCGAGCAGGCCGTCGTCGGCCGTGACGCGGCCCCCGTTGCGGCCCTCTCCCGTCACGGTGACGACCGCGGTGTAGCTGGCAGCCATGGTGTTCTTCCTTCCTGGGGTGATCGGTCGTCCGAACGGGCACGCCCACTGGCGTCACCTGTTCGGCTGGTGACGATGTTGGCAGCACCGCCCGTCACCTGTCAAACCGGTAACGCACGGGAGGGCCGGCGTACCGCGTGGCGGTGGTCCGCCGCGGGAGATGATCAGGCCGCTGACGCCGCCCCGCCAGCAAGAACGCCGGCATCCGAGCAAGCCTGACGAAAGTCTTACGGCTCCCCGTCGCCGTTGGCTCGTCACCGTCGCGGCTGCTCGAATGGCGGGGTGACCGATTCACGAGACGAAACAGAAAGCGGCCCTCCCATCGCGCGGCGGGTGATGTTCTCGATGCTCGCCGCCGGCGCCGCCGGCCTTGTGGCCGCGCCCTACCTGCAGGGCGGCTGGGAGAAGGCCCTCGGAGCCGTCTCCCAGAACGACCCCAGCGGGCTGACCGGGCTCCTGCCCAATCCGAGTGGCTTCCGCTACTTCAGCGTCGCGGGCTCGGTACCGACAAAGGACCGGACGAACTACCGGCTGACGATCGACGGCCTCGTCGACCGCCCCACGACGTACACGCTGGACGCCCTGCGCGCGTTGCCGCAGACCCGGGTCGTCGGTGACGTGGAGTGCACCGACGGCTGGCGGGTCCCGAACACGCCCTTCGAAGGGGTGCTGCTCTCGCACCTCCTCGACGCGGTCGGCGTGCGACCGGAGGCCAAAGCAGTCCGCTTCACCTGCTTCGACGGCGTGTACAGCGAAAGCCTCACGCTCGCGCAGGCGCGCCGTTCCGACATGCTGGTGGCCCTGAAGATGCAGGACAAGCCGCTCTCGCACCCTCAAGGCGGGCCCGTCCGGCTGTACGCGGCGCCGATGTACTTCTACAAGTCAGCCAAATGGCTCTCCGGCATCTCCGTGACCGACAAGGTCATTCCTGGCTACTGGGAGGAGTACGGCTATGACGTCGACGGTTGGCTCGACGGAGCCGACCGCTCCGTCTGAGCGCTCCGGGCGCATACTGCGGTTCACCCGCGCCGAGCGGCTGGTCCACCGTGCCACGGCCGGGCTCATGCTGCTGTGCGCGGGGGCGGCGGCCTGCCTGTACTTCTCGCCGCTGGCCCAGCTGGTCGGCCGCCGCCACCTGGTGGTCGTCATCCACGAGTGGTCGGGGATCCTGCTGCCGGCGCCGTTCCTGCTCGGCCTCGCCTCGTCGGCGTTCCGCGCCGACCTCCGCAGGCTGAACCGGCTGGCGCGGTACGACAAGGAGTGGCTGCGCGCGGTCCGCAAGGGCTGGACCTCACCTGATCGGCGGCCCGCCGGCAAGTTCAACGCCGGGCAGAAGATCTACGCGGGGTGGATGGCCGGAACCGTGCCGATCATGATGTTCACCGGTCTGCTGATGTGGTTCGGCGGACTCCTGCCGGTGATCTCCCGGACGAGCGCCATCTTCGTGCACGACGTGGCGGCCCTGGCCATCGCCCTCGTGGTGCTCGGGCACATCCGGATGGCGTACCGGGATCCGCAAGCACGGCGGGGGATGCGCACCGGGTACGTGGAACCGGCCTGGGCGAGGAGGTGGCACTCCAGATGGGTGGAGAGGGATCGGTGACCACGGACCCACCGCGGCGGGCCACGGGCCGGAACCCGGAGATCACCAGAACGGTGGGGCCGGGACCAGTGCCTCCGCAGGTTCCCCGCGCCGGTCACGGCGTCGTGTAGCCCAGGCCGTAGGGGCCGGCGCCGATGGCGGAGATCACCAGGTAGCGGTAGTCGCCGGGCGGGCCCCAGTAGCCGAGTTCCTCGAAGGGGTTGGGGCTGCTCGAGGCCGCGACGGTGCTCCAGCTGGAGCCGGTCCGTTTTTGCAGGTAGAGATCGAAGTCGCGGCCGGCGTCGCTGGCCAGGCAGCCGTAGTGGCTACCGGTGGCGGTCGTGCGGTAGTACAGGCCGCCGGGCTGGTGGACCGATTGGGCGTTGTCCAGCGACGTCGCGCTGGGTGATGGTGCCGCAGTGCCAGTTGAGGCCGGTGCTGGAGGACCCGGCCAGGCAGACCGAGGCGCCCTCGACGGCCTGCCTGGCACCGTAGACGCGCATGGTGCCACCGGTGTCGTTGCCCACCAGTGGCCTGGGTTTCCAGGTTTCGTTGACCGCGACTCAGGAGTGGTCGGCGCCCGGGAACGTCGAGTCCCGCACGACGCCCTGGGGCGCTTGTTGAAGCCGACCGAGCAGCGGGTCCTGACGTCGACGTAGCGCACGCCGCTCACCGACGAGAGGGCGGGCCGGGTGGTGGTGGCGAGTCTCTCCTTGATCGCCTGCAGTTCCTCCAGCGACCGGCGGACGAGGAGGGGCTGGGCGCCCTGGGCGGTGATCTGGGCGGCGTCGGCGCTGCTGGTGGTGGCCACCACGAGGGTGTGCGCGGTGGTTCCCAACAGCCAGGAACCGGCGAAACGGGTCCCAAGCCGTCTGCGGAGCTGCGCCGCGATCGGGGCCAGCCGGATCTCGTTGAGCAGACGGCTCTGGGCCTGGTCCGTGGTGAGGCCCAGATCGCGCTGCAGGGTCACCATCATGCCCAGGGGAGGTCGCCGCGCCGCCAGAACCCGCTCGAGGGCCTTCCCGCCCGGCGCGGCCAGGGTCGCCTGGACCGGGTGGGTGGCGACGGCCGGGGCCGCCATCGGGGCAAGGGCGGTGATCGCCAGGAAACATCCCATGGCGACGGCCCGCGTGCGGGACATGATGCTCTCCTCAACCTCGGCTTCGTGAGCGTGAGGGGAGATCGCCTTGCGGTGCCGGTCGATCCGGGATGGAGACGATGTCACTTTAATGCAGGCATTGCCGCTCAGGACCTGAAAGCTCCGCGCCACGCAGATGCCGACGTGCGGGCACCGGTACGTCCAGCGGGGTCGACACGCCCGGGTCGTCGCCCCGGGACTCCCGAAGCTATGGCGAGCCGCAGGTACGTCGACTGACGAGTGCCGGTCGCGCCCAGGGCCAGGCTCCCCCGCGCGCGACCGGCTCACCGACGGCTTGATGGAGGTCGGGTCGACGCCGGGATTCGCGCGGCGGCTGCACCCGAGGCGCTTCACTGGTCGTCGAGAAAGAGCTCTTCGATCTTCAGGTTGAACAGCTTGGCGAGACGGAAGGCGAATGGAAGGCTCGGGTCGAACTTCTCTGTTTCGATCGCGTTGATCGTCTGCCTTGACACGCCGACACGCTGCGCCAGGTCGGCCTGCGTCCAGGCGCGTTCGGTCCGAAGTTCCTTGATGCGGTTCTTCATCGGTATCTGATCTTGCCGACGATGATGGCGATCGAGTAGACGACTCCCAGGAGCACGGGGAAGAGTGCGATGTCGACGTCGTGGACGACGAGGTCGGCGGCATCCGCGACGACGTAGGCGAATCCGCCGACCCACCCCACTCCGAGGGTGACCGCCAGCGCATCCTGCACGATTTTCCGTTGCAACTCATCTTGCCCTCGGAGAAAGCGCGCGAAGGCGACGATCCATCCGATGCCGACGACAAGATTGGCGGCAACCGCGGCCCAGCTCGCCACCGGTTGCTGTGAATCCCACAAGAGGCCGGGACCGAATCTGGCCAGGGCAAGGGTCGCCACCCAGACGAGTGTCCAGAGTACGAGTTGAACGGCTGTCTTGATCGATTCCTGATAGGCCCCGGTCTCGTCGTGTGCTTGCACGAGCTACCTCCCTGCGACCAGAAGTCAAGTACACTTGACACGGTAGAAGGCGTTCGCAGCGATGTCAAGCACACTTGACATTGGGCCGGGTCGGCCCCGGTCCGGGCGGCATGGGGCAGACCTGTTCGCGCCGAGCGCACACTGCCGCGATTCGTGATCACGCCGCGCGCGATCGGCGTCGACGGAACCTCTCCCGCCCTCCACCGCCAAGTCGACGGCCTGCTCCTGGAGAAGAATCGGCGCCGGCGCGACGGAGCGCGCGCCGATCGCCTGGGCCATGGATGTGATAGTTACGACCTGATGGGGCAGAAGCGATGGATGAGATTCCACGGCGTGTCAACGGTCGTGGCGGCCGGGGCGGCGCTGCTGGTGTGTGTGGCGGGGTGCGCGTCCGCGGCCGCGCCTTCCGCTCAGCGGGCGGCGCAGGACTTCTACGCCGC
>NZ_JBPXMB010000053.1:0-32952 GCF_051918945.1 Streptosporangium sp. LJ11
GGGCCGCAACCCCAACTCCGACGGTGTCGAATACGGCCTCCTGCCCTACCGGCCGGGCCTGCTGACACTGCAGCGCTAGGGCACATGGACCTGCTGACCTTCCTTCCGTCCTGATGAGGGGCCTCCGGTGCGGCGAGACCCGCCGCACCGGAGGCTTCGGCTTGAGCCCTGACGAGGCAAGCCGTCAGCGAAGTGGCTGGAGGCGCCCCGGCAATCGAAAGGACATGATGTGAGACGAAGGCTCAGGGCCGTGCCGGCGGCCGGCGCCTTACCCCTGTTGATCGCGGGCCTGCTCCTGGCGGTCCGGCCCGCCGCGGCCGCGTCGCTGACCCAGGTGACCGACTTCGGTAACAACCCGACGAACCTCAACATGTACATCTACGTACCGGACAGGGTCGCGGCACGGCCGGCGATGCTGGTCATGGTCCACTACTGCACGGGCACGGCCAGTGGGGTCTTCAACAGCGTCGGGCGTGACTACGTGACCGCGGCGGACCGGTACGGGTACATCATCGTGGTCCCCGAGGCCACCCGGGAGGGACGCTGCTTCGACGTCTCCACCCCCGCCGCGCTCAGGCGCGACGGCGGCGGTGATTCCACCGGAATCATGTCCATGGCCACGTGGGCCCGGCAGCGCCACAACGTCGACCCCGCCCGCATCGTGGTCAGTGGCTTCTCCTCCGGCGCGATGATGACCAACGTGCTCGCCGCCCAGTACCCGGACGTGTTCACGGCCGCCGCGGCGTTCTCCGGCGTCCCCGCCGGGTGCTTCGCCACCACCAACGGATCGCTGTGGAACAGCCAGTGTTCCGGCGGGAACCTCGTCAAGACCCCGCAGCAGTGGGGCGACCAGGCACGGGCGATGTATCCCGGATACACCGGCCGCTATCCCCGGATGCAGCTGTGGCACGGCAGCACCGACACCACGCTCGCCTATCCCAACTTCGGCGAAGAGATCAAGCAGTGGACCGACCTGCACGGATCGAGCCAGACACCGGCGTTCGCCGACAGCCCTCGATCGGGTGTGACCCGGACCCGGTACGGCGCCACCACGACCCAGGCTCCGGTCGAAGCGTTCAGCTTCGCGGGCCACGGCCACTCCCTGCCGCTGGACGGCATGTTCCCCCACGCCATCACGTTCCTCGGCCTCGACGGCGGCGCGAACCCGTCGCCGTCGCCGTCGCCCACTCCGACGGTGACTCCGACGCCGGGAACGGCGGGTGCGATCCGGGGTGTGGGCTCGGGCAGGTGCCTCGACGTGAGCGGCGTCTCGCAGGCCAACGGCGCCGCGGTACAGCTCTGGGACTGCAACGGCCAGAACAACCAGCAGTGGGCGACGACCGCCGCGAGTGAACTGCGGGTCTACGGCAACAAGTGCCTGGACGTGGCCGACCAGAGCACCGCCAACGGCGCCCTGGTCCAGATCTGGGACTGCAACGGGCAGAACAACCAGAAGTGGCGCCTGAACGCCGACGGCACCATCACCGCCCTCGGCGCGAACAAGTGCCTGGACGTGCCCAACAGCGCCACCGCCAACGGCACCAGACTCGCCATCTGGGACTGCAACGGCGGAAGCAACCAGCGCTGGACCCGAACCTGACCCCACCGAGCGGAACCCGCCTGGGGTGGTCGGCGCCCCGGGCGGGTTCTTCACCTGGTCGATCCGAGCCGATCGACGGGAGCCTCCCGGACCGGTTCGACGCGGAGGGTCGTCGAGGCCGGTCACCGGAGGTGTGGCGGCGTTTCCTGTGGATCGGGTGATGTCGCCGAACACGAAGAGGGCGGGTGCCGGTAACGCTCACCTCCGTCAACCGGGCCGGACAGGGCGTCTGGGGCAGGACGCTCGGCCCGAGTTACTTTGTTAGCGCTCACATAAGTTCATCGAGACCTGTCCTCTGCCCGGCGGGCTTGGTTGTGGGTGGTGCGGCAGAGTAGACACGAAGTGAGGAATGCCTGTCAAGAATCAGGCAGGTCTTGCATTCCGGGCGTTTGCTCGGCGACCAGGTCCCATCTGCTTCCATCAAAGGGCGCTCGCTCTTCCTGGAGGCGCGGTGCGGTGAAACTTTCACCCGTGGCCGTCCCCGCGACGGCCGGGCGGCCATTCGCTCTTTCCTCCCGAGCAGAGCGGCCATCGGCGCACGTGGTGCTCGCCGCGGGCGTCCGGCACGACGGCACCGGGCGCGTCCTGGCGGTGCCGTACCCGCACCACCCGCGTAATCCGCTCGCGGGAGATCAATCGGTCGGCGAGAAGATGCGCTGCTGGATCTCTCTGCGGTAGTCGTCCAGGGTGTTGTCGATGTGTGTCGCCGCGGCCTGGGCCGCCGCTTCCGGGTCTCCGGCGCGGATGGCCTGGTAGATGGCGTCGTGTTCCTCGACGGCCTTGGCCGCGTGCCCGCCCACCGAGCCGCGCAGTCCGATGAGGTTGGACTGGGCCTGCAGCCGGCGGGCCTCTCGCACCGCTATCTGGAGGAACATGTTGTGCGAGGCCGTCGCGATGGCGGTGTGGAAGGCGTCGTCGCCCTCGATGAACAGATCCTCACGTCCGATGTCGAATCCGTAGCGGCACACCCCGGCCGACTTCTCGATGTCTCCCAGCTCCGCCGGGGTGGCCCGGCGGGCGGCCAGCCGGCTGGTCTCCATCTCCTGGGCCCGGCGGAACTCGAAGAGCATGTAGACGTGGTCCAGGTCGGTGGGCAGGAAGAAGGACGCCCAGCGCCCGGTGCCGAGCATCCCCTCGTCGTCGGCCACGTACAGACCGCGCCCCTTCTGGGCGCGTACCCGGCCGAGCGCCGAGAGTATCTTCACCGCCTCACGCACGACGGTTCGGCTCGTGCCCAGTTGCCGGGCCAGCTCGTTCTCGGTGGGCATGCGGTCACCGGGCCGCAGGCGCAACCGACTGATCAGCTCCAGCACCTGCTCCGCGGCCACCTCGTAGCCCGGCCGGTACACGCCTTCCGCACGCGGAGTATCGACCACGCCGCTCCCTCCCTGCCACCGCCTCCTCAAGGGTACGGCCAACCGAGGCTCGGATCAGCACCAATCCTCGCAACCTACCTGACATAGAGTGCTACACATCTGACGCGGCGCGGAATCCGCGCACCGGCCGAGGGAAAGAGCAAGCCTTCCAACTGCGCTTATGCTCGAAAGAGTTCCCACTCTGACAATGGTCCGCTTGTGAGGAGTCAGAAATAAGTGGGCTTAAGGTCTTGACGCGCCTCAGCGTGAGGAACGTAATTAGTAGCTAAGTCTCCGGGACGCCTCCTGTCGGGGGTCTCCTCCTTGGCTGGACCGCATCTGGAGTGGGGCACTCCGCGGCGGTCGTGCATCGTGACCCGACCGTCTCGACTCACGCAGTCCCTCAGATCACACCCCCCTCGCGGTACCACTCGCCGGACACCGCGACATGTCTGGAGAATCATGTGAGCGATCGGAACCAGCCACGCGGACGCGCCCGACACCGCGGCGACCGGCTGCCGGCGCTGGGCGTGGGACGGCACTATCCGTGCTCGCCGGCCGTGCCACCGCCATGAGGGTGGCTGCGGACGGCCCACGCGGGTCGACGGCGGCGAGCCGGCGGCGCGGTCGGACCTCGCCGGGCGGCTCGCCGCCGAGCCGGACCGGCGGAGGCCACCGGAAGTAAGGACGGACATCGTCGTCCACGACGGTGACGCGAACGGTTCCGTACCACTTCGCACCAGAACGCGGTCGTCCGGCGACATCGGCAAGAACCGGCCAGACGTGGTGTTCGGCGCGGGCACCGACGAAACGGCGTTGAGCCGCCACACCGGCCGGCTGAGACTCCTACCCCCCAATGAAGGAGAACCAAGTGGTTTCCCCATCCAGACATGTCGACGTCCCCATCCCGGGGGGAGTCGCGTGATGTTGAAGCAGAAATCCTTCTTCGGAGCGATCGCGGCCGCGGCGCTTCTCGTCCTGTCCACGGGTCACGCGGCGCTGAGCAACAGCGTCGGCGCGACCACGTCGTCCACGGGCACCGCCGCCCTCGCGCCGACCGCCGGGTGCGGCAAGGCCCCGGCGCTGACGAGCGGCACGCGCACGATCCAGAGCGGCGGCAAGACGCGCTCCTACATCCTGAGGCTCCCCGACAACTACAACAACAACACGCCCTACCGCGTGTTCTTCGGGTTCCACTGGCGGGGCGGCACGATGAACGAGATCGACTCGGGCGGCACCAGCGGGTACCCCTGGTCCTTCTACGGCATGCGGCAGATGTCGAACAACAACGGGATCTTCGTCGCGCCCCAGGGCATCGGCAACGGCTGGGCCAACTCCAACAACGAGGACGTCGTCCTCGTCGACGACCTGAACAGGCTGCTCGACGCCTCCCTGTGCGTCGACACCACGCAGCGCTTCGCCATGGGCTTCAGCTACGGCGGCGGTATGAGCTACTCGCTCGCGTGCAGCAGGGCGACGGTCTTCCGCGCGGTCGCGGTCTACGCCGGCGCGCAGCTCAGCGGGTGCAGCGACGGCTCCCAGCCCATCGCGTACATGGGACTGCACGGCATCAGCGACAACGTCCTCAACATCTCCCAGGGACGGTCGCTGCGTGACAGGTTCGTCCGCAACAACGGCTGCACCCCCCAGAACCCGCCGGAGCCGGGTTCTGGCAGCAGGACGCACATCACCACCACCTACTCGGGGTGCCGTGCCGGGTACCCGGTCGTGTGGGCCGCCTTCGACAACGGTCACATGCCCGGCCCCGTCGACGGGACCTACGCCGAGAGCGGCATCACGACCTGGACCAAGGGCGAGGTGTGGAGGTTCTTCTCGCAGTTCGGGAGCGACCCCAACCCCACGCCGACTCCGACTCCGACGGTGACTCCGACGCCGGGAACGGCGGGGGCGATCCGGGGTGTGGGCTCGGGCAGGTGCCTCGACGTGAGCGGCGTCTCGCAGGCCAACGGCGCCGCGGTACAGCTCTGGGACTGCAACGGCCAGAACAACCAGCAGTGGGCGACGACCGCCGCGAGTGAACTGCGGGTCTACGGCAACAAGTGCCTGGACGTGGCCGACCAGAGCACCGCCAACGGCGCCCTGGTCCAGATCTGGGACTGCAACGGGCAGAACAACCAGAAGTGGCGCCTGAACGCCGACGGCACCATCACCGCCCTCGGCGCGAACAAGTGCCTGGACGTGCCCAACAGCGCCACCGCCAACGGCACCAGACTCGCCATCTGGGACTGCAACGGCGGAAGCAACCAGCGCTGGACCCGGACCTGACCCCTTTTCCTGATCTCTGAGACACCTTCGGGATCCCTCGCCGGGAAAGCATCGTCCCGGCGAGGGATCCCCTTCCGCGGCAGGAGCACTTTCGCATGCCTGACCGCCCGGGGCGCGGCCGTCCGTACGTGGACGGCCGCGCCCCGGGCGGCACGAGGACCGGCGCCGCAGCCGCCGGACCGGCTCCGATGGGACGTTCCGCCGGCCACTCCCCCACCCCCCGACACAAGGAAGTCCCGTGTTTGAATTCTCGTACTCCGCGATGCGGAGACTGATGCTGGCCGGAGCCACCGCGATAGGGCTGACCGCCGCGGCCGCCCTGGTGGCGCCGGTCTCGCCCGCCTCGGCGGCCACCACGACCCTCTACGCCTCCCCTTCCGGTAGCGGCACCACCTGCTCCGCGGCCCAGCCTTGCTCGTTGCCCGCCGCGCAGACCGCGGTGCGGGCGCTCACCGGCGCGATGTCCGGTGACATCGTCGTGGAGCTGGCCGCCGGGACGTACCGCCTCTCCGCGCCGCTCCGGCTGACCGCCGCCGACTCCGGCAACAACGGCTACACCGTCAAGTGGCAGGCCGCCGCGGGTACCCGTCCCGTCATCAGCGGCGCCAGGGCGGTCACCGGCTGGTCGCTCGCCGACTCCGGGAAGAACATCTGGCGGGCCAACGTCGGCGCCGGGGCCGACACCCGGCAGCTGTACGTCAACGGCGCCATCGCCACCCGCGCCCGCACCCAGGTGAACCGGGCGGACTTCACCGCGAACAGCAGCGGCCTCTCCTTCACCAACGGCGCCCTGAGCTATCTGAACAACCTCGCCAACAAGAGCCGGGTCCAGATGGAGAGCGTCAACTCGTTCACGGACCGGTACGTGTCGGTGCAGAACATCACCGGGAACTTCATCACGATGCAGCAGCCCGGCTGGAGCAACAACAACTTCGGGTACGACACCTTCACCAGCCCGCACCGGGCGGGCCCGCTCTACCTGACCAACGCCTACGAGTTCCTCGACGCGCCGGGCGAGTGGTACCTCGACTCCGGGACCGGCGCGCTCTCCTACATCCCGCTCTCCGGGCAGAACATGAGCAGCGTCAGCGTGGAGCTGCCGGTGCTGCAGTCCCTGGTGAACGTCGGGGGAACCTACGACGCGCCCGCGCACCACATCGCGTTCACCGGGATCACGTTCACCGGCACGACCTGGACGGCGCCGAGCGGCAACCAGGGCTACGTGGACCAGCAGACCGGCGTCTACATGGCCGGCAACTGGAGCTGGCCCGCCTTCACCTCCTGCCACAACGGCTGCCCGCAGTTCGAGGCCACCCGGCCGAACTGGTACCAGATGCCCGCCGCCGTGCAGGTGTCCGCCGCCAACAACGTCACCTTCAGCGACTCGCAGTTCTTCAACCTGGGGCAGACGGCCATCGGCATCGGCAACGACGCCAACGGTCACGCCAGCGGTGTCGGCCTGGGCGCGAGCAACATCACCGTCACCCGCTCCGAGATCGCCCGTAACTCGGCCGGCGGCATCGTGGTCGGCGGCGTGCGCGCCGACGCCCACCACCCCGGCGACCAGCGGATGGTCAACCGGAACATCACCGTCAGCAACAACCGCATCCACGACCTCGGCGTGGAGTACCGAGGCATCGTCTCGGTCCTGACCACCTACGTCAGCACCGCCACCGTCACCAACAACGAGGTCTACAACATGCCGTACACCGGCATGTCGATCGGGTACGGCTGGGGCGCCAACGACGCCGGCGGCAGCGAGCACTACGCCGGCCGCGGCCTGTACAACTACCAGCCGCGCTACACCACGGCCACCACCGCGTCCAACAACCGGCTCTCCGGCAACTACGTGCACGACGTCATGCAGCAGATGAACGACGGCGGATGCATCTACACGCTGTCGGCGAACCCGGGCGGGCTGATCAGCGACAACTACTGCCTGCGGACCAACGGCTACTTCGGCGTCTACTTCGACGAGGGATCGCGGTACTACACCGCCCGCAACAACGTCTTCTCCTCCACCGGCACCTGGGCCACCGCCAACTACTGGTACGCCGAGAACATGGGGAACTTCACCGTCACCGGCAACTGGTCGACCAACGGCAGCACCAACGTGACCAACGGCGACCGCGGCAACGTCGTCAACAACAACGTCACGGTCACCAACGGCAACTGGCCGTCGGGCGCCCAGGCCGTGATGGCGGCCGCCGGACCCCAGGGAACCACCCAGCCCCCGCAGGGTGTGCAGCTCGTCGGCACCCAGTCGAACCGCTGCGTCGACGTCCCGAACTCGACCACCACCAACGGCACCCAGGTGCAGCTGTGGGACTGCGGCACCGGCACCAACCAGCGCTTCACCCAGACCTCGGGCAAGCAGCTGCAGGTGTACGGCAACAAGTGCCTGGACGCCAACGGGCAGGGCACCGCCAACGGCACCCAGGTGATCATCTGGGACTGCAACGGCCAGGCCAACCAGCAGTGGAACGTCAACGCCGACGGCACCGTCACCGGCGTGCAGTCCGGTAAGTGCATGGAGGCGAGCAACTTCGGGACCGGCAACGGGACCAAGGTCCAGCTGTGGTCCTGCACCGGCACGACCAGCCAGAAGTGGACCCTGCGCAGCTGATCCAGCCGTCTCATCCCTTCGCCGGGGCGGTCCACCGCCCCGGCGAAGGCCATCGCCCGGACGCCCCGGCCGCGGAAGGCCGGGGCGAGGGAGGCCGCCCCGGACGAACTCACCGGTCCGGGGCGGCCCGGGGAACGTCGTCGCCGGAACGCGGCGCCGGGCGTCCCCCACCCCGCCGACACCACCGACACGAGGGAAAGCGCCGCATGAGCACGCCAGGCGACATCGACGACCTCCTGCTGCACCTGGAACGCGAAGGACTCGTCCTCCATCTCGGCGTCGGTGACGCCACCGTGTGGTTCGCCGCCGAGTTCCGCGAGCGCATGATCGCCGAACGGCTGGCGATGCTGCCGGACGAGCCCCTGGTGAGCGTCGCCACGGCCGCCGCGGTGCTCAACGTCCCGCACTCCCATGTCATCGCCGAGGTCCGCGCCGCCACCCTGGCCGGCCACGACAGCGGCCGGCAGGTCCGGGTGCGGCGCGAGGCCCTGGTGCGGCGCATCACCAACCTGGGCCTGCCCCACCCGGCTCCCTCCGCCGAGCCCCCGAACCTCCCCGACAGCCCTACGCGGGGAAACACGCGTCCGTAGCCGCCGACCTCACCTGGAGCGCTCCCGTGCCGGCCCCCTCCCACGCGCCTCCGCGCGCCCGGGGAGCGTTTCGCCCGCTCTCACGCCTGCCCCATCCGCTGACGCTGGCGGCCGAGTCCGTCGATCTCGAGTTCGACCACGTCGCCCGCGCGCAGGTACGCCTCCGGGCCGATGCCGAGGGCGACCCCGGCGGGGGTGCCGGTGTTCACCACGTCCCCCGGCTCCAGGACCATGAACTGGCTGAGGTACCAGATCACGTGATGAACGCCGAAGATCTGGTTCTTGGTGCTGCCGTTCTGGCGGAGCCGCCCGTTGACCCACAGGCGCAGGCCGAGCGCCTGCGGATCACCCACCTCGTCCGGCGTGACCAGCCACGGGCCCAGCGGGTTGAACGTCTCGCACGACTTGCCCTTGTCCCACTGGCCGCCGCGCTCGTTCTGGAACTCCCGCTCGGAGACGTCGTTCGCGATCGCGTATCCGGCGATCACGCCCGCCGCCTCCTCCGGGGAGGACAGGTAGCGGGCCGTGCCACCGACGACCACCGCCAGTTCCACCTCGTAGTCGGTCTTCACGCTGCCGCGCGGCACCAGGACCTCGTCCTCGGGGCCGACGACCGTGTTGGGCGCCTTCATGAAGACCACCGGCTCGGCGGGGATGGCGGCACCGGTCTCCTCCGCGTGGTCGGAGTAGTTCAGCCCGATACAGATGATCTTCCCTGGCCTGGCCACCGGAGCGCCGATCCGCTCGTACGGCCCGGCCTCGGGCAGGCCGCCCTCGGCGAGGGCGGAACGTACCCGCTCGACGCCTCCCCCGGCGAGGAACGCGCCGTCGATGTCGGCCGTCAGCGCCGACAGGTCCAGCGCCCTGCCGTCGGGTCCCATGACGCAGGGCCGCTCCTGGCCTGGCGAACCCACCCGAAACAGTTTCACGAAACGCCTTCTTCCACTTGGTTCACAGGCATGCCCATCGGGCCGAGCCTGCCGGATTCATCGGATCGAAGTAAAGCCACTGGACGCCGCGTCCCGGTCGAGCGGGATTCGCGTTCAACGCTCCAGGCGCACGGGCTCGTCCGGCCCGCCGCGGCGGACGAGCCAGGCGTCGGTGATGTGCTTGAACATCGCCTCGGCGGCCCCGCCGGGGTCGTGGGCGGCGATGCGCTCGTAGATGCGGCGATGGCCGAGGTTGGACGCCACGCACAGGGCCCGCTGGGGCTGGCCCATGTAGCGGGCGGTGTTGATGACCTGGCTCTCCAGAGCACGCACCACGCCACGGGCGATACGGTTGCCGGACGCCTGCATGATCACGTCGTGGAAGGCGCGGTCGTGATCGGCGTACGTGACGTGGTCGTCCACGAGCTCGTCCATCCGGTCCACCAGCGCGCGCAGCCGGTCGACGGTGTCCTGATCCGCGAGGCGGGCGGCGAAGTTCGCCATGTCGGACTCCAGCACGCGCCGGGTGACGACGAGGTCGTCGAGGATCGCCAGGCTCTCGTCCTCGGCGATGGTCGCCGCGAGGACATGCTCGTCGAGCATGTCCCACATCGTCGGCGGGGTGACGATGGTGCCGCTGCCCTGGCGGACCTGCACCAGCCCCTTCTCCTGAAGGATCTTCACCGCCTCGCGGATGACGGTCCGGCTCACCGAGAAGGCGTCGCAGAGCGCGGGTTCGGCAGGCAATGGTGTGCCCGGCGGGTGCGCTCCGCGAACGATGCGCTCCACCAGTTCCGCCGTCACCGCCCTGGCGAGGTTGGCCGGCCGTCGCACCCAGGCCGGGGGTGGCGCCACGCTCGGCGGCGATTCCTGCGATGCCGTCATATCTCCTCCGGTGCCGCGGGCGGCGCCACATTTCGACATCAGTATATGTCACGTGTATTGACGTCAGACGTCATACGAATTACGTTTCGCCTCACATCGCGGCCGGGCGAGCCGGCCGTCCTCTGGAGAGTGAACAGCAATGAAGCAGCGAACACTGTGCTCCGCCCTCTTGGTCGCCGGACTGGCCTTAGCCGGCTGCGGAAGCGCCAGCCGGCCCGCGTCGTCGCCGAGCGACTCCGGCAAGGTCACGAAGCTCGTGGTCTGGGACTGGAAATCCGGTGACGCGGCCGCGGCCTCCTACGTCCAGAAGGCTAAGGACGACTTCGCCAAGAAGCACCCCGGCGTCACGGTCGAGTTCGTGGCCCAGCCGTTCGACCAGTACTACACCCTGCTGGGCGCGGCCATCCAGTCCAGCACGGGACCGGACGTCATGCTCTTCAACGGAGGCGGCCAGATCCGCGACCGCGTGGACTCGCTCCTCCCCCTCGACCAGTACGTCGCCGAGGACAAGGAGCGCCTGGCGGGCTGGGACGCGTTCAGCAAGGACGGCAAGATCTACGGCGCGCCGGTGACGTTGCAGGGCCACCCGATCTACTACAACAAGACGCTGTACGAGAAGGCGGGACTCGACCCGGCCAGCCCCGCCACGACGTGGAAGGAGTTCGTCGACGACTGCGGCACCATCAAGCAGAAGACCGGGGCCGACTGCTTCGCGCTCGGCAACAAGGAGGGCGCCGGCATCCAGTTCTTCATGTCGGGCCTCGGCTCGGGCATCCTGACGGCGCAGGAGTACGACGACTGGATCGCCGGGAAGCGCGCCTGGGACTCCCCCAACGTGAAGCAGATCTTCAAGCTGTGGAAGGACGCCGGCGACTCGGGGCTGAACAACAAGGGGGCCAACTCGACCGCGATGTTCAACGACGCCTTCACGGTCTTCAACTCCGGCAAGGCCGCCCACATCATCGGGCTGATGTCGGACATCGGGCACTGGAAGGACTTCAGCGAGTTCCTGGGGAACGACAAGGTCGGCGTCATGTCGTCCCCGGTCGTCACCAGCGGAACCACCCCGAGCCTCGCGTACGACGGCGGCATCGGCTACGCGGTCGCGAAGTGGGCGAAGGACCCGAAGATGGCCGCCGACATGGTGCGGTCGCTGACCACGACCGACGCCCTGACCTCCTTCTACTCCGACGCCGGCGCGATCGCGTCCGACACCACGATCGACGTGTCGCAGGGCCCCGTGGCCGTCGGCACGCTCGTGTCGCAGCTCAAGGAGGGTAAGCCCGCCCTGCACGTCGCGTTGTCCTCGAAGACCCTGGACCTGATGGGAAGGCTTTCCCAGCAGCTCCTGAGCGGATCGGCGACCGTCGACGAGGTGGTGGAGCAGCTGGCCGCCTCGGATCGGGCGAGCTGATCCCGTGCCGATCCGAGATTCGTCACCGTTGGTCCGCCCGGTCGACTCCGGGCGGGCCGGCGGAGAGGCAACGAGGCGACGGGCACGTCCCGGTGACACCGGGCCCGCTTCCCGCCCGGTGTCGCGCACGTGGCGTTCCGACCGCCTCGCACCTTATGTTCTGGTGGCTCCGGCCCTGCTGATCATCGTGGCACTGCGGCTGTGGCCGCTGCTGCTGGGCGTCAACTTCTCCTTCACGGGCGACGGCGAGCGCAATGGGATGATGGTCGGCCTCGACAACTACCTGGAGATGTTCCAGGACGCGACGTTCCAGAGCGCGCTGCGCAACGTCGGGCTGCTGGTGCTGCTGCTTCCCGTGGCGGTGGCCATCCCGGGCCTGCTGGCGACGTTCATCTACCTGCGCGTGCCCGGGCACCGTGTCTTCCGCAGCGTCTACTTCTTCCCGGCCGTGCTCTCGCCGGTGATCGTCGGCGCGATCTTCAACCTGATGCTCGCCTACGACGGCCCGTTGAACACCGTCCTGGCGACGATCGGTCTCGGCCCGGTCGACTGGCTCGGCGATCCGGACGTCGCCATGTTCGCGGTCGTCGGCGTGCACATCTGGGCGACGTTCGGGATGGCCCTGGTGGTGTTCCTCGCCGGATTCGCCACCCTGGACCCCGCGCTCCTGGACGCGGCCCGGGTCGACGGCGCGACGCTCCCCCAGATCATCTGGCACGTGATCATCCCGGGTCTGACCCGCACCATCCAGTTCGTCTTCGTGACCACGATGATCGGGATGCTGACGTCCATGTTCGGCCTGCTGTACGTCATGACCAGCGGTGGGCCTGAGGGGTCCACCTACCTGCCGGAGTACTACGTCTGGATCCAGCAGGGACAGATGAACCGCCCCGCGCTCGCCTCGGCCGCGTCGACGGTCCTCTTCCTCATCATGCTCGTGGTGGGGCTCATGCAGATCAGCGTGCTCCGCCGCGCCGGAAGGGAGGACTGATGTCCGGCAACCGGCTGACCAAGTGGGTACTCGCCGTCCCGATGGCGCTCCTCGCGCTGGCGACGATCTATCCCCTCGTGTTCACCACCAACGTCGCCATGAAGACCCGGCGTGAGTATGTCCTCGACCGCTTCTCGCCGACGACCTCCCTGCAGTGGGACAACATCGTCACCGCGTGGACCAGCGTCGGCATGGCACGATACTTCGTCAACTCGCTCCTCGTGGTGACGATCTCGGTGGTCCTGCTGCTGCTCCTCGGGTCGATGGCGGGCTTCGCGCTGAGCCAGCTGCGGTTTCGCGGCTCCAAGGCGCTTTTCCTGGGCTGTCTCGCGGCCCTGTTCATCCCGTTTCAGGTGATCATGGTGCCGCTCGCCCGGGTGATGGCGGACAGCGGCCTCATCGACACCTACCCGGGACTGATCCTGGCCTACGTCGCGCAGTTCCTCCCTTTCACGATCTTCCTGATGACGAGTTACTACAAGACCGTTCCAGGGGAGATCATCGACGCGGCGAGAATCGACGGGAACACGACGTACGGCGTCTACCGGCGGGTCATGCTGCCGATAGGCACTCCGGCCCTGCTGTCGGTCGGCATCCTCAACGCCCTGTTCTGCTGGAACGACGTGCTCATCTCCCTGCTGATGATGCCCTCGGCCGACCATCGCACCCTCATGGTCGGGGTCACGTCGCTGCGCGGACAGTACTCCGACGACATCCCCACCTTCGCCTCTGGGGTTCTGATCGCCGCCGTACCCGTGCTGATGGTCTATCTCTTTCTCCAACGTCAGATCGCCGACGGCGTCACCGCCGGTTCCACGAAGGGCTGACATGCGTATCTCGGGGTATCGCACTTTGAAGACGGTCCAGGAGTGGGACCGTCCGGTCGGTGACGCCAACGGCGTCTACGCCGACGGGGTCGTTCCGGTGTCGATCATCGTCGTGGACACCGACGAGGGGATCACCGGCGTCGGCGTCGGGCCTCACGTGGAACTGGACAACGTCTTCGCCGCCATCGAGGGTGAGGACCCGCGCGGCGTCACGGCGCTGTACGACCGCATGCTGCGGCAGACCTTCAAGGCGGGCCACGCGGGCGCGGTGTTCGGGACCATCGGCGCGCTCGACACCGCCCTGTGGGACATCAAGGCGAAGGCGGCCGGCGAGCCGCTCTGGCGTCTGCTGGGCGGGCGCGACAGGCGGGTTCCCGCCTACGCCTCGGGCCTGGACATCGGCCTGACCGACGACGAACTCGTCTCGGTGTACGAGGTCTACGCCCGGCACGGCCTGCGGGCGGCCAAGCTCAAGGGCGGCCTCGACATCGAGCGGGACCGGCACCGCCTGACGCTGGTCCGGGAGGTCCTGACCGAGGCCGGGCACGGGAAGCGGCCGGGCCTGATGCTCGACGCGAACGAGGCCTGGTCGCGCAAGCAGGCGATCCGGCACGTCTGCGAGCTCGAGCGCACCCTGGACCTCACCTGGATCGAGGAGCCCGTCCGGCGGTGGGACGCCGAGGGCCTGGCCGTCGTCGGCCGCGGGATCCGCGCGTCGGTCGCCACCGGGGAGAACCTCACCGGGCTCGAGCAGTATCGCCCGCTGCTGGCCGCGGGGGCCGTCGACATCGTCCAGACGGCCGTGGTCTGGGGGATCACCCACTTCCTGCGGGTGTCCGCCCTGGCGCACGCCCACGATCTGCCGGTCAGCCCGGTCGGCAACGTCCCGGTCGGCCTGCTGCACGCCGCGACGTCGGTGCCGAACCACATGGCCAGCGAGCTGCAGGACCTGCGTCCGCCGCTCGGGGTGTCCCTCGACCTTCACATCGAGGACGGCGCGTTCCATCTCGGGGACTCGCCCGGCCTGGGTCTCACGATCGACGAGGACGTCATCAGGGGGCTCACCCGCAGGCCTGGCACCCTGTCGGCCGACGGCCCCGGCGTCCGGCCGGAACAGGCCGGCCGGCGGCTGCTGGCGGTGACCGACAACGGTCACGCCGTACAGCAGCGCCTGCTCGCCCCCCTGGTCATGGACGGTCAGCACCGGACGCCGGGGTGAATCCTCCGTTCGACGCCGACCGTCCATGACGCGTCCCGGACCGGAAGAAGGGAACGCACGTGTGTCCGTCACCCGTGCCGCACAGACGTACATCGGTCGCGACCCGGGCGGAAGCCGTCCGGGCGGGCCACACGATCGTGGTCGCGCCCCCCGGAGCCGGGAACGCCGACGACAGGGGGCCGGGTGGTACGGACCGGCCGCTGGCGACCCTGGAGGAGGCACGGCGACGGGCGCGCGAGGCCGCGGCCGAGGGAACCCGCGACGTCACCGTCCTGCTCCTGGACGGGACCTACCGGCCGGCCTCGCCGCTGCGCCTCGACGCCGCCGACTCCGGCAGGAACGGGCACACCGTGACCTGGAAGGCGGCGCCCGGGGCCACGCCCGTGCTGAGCGGCTCCCAGCCGGTCACCGGCTGGGAGCCCGACGGCGCCACGGGCGTCTACCGCGCCCACGTCGGCACCGGATTCGACAGCCGGCAGCTCTACGTCGACGGGATCCCGGCGCAGCGTGCGCGGATCGAGCTGGCACCCGGCGACATCACGCTGACCCCGACCGGCTTCACCATCGACAACCCGGACCTCGCCTACCTGGCCGGCCTGCCCGACCAGGGGCGCATCGACTTCCAGGCGATGCTGACGTTCACCAACCGGTTCGCGCCGGTGCGGAGCATCTCCGGCTCCACGGTCGTCATGCGGCAGCCGGCCTGG
Organism: Streptosporangium sp. LJ11; assembly: GCF_051918945.1. Classification (NCBI taxonomy): domain Bacteria; kingdom Bacillati; phylum Actinomycetota; class Actinomycetes; order Streptosporangiales; family Streptosporangiaceae; genus Streptosporangium; species Streptosporangium sp. LJ11. The sequence goes on from NZ_JBPXMB010000053.1 coordinate 15,430, forward strand.
GACAACAACACCTACGGCTACGACACCGTCCAGGCTCCGTTCCGCACGCCGAGGTTCTTCCTGCTCAACTCCAGGAGCTTCCTGGACGAGCCGGGCGAGTGGTATCTGGACCCCGCGGCGGGGACGCTCTACTACAAGCCGCTCCCGGGGCAGGACCTCTCGCGCGCGCGGGTGGAGCTGCCGCGGCTGGAAACACTGCTCCAGGTCGGCGGCACCTACGACGAGCCGGCCCGCGACCTGCGGTTCGAGGGCCTGACCTTCACCGGCACCACGTGGCTGCGCCCCGGCTCGCCCGACGGGTACGCGAACCAGCAGACCGGCGTGTTCGTCAGCGGCGTCCAGCCCCACCGGCCGGCTGACGCGTTCACCTCGTGCTCCATCGGCTGCACGGGATTCGAGGCCTCCCGTGACGGCTGGGAGCAGGCGGCCGCGGCGGTGCAGGTGTCGGCGGCGGACGACATCGCGTTCGTCGGCTGTACCTTCGTCAACCTCGGTTCCGTCGGGCTCGGCATCGGCAACGACGCGGGCGCCCACGCCACCGGCGTGGGACTGGGCGCGCACGGGGTCTCGGTCGTGGGGAGCACGTTCACCGCGAGCTCCGGCGGCGGCATCGTGGTCGGCGGCGTGCGCCCCGACGCGCACCACCCGTCCGACCCTCGCATGGTCAACAGCGACATCGTGCTCAGGGACAACCGCGTCCACGCGACCGCGCTCGAGTACCTGGACCAGGCCGCGATCCTCGCCAGCTATGTCACGCGGCTGACGATCGAGCACAACTACGTCTCCGACATGCCGTACATAGGCATCGGGCTCGGTTACGGCTGGGGCGCCAACGACCCGGGGGGCAGTCCCGACTATCTCGCCCGGGGGCTCTACGACTTCCAGCCCGTCCACGACACGCCGACCACCCTGAGCGACGTCCGCGTCGTGGGCAACCACGTGCGCAACGTCGTGCAGGCGCTGTCCGAGGCGAGCTGCGTCTACGCGCTCTCGGCGATACCCGGCGGCGTCATCGACGAGAACCACTGCGAGAACAGCGGGCAGTTCGGCCTGTACTTCGACGAGGGTTCCCGGTACCTGAGCGTGAGCCGCAACGTGTTCCTCGACACCGCGGGACCGTGGGCGCACGCCAACACCCAGAACGGCAACCACACCGGCGACCTCACGCTGGTCGAGAACTACGTGACCAACCCCGCCATCACCGGCATCGCCCACGGCGACCGCGGCAACGTCGTCCGCGGCACCATCGCCGTCACCGGCGGCAACCTCCCGATCGAGGCCAGCCGGGTGATCTACAACGCGGGCCCCACCGGCCCGTACCGCGGCGCCCCCGACCCGCGGCGTCCCCCGGTCGGCGCCTTCCTCGCGGCCGGTCCGGTCACCGTGAGCGCCGGTGATCCGGCCACCGTCACCGCCACGGTGGAGAACCTGGGCGACCACCCGGTCACCGGCCTGACCGTCTCGATCGCCGTCCCCGAGGGCCGGCGGGCCGAACGCGCCGGCAGGCCGGTGAGACGCGTGCTGCCCCCCGGCGCCTCGGACACCGAGACGTGGAGGATCACGGCCCCCGGGTCGTTCACGACCCCGGCCGGTCACGTGCCCGTCAAGGCGACGGTGATCTTCCAGGCCGGCGAGACCGGTTACGTCCTGGACAGGTCGCTGACGCCGGCCCCGCTCGACCCGCCGCGGGGAGGTGGGACGCCGGGTCGATCACCGTCTCCCACGCCGCCGGCGTGACGCGCCGGTCCGGTTTCGGCGGCCTCACCGTGAGCCGGCCCGGGTTCGCCGGACCGTGACCGGCCCGTACGGCCTCCCGGTCACCGGGGCCCCGCGCGGGCGATCCCGGTGCGCGGGGCGTCCCCGGCCGGTCACGGGCGGAGCGGCTCCATGTTCAGGGCTCCGGAGCGGAAGGCCGCCACCTCCACCTGGGCACCGGGGAAGCCGGCCTCGCGTACGGCCGACACCAGGCCCGGCAGGCCGGCGGCCCGGGGCGTCAGGTCGGCGGCCACCTCCACTCGCACCCGGTCGCCGAGATCGCGTACCCGCAGGTCGGTGACCGGCAGGCCGGCTCGGACCAGCAGGCGGCGCACCGCCCGCTCGGCCGTCTCGATCCGGTGCAGCCGGGCCGGCGTCACCTCCACGCCGTAGGCCACCCGGCTGGCCAGGCAGGGCGCGGCAGGCTTGTCCCAGGTGACCAGGTTCCACGCCTTGCCGGCCCGGCGTACCTCGGCCTTGGTCAGACCGGCGTCGCGCAGCGGGGCGAGCACCCCGCGCTCGTCGGCGGCCCTGATTCCCGGCCGGAACGGGTCGACGGCGTCGTCGGCGTTGGTGCCGGTGGCGACGTGTGCGACGCCGTGCTCCGCCGCCACCCGGCCGATCACGTCGAGTACCTCCGACTTGCAGAAGTAGCAGCGGTCGCGGCCGTTGGCGCGGTAGGCGGGGTTCGCCATCTCGGCGGTGGCCGGCAGCAGGTGCCGTACGCCGAGGGAGGCCGCGAACCGCCGGGCCGCGTCGAGTTCCTCGGCCGCCAGGCTGTCGGAGACCGCCGTCACCGCCAGCACCCGCCCGGTCCCGAGTGCCCGGACCGCCGCCGCCAGCACCAGCGCGGAGTCGGTTCCGCCGGAGAAGGCGACGGCGAGCGAGGGCAGGGGCGTCAACCGGTCGAGCAGTGCGGTGATCTTGGCGTCGGAGGTCATCCCGGTCTCTCTCACATAGGGGGTCGTTCGCGGGTCAGCCGCAGCGCCCAGGCGGCCGTCTCGCGCAGGGACAGGCCGAGGGCGGCCGAGGCGGCGGCCACGTCGTCGTGTTCGGGCTTGGCCGCGTGGGGTCCGTGCTTGACACGCACGCGATGGCCCGCCAGGTCCACCTCGGTGGTGTGCCGGGGCAGGGCCGTGCGCTCGACCGCGGCCTCGCGCACGCCGAGCGCGCCGGTCTCGACGAAGAGCAGGTCCCGCAGGGCCGGCGCGGAGGGAGGGCGGCACAGCAGGTGCAGCACGTGCGCGGGCCGGCCCTTCTTCATGGTGGCCGGGGTGGCCCAGGCGTCCAGGGCGCCGGCGTCGAGGGCCCGGGCGATCGTGTGGCCGAGCACCTCGCCGGTGACGTCGTCCAGGTTGGTCTCCAGGACGACCAGGGGCTCGGTGCCGGCCTCGCGGGCGGGCTCGGCGATGGTGACGGCGACGACGTTCGGGCGGTCGGGAAGCTCCCGGGTGCCCGCGCCGTAGCCGGTCGCCACCGGGGTCATCGCCGGCGGCGGGGTGTATCGCGCTCCCATGGCGCGCAGCAGCGCCGCCCCCGTGGGGGTCACGGTCTCCCCTGGCAGGTCGCTGCCGGTCACCAGGGCCCCCCGCAGCAGGGCGGCGGTCGCGGGGGCCGGTACGGGCAGCACGCCGTGGCGGGTGGTCACCGTGCCGGTTCCGAGGGGGATCGGGGCGCAGTGCACGGCCGTGACGCCGAGCAGGTGCAGCGCGGCGGCCACGCCGACGATGTCCACGAGGGCGTCGTGGCCGCCCAGCTCGTGCAGGTGCACCCGGCCGGGGTCGGCGCCGTGGATCCCGCCCTCCGCCTCGGCGATCGCCCGCAGCGCGGCGGTGGCGAGGGCGGCGACCGGTTCCGGCCGGGCGGCCCCGGCCATGGAGATCAGCTCGGCCGCCCGCCGCTCGGTCGCCGTGTCGGTGACCACGACCCGTACCCGGGTCACCGCCAGCCCGTGACTGGCCACCCGCCCGGCCGTCAGCTCCCAGCCGGTGAGACCGGTCGATCCCACCGCCGCGCGGATGCCGTCCAGCGGGGCCCCTGCGTCGATGAGCGCCGCCAGCAGCATGTCCCCCGCCAGCCCGGTGAACGGGTTGACCCAGCAGATCACGGCCCTGCCCCCTGCTCCGCCGCCTCCGCGCCCGCCGGGGACGGGGAGGGCGGGGAGGCGCGGCGGGTGGCGGTGTGGGCGAGACGGTGAGCGGCCATGGCGGCGCCGAAGCCGGAGTCGATGTTGACCACGGTGAGGCCGGCGGCGCACGAGGACAGCATCGCCAGCAGGGCGGTGACGCCCTCCAGGGCCGCGCCGTACCCGACGGAGGTGGGCACGGCGATCACCGGCGCCGCCACGAGGCCGCCGACGGCGCTGGCCAGCGCGCCCTCCATGCCCGCCACGACGATCACCGCGTCCGCCGCGCGCAGCCGCCCGGTCTCGGCGAGCAGCCGGTGGATTCCCGCCACTCCCACGTCGCGGACCACGGTGACGTCCAGCCCGAGTGCCCGGGCCACGGCCGCCGCCTCGGCCGCCACCGGCCCGTCGGACGTGCCCGCCGTGACCACCGCGACCGCGAAGGACCCGGTCGTGGCCGGCCGCCACACCAGCAGCCGCGCCACCGGGTCGTGGGATCCGCCCGGCACGGCCGCCAGGACGGGTCCGGCGACCGCCTCCTCGACCCGTGTGGCCAGCACCGGGCCGGTGTTGCGGATGAGCAGGGCGGAGACGATGGCGGCGATCTCCTCGGCGGTCTTGCCCGGCCCGTAGACGACCTCGGGCGTCCCCTGGCGGGCCTCCCGGTCCACGTCGACCCGGGCGAACCCCAGGTCCACCGCGTCCGTCGCGCGTTCGCTCATGCCCGGCCGCCGGACAGGTAGGGAATGGTCTGCGGGCCCTCCGGCAGCACGCACACGCGGGCGCCAGGCCCGGCGGCGGCCAGCGCCTCGGTCACCGTGGCCGCGATGTCGTCGGTCTGCTCCAGGTGGGCGGTGGCCAGGTCGGCGTCACCGAGGTACGAGGTGTGCATCACCACCCGCGCGCCCGCCTGGATACGCGCCTGGATCTGCACCTGCCACTGGTCGGGGACGGTCACCGGCCGGGCGGCGATCGCGTCGAGCAGCGCCCGCGGGGAGGGCTCCGAGGCCAGTACCTCACGGTAGGAGCCGTGGTCGGGGAAGCCGTCGCGGCACTCGGCGGCGCAGACGATCACGCCGCCCGGCCGGACCACCTGGAACGCCGCCGACATGCCCTTGACCGCCTGGTAGAGGTTCTGGTCGAGGGGGTAGCCGGAGTTGGTGGTGACCACCACGTCGAAGGGCGCCTCGACCCGTCGCATGGCGACCCGGCGGGCGGCGGCGGTGGCGGCGGCGTGCATGGGCAGGATGTCGCCGCCGAACGCCGCCGCGATGTCCTTGTCCCGGTTGAGGATCACGTCGAGGGCGAAGGTCACCCCGGTGCCCTCGGCGATGGCCCGCACGTCGTCGTGCACGGGGTTGCCCTCGATCACTCCCCAGGTGGCCCGGGGGTCGCCGATGCGCGCGGCGTCGTGCAGGGTGAGCACGGTCTCCAGCGCGGCCAGGCCGGGGGCGACCAGCTTGGGCCCGCCGGAGAAGCCCGCGAAGAAGTGCGGCTCCACGAAACCGGTGGTGATCCGCACGTCGGCCTCGACCCAGGCGGTGTTCAGCCATACCGGTACGTCCTTGCCGAAGCGGCCGAGGTAGGTGAGCGATCCCGGGTCGCGGGCGTCGTGGTTGACGATCCGCACGGAGTCCACGACCGTGTCGCCGAACATCGCGCGCAGCTCGGCCTCGGTGTTGCCGCGATGGGTGCCGGTCGCGACGAGGATGGTCACGTCGTCGAGGTCGATGACGCCGTCGAGCTCGTCGAGGATCGCCGGGATCATCAGGTGCCGCGGCTGGGGGCGGGTGATGTCGCAGGCCGAGATGGCGACGGTCTGGCCGGGCCGTACCCTCTCGCGCAGCGGCGGCCCGGACACCGGGTCGCGCAGAGCCGCCCGCAGCGCGCCCATCTGGTCGGGCGCGGCCGCGTGGTGGACGGGGGTCACCACCGTGGTGGTCTCGTCGGGCAGTTCGACCGTCAGGCCGGTCTCCCCGTAGGCCAAACGGATCTTCATCGTGTCTCCTCACCGCCGAGCTCCGGCCAGAGCCCGTCGGCGATCTTAGTACCGGCCGGGCCCTGATCGCCGACGGCCCCGGCCGGAGGGCCCTCCACGTCCTCGAGCACCGAGCGAAACCACGTCTCGGTCGTGCCGATGTGCACCAGCGCCGCCGCCTGGGCGAGCGTCGCGTCACCGGCGGCCAGGGCGTTGTAGATCGCCTCGTGCTCGGCGATGGTCTTGTGCGAGCTGCCGGTCTCGACCGTGCCGCGCCACACCCGCATCCGCAGGGTGCGGCCGGAGATCCCGTCGAGCAGGGTGGACAGCGTCTCGTTGCCGCTCGCCCGCACCACGGCGCGGTGGAAGGCGGCGTCGTGGTGGTTCAGCTTCTCCACGTCGTCGCTGGCCGCGCGCATCGCGGCCAGGTGCTCGCCGATCTCGGCGAGCTGTCCGGCGGAGATCCGGGACGCGGCCAGCGCGGTCGCCGCGGGTTCCAGCATCCGCCGTACCTGGACGATCTCCAGCAGCGTGTCGTCGCGCAGCAGCTCGACGGCCAGCCCCAGCCCTTCCAGCAGCAACCGCGGTTCCAGGCTGGTCACGTAGGTGCCGTCGCCCCGCCGTACGTCGAGCACCCGGGCCACGACCAGCGCCTTGACCGCCTCGCGCAACCCGTTGCGGGAGACGCCGAGCTGGGCTGCGAGCTGGTGCTCCGGGGGCAGCCGCGCCCCGGGAGGAAGATCACCCGACTGGACGAGTGCCCGGATACGGGAGATCGCCTCGTCGGTCAGGGACATGGGCACGGCCTCCGGTCGTGGAGTCGCTCGATCGGTGCGCTGGTCACCGCGGGAACATAACAGACATCCCATGTTCGCGTGAAAGGGCGATCCACCGCAAGGCAAACATGGACCGCACATGCGCGACAGGGCCTGAAATATTCAGCCAATTCCTCATATTTACGGTATTTCGCCAGAAGGTCTAGACACATCACACCGGGAGGATTACAAAGACATCCCATGTCCATGTGGTGAAGATCCCTTCACCTTCCGGAAACATCAGCTGGAGGTAGACCTTCGTGCGCACGTATCGCCAGAGCGGGTCACCGTGACGGAGCTGATCACCGCGGTCGAGGCCCATGACATCCGGTTCCCCACCTCTCGATACCTCGACGGTTCCGACGCCATGAACCCCGAGCCCGACTACTCCGCCGCCTACGTGATCGTGCGGACCGACGGCGGGCAGGAAGGGCACGCGCTCGCCTTCACCGTCGGGCGCGGCAACGAGATCGCCGTCGCCGCCGTGGAGTCGCTGGCGCCGCTGGTCACCGGACGGCCGGTGGCCGAGGTTCTCGGCGATCTCGGCGGGGTGTCGCGCCGGCTCACCGGTGACAGCCAGCTGCGCTGGCTCGGCCCGGAGAAGGGCGTCATCCACATGGCGGCGGGGGCCGTGCTCAACGCCCTGTGGGACCTTCGCGCGCGCCGGGCGGGCAAGCCGCTGTGGCGGCTGCTGTCGGAGCTGTCGCCGGAGGAGATCGTCGACGTCGTCGACTTCCGCTACCTGGAGGACGCGCTCACCCGGGAGGAGGCGCTGACCATCCTGCGCGGCGCCGAGCCGGGCCGCGACGGGCGCCGGGCGCGCCTGCTCGCCGAGGGCTACCCGGCCTACACCACCACCCCCGGCTGGCTCGGCTACACCGACGACAAGCTGGTCCGGCTGGCCAAGGAGGCGGTCGCCGACGGGTTCCGCCTCATCAAGCTGAAGGTCGGCGCCGATCCGGCCGAGGACGCACGGCGCGTGCGGCTGGCCCGCGAGGCGGTCGGCCCCGACGTGCGCATCGCCGTGGACGCCAACCAGGCGTGGAACGTCGGCCAGGCGATCGATCGCCTGGCCCCGCTCGCCGAGTTCGACCTGTACTGGATCGAGGAGCCCACCTCCCCCGACGACGTGCTCGGCCACGCCGCCATCCGGGAGCGGGTCGCGCCCATCAAGGTCGCCACCGGCGAGCACGCCCACAACCGGGTGATGTTCAAGCAGTTCCTGCAGGCGGGCGCGATCGACATCCTGCAGCTCGACGCGGCCAGGGTCGCCGGGGTCAACGAGAACATCGCCATCCTGCTGCTGGCCGCCAAGTTCGGGGTGCCGGTGTGCCCGCACGCGGGCGGCGTCGGCCTGTGCGAGATGGTCCAGCACCTGGCGATGTTCGACTACGTGGCCGTCAGCGGCACCACCGAGGACCGCGTCATCGAGTACATCGACCACCTGCACGAGCACTTCACCGACCCGGTGGTGATCAGGGACGGCCGGTACGTCGCTCCCCTCGAACCGGGCGGAGGCGGCGAGATGCACCCGGCCTCGCGCGCCGAGTACTCCTACCCGCACGGTCCCCGGTGGGCCGCCGGCACCAGCACCGACACAGGCGCCGACACGGTCCTCGCCGCGGGAGAGGTGGGGTGATGGGCACCTTCGACGGGCTCACGGCCGTCGTCACCGGTGGCGCCTCCGGCATCGGCCTGGCCACCGCCACCCTGCTGGCCGAGCGCGGGGCCCGCGTGGCCTGTCTCGACCTGTCCCCCGGCGTGCCCGAGCCCCTGCTCGGGCTGCGGGCCGACGTGGCCGACGACGCGTCGGTGCGGACCGCCGTGGCCGAGGCCGCGGACCGGCTCGGCGGCATCGACATCCTGGTGAACAACGCGGGAATCGGAGCCCAGGGCGGGATCGAGGACAACGACGACGACGAATGGCGCCGGGTCTTCGACGTCAACGTGTTCGGCATGGTCCGGGTGGCCAGGGCGGCACTGCCGTACCTGCGGGCGTCACGGGCCGCGGCGATCGTGAACACCTGCTCCATCGCGGCGACCGCCGGGCTGCCCAGCCGGGTCCTGTACTCCTCCACCAAGGGCGCGGTGCTGGCCATGACCCGGGCCATGGCGGCCGACCTGGTCACGGAGGGCATCCGCGTCAACTGCGTCAACCCCGGCACCGCCGACACCCCGTGGGTGAACCGGCTGCTGGAGGCCGCCACCGATCCCGAACAGGAACGCCGGGCGCTCACCGCCCGTCAGCCGATGGGCCGTCTGGTCTCGGCGGACGAGGTGGCCGAGGCCGTCGCGTACCTGGCGAGCCCTCTCTCCGCCTCGACCACCGGCACCGATCTGGCCGTGGACGGCGGCATGCACGGACTGCGGCTGCGGCCCAGCACAGGAAAGGAACGACCATGAACCGAGGACTCGCCCTGGGAACGGCCATCGCCCTGGCGGCCGGGCTGACCGGCGCGTGCGGGGGCGACGGCGACACGGGCACCGGCACAGCCGCCCCGGGAGCCGCCAAGCCGGTCGTCGGGGTGGACTACCCCCGCTCGGACACCGACTTCTGGAACTCCTTCATCAAGTACGTCCCCCAGTTCGGCGCCGAGAACGGCCTCGACCTGAAGACCTCCAACTCGCAGAACGACATCGCCAAGCTCACCGCCAACGTGCAGAGTCTCGTCAGCCAGGGCGTCAAGGGCCTCGTGCTGGCGCCGCAGGACACCGCCGCCGTGGCCCCCACCCTGCAGCAGCTCACCGCCAAGAAGATCCCCGTCGTCATGGTCGACACCCGCCCCGAGCAGGGCGACGCCTACATGGTGGTCCGCGCCGACAACCGGGCGTACGGGGAGAAGGCGTGCAAGTTCCTCGGCGAGAAGCTGTCCGGCAAGGGCAAGGTCGTGATGCTCCAGGGAGACCTGGCCTCCATCAACGGCCGCGACCGCACCGAGGCGTTCAACGAGTGCATGAAGGCCAACTACCCGGACATCACGGTGTTCGGCGAGGCCACCAACTGGGACGGCGCCCTCGCCTCGCAGAAGCTCCAGACGCAGCTCACCGCCAACCCGGACATCAAGGGCGTCTACATGCAGTCGAGCTTCGCCCTGGCGGGCACCCTCCAGCTGCTCAAGCAGCGCGGGCTGCTGGTCCCTCCGACCGACCCCAAGCACGTCTTCGTCGTCTCCAACGACGGCATCCCCCAGGAGCTGAAGGAGATCGCCGCCGGCAACATCGACGCCACCGTCTCGCAGCCGGCCGACCAGTACGCCAAGTACGCGCTGGAGTACACCAAGGCCGCCATCGAGGGGAAGACGTTCAAGCCCGGCCCGACCGACCACGACAGCACCATCGTCCAGGTGCGGCCGGGCCTGCTGGAAGACCAGCTCTCCGCGCCCCTGGTCACCGCCGACGGCGGCACCTACGGAGACGTCCAGAGCGTCAAGTCGGACGACTCCTCGCTATGGGGAAACAACCTTGGCGGCTGACCAGACGACCACGCCTCTCGTCGAGGCGGTGGGCGTCACCAAGAAATACGGCGAGACCGTCGCGCTGGACCGCGCCGGAATCCAGATCATGCCCGGCCGGACCCACGCCCTGGTCGGCCGCAACGGGGCCGGGAAGTCCACCCTGGTCTCGATCCTCACCGGCCTCCAGCCCCCCGACGAGGGCGAGGTGCGGTTCGGCGGCGAACCCGCCCCGCGCCTCGCCGACCGCGACGCCTGGCGGCGGCGGGTGGCCTGCGTCTACCAGAAGTCCACGATCATCCCCGAGCTGACCGTGGCGGAGAACCTCTACCTGCACCGCCACGACCTGAACCGGTTCGGGCTGGTCCGCTGGGGCGCGCTGCGGCACAAGGCGGCCACGTTGCTCGCCACCTGGTCGGTGGACGTCGACGTACGCCTGCCGGCCGGCGAGCTGGACGTCGAGCAGCGGCAGTTCGTGGAGATCGCCCGTGCGCTGTCCTTCGGCGCCCGGTTCATCATCCTCGACGAACCGACCGCCCAGCTCGACGCCGCCGCCATCGCCCGGCTGTTCACCCGCATCCGCGCCCTGCAGGAACAGGGGGTGACCTTCCTGTTCATCAGCCACCACCTGCAGGAGATCTACGAGATCTGCGACACGGTCACGGTCTTCCGCGACGCCCGGCACATCCTGACCACCCCGGTGGCCGACCTGACGCACGCCGAGCTGGTGGCGGCGATGACGGGAGAGGCCACCGGCCTGGCCTCCGCGTTCTCCCGGGCGTCCGTGCCCGCCGACGCCGGCGTGGTGCTCGGCGTGCGCGACCTGTCGTACGGCGACGCCTACCGGGAGATCGACTTCGACGTCCGGGCCGGCGAGATCGTCGGCCTGGCGGGCGCGGCCGCCAGCGGCCGGACCGAACTGGCCGAGACCGTCGCCGGGCTGCGCGCGGCCGATTCGGGCGCGATCGAGGTCGGCGGCCGCCGCCCCCGCCCCGGCAGCGTGCCCGACGCGCTCGCCGCGGGTGTCGGCTTCGTCCCCCGCGACCGGCATCACCAGGGGTTCGTCTCGATGATGTCGATCGCCGACAACGCCACCATGACCGTTCCCGAACGGCTCGGCGAGGCCGGCCTGATCAACGGCCGCCGGCGTGACCGGCTGGCCAATATCCTGATCACCAAACTGGCGATCAAGACCCCCGGCCCCGGCCTGCCCGTGATGGGCCTGTCCGGCGGCAACCAGCAGAAGGTCGTCATGGCCAGGGCGCTGGCCTCCGACCCCCGGCTGCTCGTGCTGATCACCCCCACCGCCGGGGTGGACGTGAGGTCCAAGGAGTTCCTGCTCGGCAAGGTCGAGGAGACGGCCGCGAAAGGGAGCGGCGTGTTGATCGCCTCCGACGAACTCGACGACCTGCGGCTGTGCGACCGGCTGCTGGTGATGTTCCAGGGCCGTCTCGTCGCGGAGATGGCCGCCGGATGGCACGACCACGACGTGGTGGCGGCCATGGAAGGAGTCCGGCTCGATGCCCTCGACGCCTGAGAAGACCCGTACGCCCGCCCCGGAGAGCGACGCCCCCCGGCAGGAACGGCCACGGGTGCGACTCGCCCGGCTGCGCGACCTCGCGCTGATCCCCGCGATCATCGTGATCGCCGTCGTCGGCCAGATCGTCCACCCGATCTTCCTGCAGGGTGACAACCTGATCAACATCCTGCAGACCATGTCGGAGATCTCGCTGCTGGTCATGGCGCAGACGCTCGTCCTGGTCGCCGGCAAGATGGACCTCTCTCTGGAGTCGACGTTCGGCCTCGCGCCGGGCGTGGCCGCCTGGCTGACCGTCGCCGTCGGCTCGGGCGCCGGGCTGGGCGTGCTGTCGGGCGTCTGGGCGATCCCGGTCACCCTGGCCGTCGGCGCGCTGATCGGCGCGATCAACGCGCTGTTGATCGTGCGGTTCGGTCTCAACGGCTTCATCGTCACCCTCGGCATGCTGATCGTGCTGCGCGGCCTGCTCACCGGCATCTCCGGCGGCCAGACCTTCTTCAACCTGCCGCCGTCGATGCTCTACCTCGGCTCGGCCCTGTGGCTCGGCGTGCCCGCCTCGATCTGGCTGTGCCTGCTGCTGTTCGCCGCCGGCATCGTGCTGCTCGGCTTCACCCGCTACGGCCGCGCCCTGTACGCCATCGGCGGCAACGTGGACGCCGCCAGGGCCGCCGGCATCCGCACCGGCCGGGTGCTGTGGACCGCCCTGGTGGGCGCCAGCCTGCTCGCCGCCCTCGGAGGCCTGCTGCTGTCGGGACGCCTCGCCTCGGTGGCCGCCGCCCAGGGCGACGGCGCCATCTTCACCGTGTTCGCCGCGGCCGTCATCGGGGGCGTCAGCCTCAACGGCGGCAAGGGCACCATGTTCGGCGCGTTCACCGGCATCCTGCTCCTCTACATGATCCAGAACGTCCTCACCCTGGCCGGCGTGCCCGCCCAGTGGATCCAGGCCCTCAACGGCGCCATCATCCTCATCGCCCTCATCCTGTCCCGTCTCACCGGAGGCAAAGTCCAGGAGTAACCCGCCTCAGGCACCCCTCCCGTTCCTCCGCCATGGCATTTCCAACCGCCACACCCCCTACCGATTGGAACGACATGTCCGACGAGAACCACCTGTCACGCCGGCGACTGATGCAGATCGGAGCAGCCGGAGCCGGCTCCATGCTGTTACCCCTGCAGTGGACGGCGGCCGCCAGAGCCGCCTCGGCGCCCCCCGCGGCGGTGACCGCCGCAGGCGATCTGGCGCTGTGGTACGACGAGAGTGCCGGCACCGACTGGCTGCGCGCTCTCCCGATCGGCAACGGCCGCCTGGGCGCCATGGTGTTCGGCAACGTCGACATCGAGCGGCTGCAGCTGAACGAGGACACCGTCTGGGCCGGCGGCCCCTACGACCAGAGCAACACCCGGGGCGCGGGGGCGCTCGGGCAGATCCGGCAGCTGGTCTTCCAGAACCAGTGGAGCCAGGCCCAGACCCTGATCGACCAGAACATGCTCGGCAGCCCCGCGGGCCAGCTGGCCTACCAGACCGTCGGCAACCTGCGACTCAACTTCGGCAACACCTCCGGGGTCTCGGAGTACAACCGCTACCTGGACCTGACCACGGCCACCACGACGGTGTCGTACCTGAAGAACGGCGTGCGCTACCAGCGCGAGACGTTCGCGAGCGCGCCGGATCAGGTGATCGTCATGCGCCTGACCGCCGACAGGGGCGGCTCGATCACGTTCTCCGCGACGTTCGACAGCCCCCAGCAGACGACGCGATCCAGCCCGGACGGCACGACCGTGGCGCTCAACGGCGTCTCGGGCAACATGGAGGGCAAGACCGGCGCGGTCCGGTTCCAGGGCCTGGCCAAGGCCGTCATCGAGGGCGGCACCGTCAGCAGCTCCAACGGCACCCTGCAGGTGACGGCCGCGAACAGCGTGACGGTGCTGATCTCGATCGGCTCCAGCTACCGCAACTTCCGCGACGTCAGCGGCGACTACCAGGGCATCGCGCGGCAGCATCTCAACGCCGCCGCCGCCAGGACCTTCGCCGACCTGCGCGCCCGGCACGTCGCCGACTACCAGCGGCTGTTCGGGCGCACGACGCTCGATCTCGGCCGCACCTCGGCGGCCGACCAGCCGACCGACGTGCGGATCGCGCAGCACAACAGCGTCAACGACCCGCAGTTCTCGGTGCTGCTGTTCCAGTTCGGCCGCTACCTGCTGATCTCCTCCTCCCGGCCCGGCACCCAGCCGGCCAACCTGCAGGGCATCTGGAACGACTCGCTGGCGCCGTCCTGGGACTCGAAGTACACCATCAACGCCAACCTGCCGATGAACTACTGGCCGGCCGACACGACGAACCTGTCGGAGTGCTTCGAGCCGGTGTTCGCGATGATCAACGATCTGACGGTCACCGGCGCCCGTACGGCCCAGGTCCAGTACAACGCGGGCGGCTGGGTGGCCCACCACAACACCGACGCCTGGCGGGCCACCTCCGTCGTCGACGGCGCGTTCTGGGGCATGTGGCAGACCGGCGGCGCGTGGCTGGCCACCCTGATCTGGGAGCACTACACCTTCACCGGCGACCTCGCGTTCCTCCAGCAGTACTACCCCGCGATGAAGGGCGCCGCGCAGTTCTTCCTCGACACCCTCGTGCAGGAACCGAGCCTCGGGTTCCTGGTCACGAACCCGTCGAACTCCCCGGAGCTGGCCCACCACAGCGGCGTCAGCGTCTGCGCCGGCCCCACGATGGACAACCAGATCCTGCGCGACCTGTTCAACGGCTGCGCCAAGGCCTCCCAGGCGCTCGGCGTCGACTCCGACTTCCGAACCCGGGTCCTGTCCGCCCGGGACCGGCTCCCTCCGATGAAGACCGGCTCGCGCGGCAACATCCAGGAGTGGCTGTACGACTGGATCGAGACCGAGCCCGCCCACCGGCACGTCTCCCACCTCTACGGCCTGCACCCCAGCAACCAGATCACCAAGCGCGGCACCCCGGCGCTGTACACCGCCGCGCGGCGCACCCTCGAACTGCGCGGCGATGACGGGACCGGCTGGTCACTCGCCTGGAAGATCAACTACTGGGCGCGGATGGAGGAGGGCGCCCGCGCGCACACCCTCATCCGTCTCCTGGTGACGACGGCCCGGCTCGCGCCGAACATGTTCGACCTGCACCCGCCGTTCCAGATCGACGGCAACTTCGGCGCCACCTCCGGCATCGCGGAGATGCTCCTGCAGAGCCACAACGGCGAGCTGCACGTGCTCCCGGCGCTGCCGTCCGCCTGGCCTGCCGGGAAGGTGCAGGGCCTGCGGGGACGCGGCGGCTACACCGTGGACACGACGTGGAGCTCCGGCACGGCCACCGAGATCCTCGTCAAGTTCGACCGCGACGGGACCGTCAACGTCCGCAACCGGATCTTCACCGGCACCTACCAGGTGGTCGACACCGGCAGCGGCGCCGCCGTCACCGTCACCAAGCCCGAGTCCGACGTCATCGCGCTGACCGGTCAGGCGGGCCACACGTACCGCCTGACCGGAACCGGCACACCGCAGCAGCCCACCTATGCGCGGATCACCAACGGGACCACCGGCCTGGCCCTGGACAGCGGCGGCAACGTCGCCTCCGGGTCGAACCTCAAGCAGTGGAACAGCAACGACGGCAGCACCAACCTGCATTGGCAGCTCGTCGACCTGGGCGGCGGCTGGTACCGCATCGTCAACCGCACCAACGGCATGGTCATCGACAGCTGGGGCAACACCGCCAACGGTGCCGTCGCCCGGCAGGCGGCCTGGAACGGCAGCAACAACCAGCAGTGGCGCCTCAACAGCGTGGGCAACGGCCGCAACCAGATCATCAACCGCGGCACCGGCACGGCCCTGGACGGCATGGGCAACAGCACCGCCGGTTCCACCGTGGCCATGTGGACTCCGAACAGCAGCACCAACAACCAGTGGACCATCACGGGCGTATGACGGCCGGCGACCTGTCGCGGACCTGATCCACATGTGCTTCGCCGCCTCCGGCCACCGGTCGCGGCGAAGCACATCCCGGAGCCTTCGCCCTCTCAAGGATCCGGGGTCCGTACGAACCCTGGGGCGACATCCACCCGCGGCGAGGCACGGACCGGCCAGGTCATGGCGAGCGACTCTCCTTCGAGAACAGAGAATCGCCTGCCGGCGCGAAGACCGGAAGGCGATGAAGATCGTTTCAACGTCGTTGTTTGCGCTAACATCGTCGCGATCAACGCTAGGTTCGCGTCACGGCGGTGTCAATCCGTTCACGTGCCAGAAACTTACACAAGATCAAGAAAAGTTTTCGGCGCCCCCGAAAGCCGCCGCGCGGTCGCGGACGACGGGCTCCGCGACCGGTTCGACCCGCCTCCACCGGAGCGGTTTTCCGGACCACGCCGATCGCCACGGCGGCCGTCGTACTGTCCGTCTCGACCCGCTCGGCCGCTGCCGGGCCGGTGGCGGAGGCCCCTCGGCGGGGGCGTATCGCGAGCGTACCGGGATGCCGCACGTTCCCCGATCATGACCGTTCTCGCTGCTCCCGGCCGTCACGGGCGCTTCACCTCGCGTGGCGGACCGATCGCCGGTCCGACGGGTCCGGGAGTCGATCGGGAGGAAGGCCACCGCATCTGACAGCCTGGCTATGAACATTCGTTGGATTCGGCCCGAAGTTTATGGTTGCCAAGTCGTAACTTCTGTGAAACTTTCACTTGCGCAGGCGCCGTTAGGTGATCTCCCTCCGGACGAACGTCCAGGCAGGGGAGCGTGCCGAGGGCAATGCGCAGGTCAGCGAGGACCGCGACTCGTTGACTCCGGCCGGTCAGTCGGATGTACTCCGCGACATCACCCCCCTGAGGAGCAAGCCATGAAGATCTCGAACCTCGAATGTTAGCGGTAACAACTTCTGGCGGCCGCGACCTGGCCTCCGGCCGGCCCAGAAGCATCGGACGCACCTCCCCTCACCGGGTCGCGGGGCCCGCCGGCGGGAAGCGGTCGTCGTTCCGCTCCCACGGCCTTACGGCCCCCCGGCCGCCGCGCCGGGGCCACGTACCGCGCGTCGGCCCGATCAGTGCCCCGTCGAGCGCCGCGGACCGGCAGTGCGCCACCTTCCGGGCAGCTTCATGATCGTCATGTTAACGCTAACAAGTTCTTGAAGGGAGAACCATGCGCCCTATCA
Organism: Streptosporangium sp. LJ11; assembly: GCF_051918945.1. Classification (NCBI taxonomy): domain Bacteria; kingdom Bacillati; phylum Actinomycetota; class Actinomycetes; order Streptosporangiales; family Streptosporangiaceae; genus Streptosporangium; species Streptosporangium sp. LJ11. The sequence continues at coordinate 32,256 of NZ_JBPXMB010000053.1, forward strand.
GGCGAAATCGCCTGCGCGTGTTGATCGCAGCCATGGCGGCGTTCGTGCTCACCGGCGCCCTGCTCACCGTGGCCACCTCCTCCGCCACCGCGGCGACCGTCGACACCAACGCCTGGTACGTCCTGGTCAACCGCACCAGCGGCAAGGCCCTGGACGTCTACAACCTGGCCACCAACGACGGCGCCCGTATCACCCAGTGGACGCGCAACAACGGCAACCAGCAGCAGTGGCAGTTCGTCGACTCCGGCGGCGGCTACTACCGCGTCAAGTCCCGCCACTCCGGCAAGGTCCTGGACGTCAGCGGCTTCTCCACCGCCAACGGCGGCGCCGTCGTCCAGTGGTCCGACCTCAACGGCACCAACCAGCAGTGGCGCCTGGCCGACTCGTCGGGCGGTTACGTCCGCCTGATCAACCGCAACAGCAACAAGGCCCTGGAGGTCCAGGGCGCCTCCACCGCCGACGGCGCCAACATCGTCCAGTACGACGACTGGGGCGGCAACAACCAGCAGTGGCAGTTCGTCCAGGTCGGCGGAACGAACCCGACGCCGACCCCGACGCCGACCGGTATGTGCAACCTCCCGTCGACCTACCGGTGGAACTCCACCGGCGTGCTGGCGAACCCGAAGTCGGGCTGGGTCTCGCTCAAGGACTTCACCGTCGCCCCCTACGAGGGCAAGCAGCTCGTCTACGCCACCAC